>JBEKEB010000112.1:0-12433 GCA_050014055.1 Anaerolineales bacterium | reverse complement strand
GTACATGTTTAGCGTTCAAAAAAGTGCCTTATATATGGTAATAATTCGCTGTTCCCAACTTATGAAGCCACAGGTACGTCCAGCATATATGGCGATAAATTGCTCACCTGCTACCAAAGTGCCATATATGCTGGAAATTCACCTTTAGACGCTAAACAAGTACATTCAGAGTATAGCACAGATGTTCGATGCGTCAAGGGGTGGTCGGGAAGATTGTACCGGTGCTGGTTGGAGTAGGGGGCGGTGAAGAGTTATATTTGACAAATCCATTAAACGTAAAATATGTCACCTGACCGGGTAATATTTGGATATTTTCCAGATTATACATCCCGTCAAAAATAATGTCGATTTGATAGACTCCTGCCGGGAGATCACCCAGTGCGACATTTTCGTTGTAGTAGGAATCGCTGTGAATGGTTGCATCACTGGCGTATGTGTAAACTTTCCATGTTTTTTGGGTTTGGGAGTTTGTTACCGAAACAAGATGATCCTTGAGGGTGGAACCGTAATCAGCCGTCACCCGGCCAACCAAGACGCCATACCCTTCTGGTGGCACCATCCACAAAACAGGATTGCGTGTAGAATAAAAACTGTTTTCTCCGAGCCGGACTTCGAAATGGAGGTGTGGGCCGGTAGTGTTCCCGGTGCTCCCCACTTTCCCAATTACCGCGCCGGTGTTTACCCATTGACCGACAACCACATCAACCTCCTCCATGTGGGCATAAATGGTGTAAAGTTGTTGATCCTGATAACCAAAGTCGTGCCGGATGGCGACAGCTATTCCATAAGGATCGTTAAGACTGTCGGATGATCCTGAGTAAAGGCCTATTCCAGCCCAAACAATAGTTCCTGGGCCAGCGGACAATACATCGGTTCCGCGCGGGGCAGGCAGGTCAACTCCGGTATGAATAATATTTGGTCCGAAGAAAACACCGCCATATGGATAATCCCATTCTGGTTCACCAGGGTAAGCTGCGGCAATCGGGGCGGCAAAATAGAAATGATCGAAAGGGGAAAGTGACCACGGAATGGGATAAAGTGGAGGGCGGTATTCCGCACCTTGCACTGGAATGACAGTGGGGAAAAAAAGTTGCATTGCATCGGGAGTAGCCGTAGGGAGAGGGGCAGGCGCTTCAGTCATTGGGAAGGGGGTTGAAGTTTTCTCGAAAGGTATAGTTGAAGTGGCCTCTGAAGCAACTTCAGCAACGAATGTAGGCGTGGTATTGGGCGTAGGAGAGGAAAGAAGAAGCGCGGGCGTGGACAGAGGTCCAGGCGCGGGCGCACACCCTGACAGGATGATTAACGTTACCGGCAGGAGGAGGCGCAGATGGATCATGGTGTATAGGTCGGGCGGTGCGTTGGCGTGGAAGTGGGCGTAGGTGACCGATACCACATAGGTGTGCGCGTTGGTGTGAAAGTGGGCGGAATAACCATCGTAGGTGTGACAAGGAATTCGGGTGAGTAGAGTTGCAGCATGGCGGTGGACCAATCCAATCCCTGAGTAAACGCCAATTCGTTGAAGCGTGCTCCGGCATAATATGTACGCCATTCAGTCAGAGCCGGCAAGCGTTCCCAACCATATTGAATAGCGAGGGAGGTCAGGTCGACCCAATAACCGGACGGAATGGAGTCTGCCAACCGTCCGCCATTCTCATAGGCAACAGGATCACCAGTACGAGCACTAAAATCCCAGGGAACTTGGGTAAGGGGAGCACCTTGGGAACCGTCCTGGGCTGTAGTGCGCAGGTAGATTCGCCAATAGGTCTCTTGACCGAAATCTTCACGAATTATGACCATCCAATTGGCCAGAATCTGGGATGGGTTAAGTGTAAAAGCCCGACCCGTATATAACCAATCCTCCCCCAAACCGGGATCAAGTGACGTTGTGAAAGGAACATAGGCATTTTCCAGGCTAGCAAGAGCATCCCAGCCTGTTTCCCTGGCGACCTGTGCGCGTAAAGTTTGGAAGGAATCATATGCAAATTCATTTAGTTGAGGGTAAGGAGCCTGGACGCCTGTCAGAGTAATAAGTGAAGCACGTCCATGCATGGTATCTGATTGAGGTGTAACCGTTGGGATATATAAAACGGCCGGTGTTATTTTAGCATTATTAAGGAAAGGCCCGGGTAACGCAGCCGTGGTGTTGCCGAAAGCCAGCCCATTGGTTGGAGCGGGTAACAGCACTGGTGGCAAGTTGACAATTCCATTGATAGTATACCCTGCAAGGAAGGTCTGGTTGGGAGCCGTCAAGCGCGTGGCAAGATGGCTGTTGTCTTGCCAGACCGGCCAATCTCCAGATCCGGCAAAAACCGGCGGAGAGGACGGATTGCCAGCATCCCAAACATAGATGCTGGTCAAGCCGGAGGATGGATCTGCAGAGGCCCAAGCCAGATGAGTACCATCAGGAGACCAGGTGGGGTGCGATTCCACAGTTTGGGGAGATTTACTGATATTTGTAAACTTGTCATTCCCCGATTTGTTCAAATCGGCAATCCACACCTCGGGTTCCCCGCTACGATTTGAAATGAAGGCAATTTGCCTTCCAAGTGGTGACCATGCTGGTGATGAATCAGTGGCAATGTCTTGTGTCAGTGCATACACTTGGGCAGAATCTTTGACGGATCGGATGAATATGCCCAAAAAACCATTTTGATAAGATTCGTAGGCCAGAAATGCCCCATCAGGCGACCAGGATGGCGCAGCGTCGTATTCGGGTGTGTCTGTCAGGCGGATGACATTGCCGCTGGCAAGTTCAAGTAAATAAAGATCCCAATAGCTGTTTCTATTCGATGCAAATGCCAACCATTTACCATCTGGACTGATTGCAGGGGTAATATCATCCCAGTCACTTGCGGTAAGGCGGGTAAGTGGGAGGGTTTGTGGCGAATAAGCAAAGAGGTGGAAATACCCTTCGTCGGTGAGGGAAAGGAAGAAAGTGCCTTGTGGCGCCGGTTCCGTAGCACCGATATTTGGAGTGGCTGTTATGATATAAGGGGTCTGAGTGGGAGCTTCGGTTGGAGTCAAGCTTGCCGTAGGAGTCTGACTTGGGGGAAAAGGAGTTGAAGTTAAGGTGGGGTCAGGCCCAAGTTGCAGTCTGCAGGCTGAAAGCAAAAACATGATGCAGATTGCAGAAAACACAGTGCGAAATATCGAGCGTAAACTTTGAGATATGGTTTTTGGACGGAAGATCATTTTATTTTGCAGGATCGGGAACTTCGATGATAAGAGTATGCCGGTCTACTTCGCCCAGCTCAGGGTAGGACAGACTGGCTGATAGAGTGTATTTCCGTTGGTTAGACCAGTTTTGCGGATATGCAGGGTTAGTTCCAATTTCCATCCAACCGGCTCAATGATACTGGCTGAGGCGACTTTATTGCCAATGGAGTCTGTCAGGTCAAGTTCGATAATAGGCCTTTGCTGGAATGGAGTCAAGTCCAAGGCAACCCGCAGACGTTTTCCGTCAGGGTCAGAATTAGCCCATATGCCAAGCATGTGAATCTCAGCTGGAGGATAACGGACAATTTTAGGGTCGTTGATAAAAAACTCCATGTAGTTATTATAACCAGAAACAGGTTTTCCTACCGCTGGTATAATTCAGCCATGCCTACCAAATTAACTCACATTGATGATACTGGTCACGCCCATATGGTGGATGTGGGCGACAAACCGGCAACGGAGCGTCTGGCGATTGCACAGGGGGAAGTTCTGATGAAGAAAGAAACTCTTGGCTTGATCCGGGCTGGATCGATTAAGAAGGGCGATGTATTAACCGTTGCCCAGATTGCCGGAATCGTTGCAGCAAAACGGACTTCGGACTTGATCCCATTATGCCATCCTTTGCCTATCACCCATATTGATGTGACCTTAACCCTAGAAGATAATATTCCAGGTGTTCTCATAAAGGCTACAGTCAAAACGATCGGTAGAACCGGGGTCGAGATGGAGGCTCTGACTGCCGTGTCGGTGGCAGCATTAACCATTTATGATATGGCCAAAGCTGCTGAGAAAACAATGAAAATTCAAAATATTCGCCTGACTGAAAAACACGGCGGGCGGTCGGGGGATGTGGTAAATCAATAGATAGTCAAAGGTAAACCTTTTGAACGAGGAACCATGAGAGTCAAAATCTTCTTTTTTGCCACCGTGAGAGAATATGTCGGGGCGAAAACGGTTGAATTGGAAGTACCGGCGCAGACAACTGTTGCAATGCTTAGGGAATTATTGGTGAAAAAATACCCTCAGATGGCCTCTACGCAGAAATCCATAATTGCAGCTGTCAACAGCGAATACGCGGCTGATGAACTTTTAATTCCACTCGATGCTGAAATCGCTTTTTTTCCCCCGGTTTCTGGTGGTTGAGAAAATATGGATTACCCGACAATCACCACTATCACCGAAATGGAACTTGACCTTGACGCTCTGATTGCTAGGGTAACACTTCCATCCACTGGCGCGGCGGCTATATTTTCTGGGATTGTGCGCGGGATGACAGAACGTGGTAATGCTCATGAAACTAGTTTTCTTGAATATGAAGCTTACCAACCGATGGCTGAAGCCAAGATGCGCCAGGTTGCAAAAGAAATTCGTTCACGCTGGCCCTCGGTGGAAGGTATCGCCATTGTTCAACGGATCGGACGACTTTATCCACAAACTCCGACCGTGTTTATCATTTGCACTGCTGCACATCGGGATACAGGCGTTTTCGATGCAGCCCGCTATGGAATTGACCGATTGAAGGAAATTGTGCCTATCTGGAAAAAGGAAGTTAGTCCAGAAGGCGAATTCTGGGTCGAAGGTGAATATATTCCTAAGTCCGGAGAATAAAAACGCCTTTGTGATTAATGGTGGAAGAAGGCATGGATTATCCTGGTGTTTTTTGCAGCAATTGTGGGGAACCCTATCCAAATGCGCATGTTCCATATTGTTGTTCTATTTGTGGTGGGGTGTATGATTTTCGCGGCAGCTTCCTCTTTGACCCAACAAAAATAGACCATTCTGAGCCAGGTATCTGGCGCTTCAGGCATACGTTTGGACTGTCGCCAGAGGTTGTGCCAGTTTCTCTAGGAGAAGGCGACACACCGCTACTTTGGGTGAAAGCGTTGGGTCGTGAAATAGCTCTAAAGTGCGATTACCTAAATCCCAGTGGATCGTTCAAAGACCGCGGTTCAGCGGTGATGACAGCCTGGTTGAGGTCACGCGGAGTAACCGAAGTTGTAGAAGACTCCTCAGGGAATGCTGGAGCATCCCTGGCAGCTTATGCAGCCCGGGCAGGAATTAAAACGCGAATATTTATACCCGAATACGCTTCTGGCCCCAAGAGGAGGCAAATCGAAGCCTATGGTGCAGAACTGTTTCCAATCCCCGGTTCGCGTTCTGACGTTACCAAGGCGGTCAGGAAGGTATCTGACAATGGTACAGTATATGCCAGCCATGCGTATAGTCCATTTAATCTTCCTGGATATGCCAGCGCTGCTTACGAAATTTTTGAGCAGGTGGGGAAAATGCCCGGAGCAGTAGTTGTCCCCGCTGGACAGGGTGGGTTACTGCTCGGTCTTGCGCGGGGATTTGATGCATTGCGTAAAGTTTATAATAATGACCCGATACCCTTGATCATTGGGGTACAAGCGCGCGCATGTGCCCCCCTATGGGCTTTATGGGCGGGCAGAGACGGGGTGATGGAACCCGCCACTGAGGATGGAACGTTGGCAGAAGGCGTGCGAGTACCCAATCCAGTGCGCGGAGAAGCGGTCCGTTCAGCCGTTTTGGCAAGTCGTGGAATCATGTGCGTTGTTGATGAAAAAGATATCATGCCGGCACGAGATGCGCTGGCGCGACTTGGATTCTATGTCGAGCCAACCAGTGCAATAGCGTGGGCAACGCTCATCCGAGTGATCGATAAATTACCCGATCCAATTGTTGTGGTTCTTACCGGTTCCGGATTAAAGTACGGGTAAAATAAAGATCAACTCTTGATAAAGGACTCTAACATTGACGAACATTCAATCTTTTGGCAACAGGCTACTTAACAACCTTGAGAAAGTCATCGTTGGCAAGCGGCAAACGACTGAGACAATTGTCGTAGGTTTGCTTTGCCAAGGACATGTTCTGATTGAGGATGTTCCAGGGGTTGGCAAGACAGTTTTGGCGCGCAGTCTGGCAAAATCATTGGGTTGCTCGTTCAACCGTCTCCAGTTTACCCCTGATATGCTGCCCAGTGATGTAACCGGAGTTTCCATCTATGATCAATCCAAACGTGTGTTTGAATTCCATCCCGGACCCGTGTTTGCACAGATTGTTCTGGTGGATGAAATTAACCGAGCAACGCCAAAAACTCAGGCCGCCTTGCTGGAGTCAATGGAAGAGAAACAGGTAACGGTGGATGGAATAACACACCCTTTACCCAGCCCTTTCATGGTCCTGGCAACTCAAAACCCAATTGAATATGAGGGAACTTTCCCTTTACCAGAAGCTCAACTAGACCGATTCCTGTTGCGGGTCCGATTGGGTTATCCAAACCAAATGGATGAAATAGAAATCCTTGAGCGCCAACAATTGAAGCACCCGATTGAATTATTGGGAGCTGTTATTTCAGTCGAAGAACTTCAGGAAGTTATGCAAGAGATAAAGAAAATCTACGTCTCCAAGCCGGTCAAACGCTATGTGGTGGATTTAGTAAACCGCACGCGCCAGAGTGCTGATGTGTATCTGGGTGCCAGTCCACGTGGCAGTCTGGCACTTTTTCGTACAGGACAGGCAGTGGCTGCCCTAGCAGGGCGTGATTTTGTCTTACCAGATGATATAAAAAGTTTGGCAGTACCGGTATTGGCCCACCGTGTCATTGTCGGACCAGCTGCCCGCCTACGAGAGTTGAGCGATGAGAAGATTGTGGAAGAAATATTGGAGAACCTGCCTGTTCCGGGCGGAGATTACCAGGCACCTTAGCTTATGAAATTGTCCCATGCCTCGCGCTGGCTGGTCGCGGCAGTTATTTTAGGAAGTTTGACAGGATGGATTGTGACTGGCGTAGTGACATATACAAGGCTGGCTTACCTGGGTATCGTTTTAGCAGGAGGGGCAATTATTTGGACGAAATTATCAATGAATGGTATTCGCTTGAAAAGAGAAACTCGTTCCTTGCGTGCAAGCATGGGTGAAGTATTTGAAGAGCATTATGAAATTAAAAAAGAAAAGTGGCCAGGGTGTTCATGGCTTGAAGTACTCAACGAGTCACCTTTGCCAAATGCTGCCGGGTCCAGACTGTTGACCAGGGTTGAAGCCCACCAGGTACGATATTATTCTGCCCGTACTCTTCTGACCCGCCGTGGTGCCTATTTACTTGGCCCAACTATATTAACATGCGGAGACCCCTTTGGCCTTTTTACCATGCGGAAAGTAGTCGCAGCCAAAGATTCGCTAGTTATCCTACCAATGACCTTCCCCATTTCAATATTTCCTCCGCCTCCAGGTCTTCTTCCGGGAGGGAAGGCGATTCGACAGCGAACTTTCGACATGACACCAAATGCTGCAGAAGTGCGTGAATACGTTCCTGGAGATGCTATGAAACGTATTCACTGGCCGAGCACGGCACATCGTGGTCAATTAATGGTCAAGGAATTCGAGCAAGATCCGCAGGCTGATATCTGGATATTCTTGGATGCTTATCGACTGGTTCATTTTTCCTTGTCTGAATTAACAATTTCCCATCAAATTGATAACATGTGGTTGCGCCTACCGAAGGTTCACCTATCAAAAGACACATTTGAATACGCCATTAGCGTTGCAGCTTCTTTGGCAAGATTTTTTCTGATGAATCGGCGGGCAGTCGGATTGGCCTGCTCAGCTGGGAATTTTTTCGTTGTTTCCTGTGAGCGCGGAGAACGCCAAATTAATAAAATTATGGAGACTCTGGCTTTTATTAAACCAGAGGGGTTGATACCGCTTTTTGATTTGGTAAATATACAAGCAAAACTATTACCTGTTGGCAGTGGAGTTATATTAATCACAACATCAGATCATCCGGATTTGATCCTGGCACTGGAAGATTTACGACGCCGTAACCTACGACCGGTAGTAATCCTTATAAAATCAGAGACGTTTGGAGGGCGAGGAGAAACTGAAGAAATAGTTGCCAGCCTGCAATCCAGGAATATACCAATATGCCAGGTTGGTTTTGGGGATGATCTTGGTGCTCAATTAGCATTGCCGGCCACATACTTGCAGAAATTTCATGTTTCAAAATGATAATTCAAAGCATATATTAGGAAGTTTGCTCTTGACGGGAGGGCTGGCTGGCTTGATACTAAGGCATAGGAGATGAAAAAATGGAACATTTCTTGGATATTTACGAACAATCCCCGGAAGAATTGCAAGATATTCTGAATCTGGCTGTGCAATTGAAGAAAGAGTATTTTTCAGGAGGAAATACTCCGCTTTTCAAGGGAAAAGTACTGGGAATGATTTTCCAAAAACCCAGCCTGCGGACGCGTGTATCGTTTGATATGGCGATGCGTCATATGGGTGGCGATGCATTATATCTCTCACCAACTGAAATCGGCTTGGGGAAGCGTGAATCCATTGCTGATGTAGCACGTGTACTCTCCGGGTATGTTCAAGCAATTATGGCACGTGTCTTCGAGCATAGACATATTTTGGAATTAGCAAAATGGTCATCAGTACCGGTTGTAAACGGTTTGAGTGATTTCAGCCATCCTTGTCAGGCAATGGCAGATGCGCTGACCATCCAGGAAAAATTCGGTAAGGCAAAAGGCCTCAACGTAGTCTTCGTAGGCGACGGAAACAATGTGGCTGTCTCGTTGATGCACATTTCAGCTAAATTAGGATGGAATTTTTCGATTGCCAATCCGGATGGGTATGACATGAACTTGCAGGCTGTAGAAATGGCAAAAGAGATAGCCCTTTCATCTGGCAGCCAATTTCGATTCCTGCGCGAACCGCATGAAGCCGTTAAGAAAGCTCAGGTAATCTATACAGATACCTGGACGAGCATGGGTCAGGAGGATGAGACTGCCAAACGGGAACAAGTCTTCCCGCCATATCAAGTAAATAAAAAACTGGTCTCTGAAGCTGACAAAGATGTGATTGTTATGCATTGTCTACCGGCGCATCGTAACCATGAGCTAACTGACGAAGTGGCGGACGGGCCGCATTCAGTTATTTTTCCTCAGGCGCAGAACCGTCTTCATGCGCAGAAGGCAGTACTTGCACGTCTTTTCAGAGTTGCCTGAAACGAGTATGTTCAAATGCCTCTCGACTGCGTGGCGCTCGGGGCCAAAACCTCCCAATTTAATTTGTAGAAAGGTTAAACCATGAACACGCAGGAGTATATCGAAATTGAAGAGCTGTATGGTGCACATAACTACCTTCCAATAGATGTAGTGATTGAACGTGGAGAGGGTGTATGGGTCTACGATGTGGAAGGCAAGAAATATCTGGATTGCCTCTCTGCCTATTCGGCGCTCAACCAGGGACATGTTCATCCGAAAATCTTGGCAGCATTGATTAAACAGGCAGGGAAAGTTACTCTTACTTCACGCGCTTTCAGAAACGATCAATTACCTCTGCTTTATAAAGAACTCTTCGATCTGACCGGCTACGAAATGTCCTTATTAATGAATTCAGGCGCAGAGGCTGTAGAAACCGCCCTCAAACTTGCCCGCAAATGGGGCTATGAAATTAAGAGAATTCCACGCAATCAGGCTGAGATCATTGTTTGCGCAGGCAACTTCCATGGGCGCACCATTACAGAAATTTCCTTCTCCAGTGAACCGCTCTATCGCGATGATTTCGGCCCCTTTACGCCGGGATTTATCAGCGTTCCTTACGGTGACTCGGAGGCGATAAATAAAGCGATTACCCAGAATACCGCTGCGGTTCTTGTGGAACCTATTCAGGGAGAAGGAGGGGTCATAGTTCCTCCGGCCGGATATTTGAAAAAAGTATCCGAAATATGCAGAGCAAATCATGTTTTGCTAATTGCTGATGAGATACAGACAGGTCTCGGCAGGACAGGAAAACTATTTGCGGCACAGTACGAGAATGTTCGTCCTGATATAACAATCATTGGAAAAGCTTTAGCCGGTGGGTTCTATCCTGTGTCAGCTGTACTGGCGGATAAGCCTTTACTTGGACTATTCCTGCCGGGTGAGCACGGATCGACTTTTGGCGGCAACCCGTTGGCAGCAGCTACTGCGCGGGCTGCATTGGGAGTAATAGTAGAAGAAAAATTGATCGAGCGTGCCGCTGAAATGGGCGAATACTTTATTGAGCAGTTAACTGAAATTCCAAGTCCGCACGTAAAAGAGGTGCGTGGAAAGGGACTTTTAATCGGCGTAGAATTGAAAAAGAGTGCGGGGGGAGCGCGAAGATTCTGCGAGGCTTTGGTAATGAAAGGGATCCTAGCCAAGGAGACACATGTTGATACTATTCGCTTCGCGCCTCCGCTGGTGATTGACAAAGCAACCATTGATTGGGCATTGCCATCAATTCGAGAAGTCCTTAACGTCAAATAGAGCTGCTGGAAATTATTGAGAATTCAAAGCCTGGCATGAAAAAGGCATATATCCAGGAAAAAGAACAAATGTGACCCACCTTAACATTCAGGTTGAGTCACATTTTCATTCTAGCAAGGAATGTAGACGACAATTCTGCAGTAGAATGGTAATATTCCCCGAAAGTGTTTTCGACCGAAACTTGGAGGTGCAAAATGAACATCGGTATCCCGAAAGAACGACGGCCATTTGAATACCGGGTGGGACTTTCCCCGGCCGGTGTGGAAATCCTTCGTCAAGAAGAACATATTGTTCTTGTAGAGCATGAAGCCGGGATTATGGCGGGTTTTACGGATGAAACATATGAGCAGGCTGGGGCACGGATCGTCTATTCAACCGAAGAGGTTTATGGGCGGGTTGATTTGGTTTTGAAAGTTTCCCGTCCAACCGAAGAAGAGATGATTTACATGCAACCTGGATCGGCGCTGGCCGGGCTACTACATCTGCCTTCAGCCCGCCAGAGCAGGATTAAACTATTACTTGACAAGAAAATCACGGCGATTGCATGGGAACAGATTCAGGAAGCAGATGGTTCTCTGCCTGTGCTGCGCCCATCCAGCCAGATTGGCGGAGCAATGGCGGCAGAAGTAGCTGCCCGCCTATTGCATAGTGACCAGGGAGGACGCGGGATTTTATTGGGTGGTATTCCTGGAGTTCCGCCGGCAGAAGTGGTTATCTTGGGAGCCGGTACGGTCGGAACATATGCAGCGCGTGCTTTTATCGGCCTGGGTGCACATGTCACGGTATTGGATAAGGATATTAACTCGTTGCAACGCATCAGCGAATATGGCATGAACGTAGTAACCATGCTTTCCACAGAACGGAATATCATGCGGTGTTGTGAATTTGCAGATGCACTTATTGGTGCGGTATTAGTGCCGGGTGCGCGGGCCCCACTGCTGGTTTCGCGAGAGATGGTTCGAAAGATGAAATCGCGATCGGTCATTATTGATCTTAGCATTGACGAGGGCGGTTGCGTCGAAACGTCGCGTCCAACCACACACGACCGTCCCTCGTATATTGAGGAGAATGTGGTTCATTATTGTGTTCCAAATATGCCAGGTATCGTGGCACGCACTGCTACGCATGGCTTCGTGAATGTGGCCACTCCTTATATTCTACAGATTGCAAACCTTGGTGTGGAAAAAGCCATGGCGGAAAACCCGGCCATTGAAATGGCAATAAACACCTATCAAGGTGAAATCCGTCACCTGTCGTTGTGGAGCAGTTAGGGAGGTGTATATGGACTGGCATTCGATCTATAAATCACACGTGACAACAGCGGAAGAAGCGGTCAAGGCGATCAAATCGGGAGATCGCATATTTATGACCGGGAATGTATCGGTGCCGCAGAAGTTACTGGCCGCGTTGGTGGAGTGTGCTCCCGAGCTCACCAATGTGGAAATCTGCCAGGCACTTTCAGTCGGTTCGGCGGATTATGTTAAGCCGGAAATGGAAGGCCATCTACGGGTGAACACGCTTTTCATTAGCCCAAACGTTCGCGAAGCGGTTTGGGAAGGCCGCGCTGACTTCACCCCTGTGCTGCTTTCAGAATTCACCCTTTTGTTCAAGAATAAGGTTCTTCCTGTCGATGTGGCTATGATTCATGTCTCGCTACCAGATGAGCACGGCTTCTGCAGCCTGGGCGTGGAGGTCGGCCTGACCAAGTCACCGGCTGAATCGGCCAGGATTATTATTGCCGAAGTTAACGAGCAGATGCCGCGTACCTTGGGCGATTCCTTCATCCACGTAAGTCGCCTTACACACATTGTGCCGGTGTCCTATGCAATCGCTGAATTACCGATGGGCAGCGAAGGCGATGATCAGATCAATCAGAAGATTGCCGGTCATATTGCTGATCTTAT
>JBEKEB010000111.1:0-13507 GCA_050014055.1 Anaerolineales bacterium | reverse complement strand
CCCAGCTCTTCAAGCCCGAGCAGAAAGCCTGGTGGGAGTCCCTGCCACTTACAACCCTCGAAAAATACATCGTCGCATCCGACCTCGAAACCCTGGCCTTCGCCGGGAAGCAAATCGACGCCATTGAAGAGGTGCTGCGCCAGGAAGCTGCAAAGGATGAACGCGTCCCGCTGCTGACCCAGCTACCGGGGATCGCCATGCTGACAGCCCTCACCATCCTGGCCGCCGTCGGACCGATCGAGCGCTTCGAAGACTCCAGCCACCTGGTGGGCTATGCCGGGCTGGGAGCCAGCGTCCACGACTCTGGTCAGATGCACGCCACCGGGCACATCACCAAGGCCGGACGGCGTGACCTGCGCGGCGCCATGGTGGATGCGGCCAATGCCGCCGTACGCCACCACCCCTACTGGAAGAAAGAGTTCGAACGGTTGGAATACCGACTGGGTCGCAGCAAAGCCATCGTGGCCATCGCCCGGCGGTTGCTCGTGGCGGTCTGGCACATCCTGACGAACAAAGCTGCCGACCGGCATGCCGATGAGACCAGCGTGGCAGCTTCCATGTTCAAGCTAGCCTATGAGATCAAGGTCAGCAATCTCCCCAAAGGGACAAGCGCCCGGGCCTTTACCCGCCAGCAGTTGGACCGGCTGGGCATCGGACAAAACCTGGAGGTTCTTCCCTGGGGCGGCAGGAAAGTCAAGCTGCCACCCAGCCAACTGAAGACTTAAAGAGTGAGCGGCATCCCAAACAGAAATATTCTGCCTGCACTGTGCCGCAGGCACACGTGTGAACTCCTGAAGGAGATCCCCGAAGGGATTTTTCGGGCTTGCCGCTCAAATTTATTATAACCAGTCCATTACTGGAATTCAACCGGATCGGTTCCTAACCGGTCGGCTCGTCTTTTATATCAAGAAATACCATTGATTGCAGAAACATACCTATCTCTTTATGCCCAGTAATGTTCGCAGCCTTGACAGGATTATTACTTGTGTATAACGGATTGCCTAACAAGTGGCAGAATGATAGAATGATTGCAAGTTCATCGGTTAACATTCAAACATATCGAAAAGGATTGATTATATGTCCCTACCCATCCCAGAAAAATTTCATGATCTGTTCAGCCGTCCCATCCTGTGTGGCTTAACCACAGTCAACCCAAACGGACAACCGCACAGCGTGCCGGTCTGGTGCGATTTCGACGGGGAGCACGTGCGGGTCAATTTCCCGGCAGCAACAAAGAAAGCCAGAAATCTGAAACTAAATCCCAAGTTGTCCTTGCTGATCATCGAACCGCAAAGCGGCAGGCATTGGATCGAGATCCAGGGACATGTAGGTGAGCCGATCGACGAGGCGCATGGCGCGCGCGATCACATCAACAAGCTGTCAGAAAAATACACAGGCAATCCTGTGTATCAGCCGTATGGCGCGAGCGGGATAAACCGACAGATGTATGTGATCGAGGCGGTGAAAATCAACGGGAATTAGCTTAGCATTGTAAGGAAAAAGATTAAACCCTCTCACCACACGTGTGCCCAGGACAGGCTGGCGCAGGCAGTGCAGGCTAAGGTCACGAAGGGACACAAAGGAAAAGATAAAGCTTTTGGTTGATATCTTTTCCCGAGCCAGTTGATGCGCCCCAGTGATTAAGAAAGTTCGAAAAATGAATGGAGACCATCCTATTCGGTGGTCTCTATTCATTCATGTTGCATCATTCAGGGAGGCGGTATAGCATGCCGCCCTACCCGACCAATGAACAAACCCTGTTGTCACTCCTCAGGATAGCCGATGGTCTGTCCGAAAAGGGCACGCTGGTTTGGCTGCAAAGAGAGTTTTTTCGTCAGGGCGGGCTTGTTGCAGTTGTGGAACCAGGCAGCCAGGCTCAACGATGCGCAGGCCAGATAGACATTTTGGGCGATCAGGCCGGTATCAACGAAGTAATAGGACTTCTGGATCTCTGCATCGTACAGGCCCGGCTCCGGAAATCCGGCGGTCTTGAACTTGTCGAGATCGACCACATAGATCAGCCGTGCCGGAGCATTGGCGCCCAACTTGCCCTGGCCTGGCCCGATCGCCAGATCGCGGCAGTCGCCGGCGACAACCGGAGCCAACTGGTGGGTAGCGGGCTCGTATAAATAAATCCCAGCTTGCATGGCAACATAGATACTAATCTCCTGGGCATTGCTGGCTGATCCGGCGGTACGACCCGGTCCTCCAAAGGGGCCATCGAGTCGGTTGAAGCCCTGGGCAGCCCAGAGAATATCGGACAGGGTTTGCAGCGGGATCGGTTTGGCGCCGATGGTGCGGGAGGTTCTTCTGGTTTTCAGGGCTTCAAAGACCGTGCCGGAGCGATCAAAGAGCGGTTTAGGGAAGGCGATGGGGTGCAGATCTTCGATTTTTGTTTTTTCCATAATGCAATACTCCAAATTCATGCTGGAAATGCGGATCGGAACCTTAATAGTGGCTTCAGTAACTTAGCAATGACGGAAAAAGTCTTCGTCTATATTAGCACGAAACTTTTGATGCTGCCAAGTTCAAAAAAAATACGACCGTAAAACCCAAAGATTAACAATAGACAGGAATAATCTACTTCCTCTAAATTGCAAATTCACTCCATCCACACGCGGCCATGGTCTTGCCTAGAGGCTGGATGCGGCGCGATTGTACCTTGTAAGCGCCCGAAATGGATTTGGAAGCTTTGGCTATTCTAGCGGCCGATTACGAGGCTGCCAACATGGCCAGCGCGGCAGAGGACCTGCAGAGAAGGTTGGATTATTATTGAGAAAGGGAGATTTCAAAAGAGTTCTGAAAATATACCCGCCTAACAATTGATATACCTAACCGGGTTCTGAGCACGGCGTTTAAGATAACTATCAACACTGCCACTTACGTAATGTTGAAGTTCGCTAGATATTTTGCCAATGAAACGCCACCGAGACTGTCTCTTTGTCTCAGAATATCGTGATTTAATAGGAAACCATCGATTTATCTTGTAGACTTGTCGTACAATTCCTTTATAGACACAAAATGCATATTTGGCATTATTGCGACGTTTACCCACAACCCAGTTGCCGCGTGTAATTTCATATAGCCTATCTGGGCTGATATTGCGCTCAAACAGATCATTAACAATGAATAGGATGACTAGTTCAGCAATTGAAACTGGCTCGGCTTGATAAGAAGCAATGATATCTGAGACTGACATTAGTCCACGGTGATCTTTATGACCAGCATTTTTGTTAGTTAATTCTTTTTTCCCGATAAAGTCAATAATCGCCGACTCTACTTCAAACGCTTCGCTCTCTGATAAGCCATGACGTATTATTTCATACTTGATACTCCTACCCGTTGCACGGATCTCTCGTATCTTATCAAGTTTGTCATTCTTCTTGGGATTCTTGATGGCTTCATTAACATGAGCAAATATACGATTACCAGTACCTTTACCCACATAGAATATACCAGCTGCAGGATCGGCCAAAGTATAAACATAATAACCCAAACGCTCAATCACGGAAAAGGGAAATTCTTGATCAGTCATTTATATTCTCAAATACGCTTCAAATGATGAATAGTGTTGGGCGGCAGGAGGCAGGATAACCGACATGCTAAACTCACACCGTTGCACAGGTGAGAAGTTTAACCTCTGCATCAGGATCTCCCGCCAAAGCATGCAAATACACAGTGACTGCCCGGATGCCTCGCCTCACTTCAGCAATTGTTACCTGTTTCCAGGCAGTATCTTTAAAGAGCTCCTTCTGTTGCTCCCGCGTAAGTGTAACTATGATTTTTGAAGGGATTTCGTCGCCGTCGGGAAATTCGAAATCGAATGAAATCGGCTCCTCTTCTATATGCAACAGGCTGTTACGCCCCGTGACAACATCTCGAAGATAACTCACATGCTCACTTCTAAAATTGAGTTTGAAAGGATTAATATGCAGGATCTCAGGCGTGGTTTTCAAACGGTACCATAGCGACTTGTCCTGGAGATCATCTGCTGGGTTTGGGAGAGCCCATTGTTCATCGGAGTCATATTCGAGGCACAATTTTTTCAAGGTAGTGCTCAGGGATTGGTCCAATGCTGTTGCAAGTAACACGATCGAGCAACCAAGGAGGGGATCATTATCTTCCTCATGTTCCTCCGAAATGGCAAGAAGACGTTCGGCACGAAGGACAGTCATGAGAGAAAAGTTGCCGAAATTACTACCTTGAATACGCATATGCTATGCCTTCTTCTGGCGATAAGCTAGTACCCTTGGCCTAAACCGAGTCGCTCAACACATATATAAACGGATTGGATAAGAAGTTAAGGGCGGTTCACTAATAATTCGATTAATAATATTATACGTCTTTTTGTTATTGGGTTTGTAATTTCACACCAGACCGAAGATGCGAATGGTGTTAGTTTTGAATCCAAATATTGGCCACAGCTATAAGTTTATGAAGCAGGCTAACGAGGAAGGGACTAAACGCCGGAGGCGCTGCGCCGCTCATAAGGCGCAGTTTGCGATTTTATGGCAAAAATAGGACACCCCAGTCCGATTTAATCAGGCCGGGGAAGTCTTAGGGCTGGACTGTCGGCGGTTACTTTGCCATGCCGATCACTTTGCGGGGGCCTTTGTCGCCCATGAGGGCGAGCAAGTGCAGGTTAACCGGGTTAGGGCCGGGTTTGAGGTTGGCAGGATCCACGCCTAGGGCGGGCAAGGTCTCGGGCCATATGCGCACGCCGAATTTAGCATACTGTCCGCCTTTGGCTTTATAGGTGGGCTGGCCGTTGTCGTCGATACCAACAAGTAGAACGGTGGCGAGAAAGTCCACGGTCTCCTTTCAGGATGCTTCGCGATGGCCGGCTGCAGCGGGGGCTGCGGCGGGATGTGGCCCAAATCCACAATTTACGGGGGCTTGGTGGAAGGCTGTCATTGGCCGGAGTTGGATAGCGACATCGAAATGGATGCCTTTAAGCATCCTGAACGATCCCCACACAAGTTCAAACGCAACGACTAAAGTCGTTACTACGAATCTCATTCGCAAATAATAAAGAACTCGTATTCTTCGAGAAAACGGGTCCTTGTTTATTGCTCTTCCCCGCTCACTTCGAGCCAAAGGGCTTTGAACTTGAGCGCATCCACTTCCATGACCGGGCTTTCACACATGAGGCGGCCGCAGGCGCCGGAATCATGCAGGGCACGCATGAGGTTCCTGAAATCCAGGTCGGCTTCTTCCATGACCAGGTGGTTCTTTTCGCCTTTGGGACCGTAGGCGATGCCAGAGAGGTGGATGTGCAGGTGCTGCATGGCGTCGTCGCCGAGGGATTTGCGATAGAGATCGAGGGCGGAGATCCACTCGGCATACGTGTTCATGGCACCATCCCCGAGGCGGGCATGCAGGTGGGCAAAGTCGATGCAGGGAACGACCCCCGGGATGGCCTTTGCCAATTCCAGTACATCAGCCAATGAGCCGAGCATGGCGGCTTTGCCGCTGATCTCAGGGCGCAGGGTAACCGGGTTGCCGGCCTGGCACAGTTCATCCACGCAGCCCTGCAGGCGCGGCAGGACAACTTTGAGCACTTCATCGGCCGGGCGGCCAAAATAGGTGCCAGGATGAAAGATAATGTCAGTGGCGCCAGCCAGATACCCAAAATGGGCCGCGTCCATCAGGTATTGGCGCAGGCGCGGCCATTTTTCTTCCTCTCCGTTCAGGTTGATGTAATAGGGGGCATGCACGGAGAGTGCAACGCCGGTCTCTTCGCCGGCCTGACGGATGAGGGCGCAGGTGGGTTCTCCGACTCGAACACCGTTGACCCAGGCCATCTCGAGGGCGTCCAGGCCAAGGGAAGCAGCGCAGCGTATGCCGCCGACCGTCCCGCCGGGATTGGGTGGAGTGGCGAGGGGGGAACCGACAGTGCCAAAGCGAAAGGAGAGAGACATGATGACTACCTGGCGAAAAGGAATTTCAGTTTTTCCCAGAGCGGAGGGCCGAGGATGAGCAGGCCAACCAGGATGGAGGCAAGGGCGGCAAGCAGGACGGCGGCGGCGGCGACATCCTTACCGACCTTTGCAAGGGGATGCTGCTGCGGGTTGACCAGGTCCACCACCGCCTCCAAGGCAGTATTAATGAACTCGGCCCCCCAAACCAGAGCGATGGTCAGGACCAACACCGCCCAATCGCGCAACGGCAGGCGCAGCCAGATGGCCAGCAACACCACCGCCAAGCTAATAGCGGCATGGATCCAGGCGTTGCGCTGGGTGCGAAGAACGTACCACCAACCGTGGAAGGCGTGCTCAAAAGAGTGCGCACGTGAAACAAAGAATTCCCTGATCTTATTCATGGACAATTTGCGCAGAAACACCCAATCTTTCGAGAGCCCGGGCCTGGGCGGCCCACATACGTTCTTTTTCCCCCACCTCGGCATGATCGTGCCCGAGTAGATGGAGAATGCCATGAACCACCAAAAGCTGCATTTCGGCTTCGACGGCATGACCGCGTTCGCGGGCCTGTTCCCCTGCACGCGGTGTCGATATGACCACATCACCCAGATAACGGCGGCCTGTTTCCGGGTCGGGTTCGTCGGCCGGGAAAGAAAGCACATCCGTGGGTGCATCGTGAGCAAGGAAATCGCGATTGAGAGCCTGGATGCGCGCATCATCCACCAGAACGATGGTTAAATCGGCATCCTGGGTACCGGAAAGGTCAAGCACCGCCCGGGCAGCCCGTTCCAACAAATCCCCGGGGAAAGTCTGGCCCGACTCGCTTTCGATAAAAATCATTCGGTCTTCTCCTGCGGACGATGTTGGGTAGTCACGTCCTGGTTGGCGGGTGCTTCCATTGGATATTCGAGGCGTGGATGGTAGGCGACCCGCAGCGTGGTGACAAATGATTCGGTAATGACCGCCAGGTCCCGCTGGGAAAGCGGAGCATCATCCAGTTGACCATCCTTCGTGCGATTTTCAATGACACTACGAACCAGCATACGTACTTCCTCATCGTTGGCCGGGCGTTCCGCTCGGGAACGCGCCTCCACGCCATCCGCGAACATCAGCAAGGCAGTCTCTTTCGAACGCGGAGCCGGGCCGGGATAACGAAAATTCGCCTCGTCCACTTTGGACTTGTCCCCACCGGCGGCCTGTACGGCCCGATTGTACTGGTAACGGGTAATGAGCGTACCGTGATGCTCGGCAATAAAATCCTGCAGGCGGCGCGGTAAATGGTGCTTGCGCGCCAATTCCAACCCATCGGGGACGTGACGGATAATGGCCTGGGCGCTCTCCTCAGGTTTCAGATCATCGTGCGAGTCAATCTGGCTGGGAGGCTGGTTCTCAACGAAAAAGAGCGGGTTGGCAGCCTTGCCCACGTCGTGGAATAACGCCCCAACCTTTGTTAGAAGGGCATCAGCATGGATGCGTTCAGCCGCCTGTTCTGCCAGGTTGGCAACCTGCAAGCTATGCTGATAGGTACCGGGGGCGCGCTGGAGGAAGTAATTCAGCAAGGGCGAATCGGGCCGGGAAATTTCAAGTAATTGCAAAGCAGTGGTCTTGCCGATGAATTGCGAAAGCAGGAATTGCAGTGGCAGCGCCAGGCCAGCCGAAGCAATGCCCATGAAAACCGCCGCACCCATCAAAGTAACCACGCCAATCCAATCCGTATCCGTGGAAGGCAGGCGGTAGGTGGCAATCATGGCTGCACCTGCCACCGCGATGGCCAATGCTGCATATAAGAACTGGGCCATACGGCGAGCCTGTCCCATAGCCAATACGCCACACAAGCAACTCAGCGTGTAGTAAGAGGCCAGGCCAAGCCCATCCGGCGTGCCATAAGCACACAGGATGCTCATTACAAGGCCAAATACCATGCCGCGTTCCATGCCGAAAAGCGCGGCAACCAACAAGGCAAAGGCCGGAAGAGGAAAAAGATAAGGTATGACTGTCCGGTTGGGTATGGATATGCGCGCACCAGCAAGGAAAACAATAAAAAGCAACCCGAACAGAAGAATACTACGCAGGTCAGAAGCAGCCACCGGCTGACGGGCCGAGAAATACAGGGCTGTGAAGGCCGCCAGGATTATCACCAGGACAGCCGCGCTCAAGAGGCCGTAGAGGGGGTCTTTGGATTGAATCAGTCCCAGTGCCGTCAGGGCTTCCAAATCCCCCGGGGTGACAACCTGGCCGCGTGCGATAACTGTTTGTCCGGCTACAAAAGAGCGGGTGATTGGTTGAACAGCGGCACGGGCTGTCTGGCGAGCTGTATCGGTCAGTTCCGGGCTGTAGAAACTGTTCGCCGTAATCAAAGGCGAAACAAGTCCAACCACCAGTTCGGCTTCGCGTTCGGTCAGGGAAAAGCTGACCAAGGTCACAAGACCCTGGCGAACCGCATCCAGGTTTTCAGTCCTGACCGGATTACGCATGGTTTCCACGAGCACATTAAAGGCTTCATTACTGACAAGATTCCAGCGGGCATCCGGCAATCCCAGCAAGAAATCCATTAAATCGGGTTGGAGGGAAAATCCTTGAATGACAATTAAAGCGGCTTTCTTCTCTTCGATGGTAGTGCTAACGTCAGACCGGACCGATGATATGGATTGTAGGATGTTGGTAAGGGTGGTGGCCTGCGTGCGCGCAATCGACGGATCCGGAGGAACATAGACTGGAGCCACCGCGCGTTCGGCTGCGTCACGCGCAGCGTTGGTGAGAACCTGGCTGACGTATTGGGTATCGCGTGGAGCACTTAAATCCTGGGAAGCCACATCTCCCACCGCCAGCGGAAGAGTAGTTTGCCGCAACGACCAGGGCTGAACCAATGCAAGGTAGCTTAAAACACTAACACAAACCAGCACCAGGACCGGCAACAAAACTTGGCGGGAGAAGAAATGCGGAGATCGAGGAGAAGATTCCATCAATTAACGCTCAGCAGGATCATGTAATTGATAATTAATAATATCTCATCAAAACCCATTTGGGGATTGCTTACCCTACGGGTATCCCTAACGGGATGCTTCGCGGTACTACGCGATCGTCGCCAAAGTAGGGCTTCACACATCGATACATATCTTTAGTTTTCAATAAACCCAATGGATTGCTTTATTTCTTGCAAGACCTGGCGAACCGCCGCGCTTACTTGGTCTCCGGGAGCACGACCAGCCACACGCGGGAGAAGTAATTTCATCACTTTACCCATGTCGGCAGGCGATTTGGCATCGGCTTCTAGAACGGCTGCTTCGACCAACGCTTTCAACTCATCTGCACTCAGTGCGGCAGGCAAATAGGCCTGCAAGACGACAATCTCGGCTTCTGTAGCTGCCACGATGTCCGGCCGGTTGGCGCCGCGGGCTTCTTCCACAGATTCCCTGCGGGTCTTGATTTCCTTCTGGATGATGCTTAACACTGCGGCTTCATCCAGCTTCACCTGACGGTCGATCTCCACCTGGCGGACAGCCGCCAGCACCATGCGAACTGTGCGTTTGCGCACATCGTCCCCAGCTTTTAAAGCTTCCTTAAGAGCAATTTCAAGTTTTTCCTTTGTATCCATGGTTTCTTTTCCTATTTGAAACACTTGAGATTGTAAACTGCCACTGGCTGAATTTTGCCCTAGACCAGAATACGTTAGAGCGTGTCACGGGGAGGGGTGGTTTTTACGGAATTGATCGGAAGTTGCGTGGTGAAGAAATATTATACGCCAAAAGACACTCTTTTCCCGCCAATTTGGTTATAATCCTTGCATGTCCCCAATTTACACGCGTGCCGGAGATGACGGCACCACCGGTGTGCTTGGTGAGAACCGCCTGCCAAAGTATCATCCACGCATGGAAACCCTGGGCGTTCTCGACGAAGCTTCGGCTGCAGTCGGCCTGGCACGTGTCCAAATCACAGATCCGCAGACCGGGAACCTGTTGAAAGATGTACAACGCGACCTGTATACTATCATGGCCGAAGTGGCCGCCACCCCGGAGAATACGCGGCAGTTCCAGAACATGGCATCGCGGCGCGTCGAGTGGTTGGAATCGCAGGTAGATGCGATAGTCGCATTGGCACCCATCCCGAAAGAATTCATCCTACCAGGAGATTCCCTGGCAGGCGCAGCGTTGGACCTGGCACGCACAGTTGTCCGGCGAGCCGAAAGAAGGGTGGCTGAACTGCTTGATAAGGGTGAAATTGAAAACAGAGTGCTGCTGCTATACCTGAACCGTTTAAGCTCTCTCTGCTTTGCGCTGGAAGTGTTTGAAAATGCACAGGCAGGGAAGCCCACCAGCCTGGCAAAGGAAAAATGATTGGAACATTCATCAATGTCGCTGCCATCCTGATTGGCGGCAGCCTTGGCCTGATTTTTGGAGGTCGCCTGACCGAACGATTGAAGTCCACCGTAATCGCCGGGATGGGACTCTTTACCGCTGTCACCGGAATAATGATGTTTCTGGAAACTCAGAATTCATTAATTGTACTTGGCAGCCTGGTCATCGGGGCCCTGTTGGGGGAATGGTTGAAAATCGAGGATGGCCTTCAACGGCTCGGCGAGATATTCGAAATGCGATTCAGCCGCTCCGATAGCGGAAGCGGGCGCTTCGTTAATGGTTTCATGACCGCCTCGCTGCTATTTTGCATCGGTCCGATGGCCATCCTCGGATCCATCCAAGCCGGCCTGAAAGGCGACATCAGCCTGTTGGTAATCAAGTCCGTACTGGATGGGTTTACTGCAATGGCATTTGCATCGACCCTGGGAGTGGGAGTGCTATTTTCAGCTGCCATGATCCTGATCTACCAGGGAAGCATCACTTTACTGGCGGCACAGTTGAATTCGATTGTCAGCAAATCAATGATGGCCGAACTGACTGCCACCGGCGGCGTGCTGCTGCTCGGGATTGCCATCAGCAGCCTGCTGGAAATCAAGAAAATCCGAGTGGGAAATTTCCTACCTGCCCTGGTGCTGGCCCCTTTGATCGTGTGGATTGTCAGCCTGTTCTAACGGCCATACAAAAAAACAGGCAGAGACCTCTTTGGCGCTCCGCCTGTTTTTAGGTTGATTGTTATTTCTACTTGCCTGCCAGGGCGGTATCAATGGCCTGAGTCGTTTGCGAAATATTTGAAACCACGGTCCCATTAACAAAGACGCTAGGGGTGCCGGTAATATTCAACTTCTGGCCCTGCGAAATATCATTCTGGACAACGCTGGCGTACTTTTTTGCCTGGTAACACTGATTAAACTCCGTCATATTCAGTTTTAAATTCTCGGCCATTGTGACAAGGCGTGCATCGGTAAAAAGGGAGGCGCTTTCTGTGATCTGGTTGGCATAGAGCGTATCATGATAATCCCAGAAATGGCCCTGTTCGCCGGCGCATAAAGCCGCATTGGCTGACCGATAGGAAGCGTCCGTGCCGTCATTGCCATCAATCACAATAAAAAAATGATAGGTGTAATAAACCTTGCCTGTCTCCACATAGTTCTGGAGAACCAGCGGCTCAACATTCTGCGTATAATAAAGGCAAGCTGAACATCGAAAATCCTCATAGGCGTCCACTTTTACAGGAGCATTGGGATCGCCAAGGTGGTTATCATTTACTGTGGTATTAAAGACCCGGGGGGTTATGGTAACAACAGGAACGGGAGTGGCATTTGCAGCAGTCTGGGTGGCGCTGGCAGCTGTACGGGCGGTATTCAAGGATGGCAGAATGAGGGCAAAAGTCACCAATAGGGCTCCCACCACTACCAGCACGATAACAATAATACGATTGCGAGTTTGTTCACGATGGCGACGTTCACGGATTTCCTGGCGTTTACTCATGATAACTCCTCATTATTTTAATTTTAAAATGATTTTGCCATAATAGAGGCGGTTTGTCCAGTAAAAATCCTGTATCCTGTTCGAATAAAGGGTTGCTCTTATCTGACATTAATTCTACAGCCTATTTATCCGAAGATTATTGAAGATCCGTATTTTGAGAGTGGGCGTTCAAAATACAGACTCCAGGGAAATTCCAGATCAGTGCTAATGCTTGCCAAGCCAATCGAGCATAACTTTGAAGACCTCGGCCTTATCCAACTCGTTGTGAATCTCGTGATACAGGCCATCCCATACCTTAAGCGTGACTTTATTTCCGGCTTTTTGAGCAAATTCCTGGCTGGCTTTGGCGGAAGTGATCGGGTCAGCCGCGCCATGCATTAGCAATAAAGGCAGGGGAAATTCGGCAGCATGTTCCAACGCCCATAATCCGGATTCGTAGATCGCCACGAAAAGCCGGGCCGAGATTTTATCATGCACCAGTGGGTCGTTTTCATAAGCAGCAACCACCGCCTGGTCATGGGAAAGTCCCTGGGTATTCAACTTACTGTGCTGGGTAAAACCAGGGGCAATGCCGTTCATCAACCGGCCGAGAGTCACCTGGGAAGCCGGAGGATCGAAAGCCAGTCTTAGCCAGGGACCGGTTGCAATAACCCCGAGCAAATCCGGCTTACGGCGCAAAGCGTAGTTCAGCACCAGGTTGCCGCCCAAGCTGTGGCCATAGAGAAAGCGCGGCAAACCGGCATAACGCAGCTCCGTCTGTTGGGAAAAAGAAGCAATATCATCCATCAGAGCACCGTAAGACGGGGTATGGCCACGCGGCCCGCCGGATTTGCCATACCCGCGCAAGTCGAAACCAAGCATTGCGTATCCTTTTTCTGCCAGCGCAGCCGCGACATGGTCGTAGCGTGCCACGTGCTCTCCGTGTCCATGTACTAGCATGATGGCGGCTTTCGGGTGGCCCAGTGGCGCCCAAGCACGCGCGTACATTTCCAAGCCATCCAAAGATTTCCATTTCCATTCTGAAATTTCCATATTATTTGCCTCCAAGATTGATCACAAACCCACATGCAGGTTAAACGAACACAAAGAAAAAAGATTCTTTCATTTCTTCATTCATGCCGAAAACCCCAATAGGTTTCCAAAATCAGGCTTTAGGTCATAAAAAATATTTCAGCCCAGGTTCGGTTTAGCATTGCCGAAGCTGAATGGATGATCATAGTGTCTCTTCTTCAGGGAACCTGCAACTGGTATACCGGATAGCGTTCTCCAGTTTCGCAAAAACCAATCTTCTTATAAAGAGCCAATGAGGATAAATTATCGTTCTGGGTATTGACCGTCAGGTGGTACATGCTGCGACGCTCCGCCTGCTGGATCAAGTCAGCAACCAGCGCACGCCCCACTCCGCGCCCTTGCAATTCCGGCCGAACCGCCAGCCTGGCCAGGTGTGCCCCTAGCGGGTTGCGGGTGCTGAGCTGATATCCGATTATCTGCCCATCTGACTCCGCCACAGTCGCCAGAACAGCCTGCGGATACGCCCGTTCCAGGGATGGAAGTGAATTTTGCCAGAGTGGTTCGAAGGCAGCCACATCCACTTCTGCGACAGCCGGCAGATCAAATTGAAGCATGCCCCTGACCAACAATCCGGCCGGCATGGATATATCCAATGAGGCCTGCGCATCGCGTTCGAGCATGACAATGGATTGGCGGTTTATGAATCCACTGGTTATAAGCAAATGGCTATAC
>JBEKEB010000110.1:0-12894 GCA_050014055.1 Anaerolineales bacterium | reverse complement strand
AGAATATACCTGGCGGTCGGCGGTCACCCAGCCAATCCATTCGCCCATCCGGTTGTGCAGGTATGGATAAGACAGGAAGGCTTCCGGGTCGCCGCGGGAGGTGTAGATCGGGACAATGGCTCTTTGGGATTGAGAAATCATGATTTCACCTTATCAACATCATTATACGTCCAATAACGGTTTACGAAGAAGTTCCATAACATGACCACACCAACGGCCACTGCCAAAGTAAAATTCTTTCCCAGAAATTCTGGCGTGAAGATATGCAGGGAAAGGCGTTCGAACAGTGCGCGCATGGGTGGTTCAAGGAAATTCAAAATGGGCAGGCGGATGGCAAGCCCAGCCACATTGACCACGAAAAACATGATCAACTGGCGGGAAATGGGGCGTGAACGTGAATCAGGATACGTCCAATAGCGGTTCCAGATGAAATTGCTGACGATTGCACAAATGAAGGAAATCGTCCCGGCCCAGACCAGCGCCATGCCAAATAACTTTGAAAAAAGGTTCATGATCCCAAAATCAATCACGGCGCCAAAGACACCCACGGCCATAAATTTCAGGAAGCGGGTGCGTTCCTGAGGATTGGTAATGATATTGCTCAAAGCGCAGCCAGCTTTTCTTTAAAGTAGGCAATGGTACGGGACAGACCCGCATCCAGGTCCACTTTTGGCTCCCAGTTGAGCAGGGAGCGGGCACGCGAAATATCCGGACAGCGGCGTTGCGGATCGTTGCCAAAGCGTTTTTCAGGTTGATAATCAAGACCGGCGTTGTTTCCAGCCAAGAGATTGATGATTTTGGCGAACTCCAGAATGGAAGTTTCGGTGGGATTGCCGATATTGACCGGCAGATGTTCATCCGATAGTAATAAGCGATAAATCCCCTCGATAAGATCATCGACATAGCAAAAAGAACGCGTCTGGGTGCCATCACCGTAGACGGTCAAGGGTTCGCCACGCAGGGCCTGTTGAACCATATTAGGGACGACACGACCGTCATCCAGACGCATGCGCGGGCCATAGGTATTGAAAATGCGGACGATGTGTGTATCCACTTCATGGGCATGATAATATGCCATCGTCATGGCTTCGGCAAAACGCTTGGCTTCATCGTACATGGAGCGTGGACCAACCGGATCGACATGACCCCAATAGCTTTCCGTCTGGGGATGTTCGAGCGGGTCGCCGTAAACCTCTGATGTGGAGGCCAGTAAAAAACGGGCTGCGTGGGCATGGCTGACACCAAGACAATTGTGGGTACCAAGCGCACCGGCCTTCATGGTCTGGATGCGCAGATTAGGATAGCCGAATGGAGAATCAGGGTTAGGGCTGGCGGGGGAGGCGAAGTGCATGACCGCATCCAGCTTGCCAGGGACGAAGATGTATTCCGACACATCCTTCTTAATGAACGTGAACCGTTCATTCCCCGCCAGGTGGGCAAGATTGGCAGGATTGCCGGTCACAAAATTGTCCAATCCGACCACTTCATGACCTTCTGCCAAAAGCCTGTCGCAGAGGTGGGAACCAAGAAAACCGGCTGCGCCGGTGATAAGAACGCGCATGGAATGCTCCAAAATATAGATTTGCCAGGAGAGGGGCTCAAACCCTACTCGCCTGGCAGTTATTTCCAATCGATGTTTGTGGTCAATCCATCGCCGGTGACCTGCTGGGATTGACCACTGGTGGCATCCACGATCCAGAGATTCCCTTCGTATATAACCCCGATATAATCTCCGCCATTGTCAAGCATACGCGGCGCCCAGGCGAGGGTCTGGGTTAGGGGTGCGATGCCGGGCTGTCCTTCAGCAGGGAAAAGCGAGTGTTGATTCGTCCCGTCACTGTTCATTACCATCAGGCGGTAGCTGCTGGTGGCGGAAGCGGTGGGGAAAATCGCTTGCAGATAAGCAACAAGATAGGTGGAGGCTCCCGACTTATCCGTTCGCGGGGAGGAAACAGCCGGATAGGCGAACATGCCGGTCTGTGGCACCAGAGTGGTGCTGGTGTTATTTGATAGGGATATGGCGTTCAGGGCGAAATTGGGAGATTCTTCCGGAGCAATCAGCCCGGTGGGAGCAGAATGCGTAACCGCAAACAAGGTCCGGCTATCGCTGCCCCAAGCCAGACCAGGCGTCCAGGCCCAGTCTCCGTGCGTATTCAAGGCAGTAATATTCAACAGAGGCGTTAAAGCTGCGTTGGTGATATCCACAAGACCAACCCCATCCGGGCGGGAATATGCCAGATTTTGACCGTCGGGAGACCAAGCATACGAGCTGCCCCACCAGGGATACACGCCGCCATAGTTGGTATCTAGAACATCTTGTATCTGGCCTGGTTTCCCGTTTGCAAAGTCCAAAATATGCAAATCATTGTTTGCATCCCAGCCAGGGGCGGCAGCATGAGGTTCAACGGTAGAATAGGCAATTTTGTATTGTGTGCCCGGCTGCCAATCTGCAAAATGGACAACATTGGCAACGCCCAGGTTGACTGGCGCGGCCGGTTGACCGGAAGTGCTAATGGCCCACAATGTGTTAATTTGCTGATCGAGGGGGAGGGTGGATTTTCGTGTGAAGAGCAGCCATGCGCCATCTGGAGAAAGAGAGAAGATATACCCATCCAGATCACCACTGGTAACGAGTGGCTGGCGAAGAGAGGTGGAGCCATCCATAATCCAAGCATTTCCACCAGACAGGTAGACCAGTTTTCCAGGGATGGAAAGGGGCGCAAAGGGTGATTGAACACCGATCATGACAATTTCCGGCACCGCCTGCTGGAGGAGGTTTTCAGAGACTACCGAGCTGCCGGTATCAACGTTGTTTTCGAAAACATGCCTGATGGTAATTTCGTCCAACCCGTTCTGGCCAGCCTGGATGAGGCGAGTTTCTCCGGAAGGGAGCGATTCATTACGCAGTTCCTGGCGCTCAAATGGCACGACCACCTGTTGTGTTTCAAACACTTCGCGCACACGAGTGACGACAATTGCCATCCCAGCTGTCAGAGGAGTATAGATGGGCGGATCAACCCGGTCCGTGGAGGAAAGGCTAATCTTGGACACGGAGAGAGCTTGCTGAACCGTACTGCCAGTGGAGAGCGAAACAGGCCGGGTGACGCCGTCTGCAGTCACATTGGCAGTAAGATTGGTCTGCTGTACTTGCGCAGCACAAGCCGAAAGAAAAGCCAAGGTTATTATGATAAGGAATACGGTCCAGAAAGCACCATGAAACAGGCTGTTCTGGCTTTTTGGGGATTCGGTCGCTTGAAATTTGCTCATAAGGTTACTGGTATAATCCACATGCTATTTCGTCCGGCCAACTATGGTCATGGTACCATTCGCGACGGTGATACTTTCCAAACGGAAACCAATTGCAGCCGGGCCGATGGCACCAGTGTAGGCCTCCTGAATAGCGGCTGTAACGGTATCTTTCAAACCGGCTGGGACAGGCATTGGACCGAAGTCGGCATTGGAGACATCAATCAATACCCGGCCCTGCGGGTCTATACCGGCAGTTACAACGATCTGAATGGTTACCTGGAAGTAGCCTTGTGTGGCAGTTCCGTAAATTTGAATCTGGCCGTTGCGTAAGTAGACCTGTGGATCAGTAAAAAGCGGTTGAGCCTGCGTTTGGAGTTGAGCAGCCAGGTATGAGGTTACTTGCGTTTCAGTGACAACCAACGTCACCTGGCCGGACTCTGCACCAGCGGCGACAGCTGTCTGCACATTGGACTGAAGTTCGTCGGCGGCATCCGTCGAAACCGGGATATGAAGGTTCGGGTAGGCTGGCCCACCGATGTTCATTGTGCAAGCCATTATTGCCATTAGTAAGACAGACAGACCAGCGAGAAGCGTAATTTTACGGACTTTCATAGAATCTCTCAAGTAACGGAGTTATTATAGCATGAGCGAATCTGAAAACCCCACCTCGCTGGATATACCGGCTGCCCTGGAGGCGCTTTTGTTTGTTTCGGCGGACCCGGTAGCACCTTCCCAGCTGGCTGCTGCGCTGGAGCTTTCAGTTTCAGCGGTGGAGCAAGGTTTGCAGCAACTGGACGGCGAGCTGCGCACACGCGGTCTACGGCTGCAGCGTCATGGCGGGCGTGTGCAATTGACGACCGCTCCGGAGATGGCTGAAGCAGTGGAACGTTTGCTTGGCCTGGAAGCAACCAGCCGATTAAGCCGGGCGGCCCTGGAGACCCTTGCGATTGTTGCTTATCAGCAACCAGTTACGCGTCCTTATATTGAAGGGGTGCGGGGTGTCAGCAGCGATGGTGTGATGAAATCCCTGCTTAGCAAGGGCCTGGTTCAGGAGATTGGACGCGCAGAAGGCCCAGGTCGCCCTATTTTGTATGGCACTGCTCCGGACTTCCTGCAACATTTCGGCCTGAATTCCCTGACTGAACTCCCAACACTGGTCCTTCCGGACCTAGAAGATGATAACGGGATCGGCCATAATGAGATGTTGAAAGGCTGAAATGCAGTAAGGATTTAAGTCTTTCAGGAACAAACAGGCAAATGAAGTTGCCACTAATGACGACTTTGAAAGGGTATGATGGAAGAGCGATTGCAAAAAATACTGGCACGCGCCGGATATGGGTCCCGCAGGAGTTGCGAAGAACTGATAACAGCCGGACGAGTACGGGTTAATGGCCAGGCGGTTGGCCTGGGAGATAAAGCTGATGCGGCCAAGGACATAATCACTCTGGATGGGCGGCAGGTCACTCAAGCCGAGACGCTTGTTTACGTGGCGCTTTATAAGCCACGTGGCGTAATTTCGACGGTTTCTGATCCGGAATTGCGGCCGGCGGTACGCGACCTGGTCCCCGTTTCGGGTACGTTATATCCTGTAGGGCGGCTTGATTTCGATTCCGAAGGCCTGGTCTTGATGACCAATGACGGGGATCTGGCTAACAAACTTACGCACCCGCGCTATGAACATGAGAAGGAATATCGCGTACTGGTGGCGAAACAACCCGATGCCGAGCAGTTGAACCTCTGGCGGCGCGGGGTAGTGTTGGAAGATGGGTTCCGAACCGGGCCAGCCGGGGTATACGTGGTTTCTAAACATGGGAAAGGGGCGTGGCTGGATGTCACCTTGAAAGAGGGGCACAAGCGCCAGATCCGGGAGATGGGTATACAAACCGGCCTCCCAGTGGTAAGGATTGTGCGCGTACGTATTGGGGTATTACGACTTGGAAGCCTCAAGCCGAAGGAATGGCGTTATCTGACCACGCAGGAAGTGCAGGCTTTGCAAAAACCCGCCACAGCATCGACGCCAAAGCCGACCTTACGAAACCAAAAAACCTGAATTTAATGCCATTCTTGTAATAAGATTCAAACTTGACCACGAGTGTCAAAACCGCGGGAGTGGTTTCTCTATTCCGTTGCCATATTCATCACGCAAATGTTCCGTATGAATACCTTGCAATCCCTGGTCAGTATGTCCCGCTATGTCCTGGTGCTCTTCCCCATATTTTGTTTGATGGGAAAATGGGGGCAGAAACCGTGGGTGAACAGGTTGATCATTTATGCGGGTTCCCTGGCAGCGCTATATTTCAGCGCCCAATTCTTTAGCTGGGACTGGGTGGCTTGAGGGGGACAGGAGAAGCAGGATCGGCTGATCGCGCTCTAATGACCAACCAGGCTGCAAACACTCCCAACAGCCCGGTAATTAGAGCCATACCATCCGCTCCGCGCCAGTCAACAAAGAGGCCGCCTACAAAGGCACCCAGGAATTGCCCCAGTCCCAAGAAAACGGAATATAACCCCATAATTGCACCCCGGTCGGTGTCATGGGTTTCGGTGATGTCCGCAAGGTGTGCCAGGGCAGCTGGCGTAAAGCCGCTCTGGACCATGATGCTGATGACCAGCAAGATGGATAACGGCACTACCCAAGGAGCGCTCAGAGATGGCTGGTGATTAATCGCGAAAATAAGCAGGCAGGAAACAATAAGTCCTGCGCTGCCGATCAGCATGGTGGTGGTCTTTTTCAGGGTGGGAAAGAAAATGCTCCAAGCCAGAATGCCCAAGATAAAGAAGACCGCATATAAAGCGATGATGTTCCCGGCTGTGAAACTATCGAAATGCCCGACCAGGATCTGGTGAGGTAGGCCGCTTTTGTCGGTCAGGAGGCGAGCCGAGAGATTGATCCAAATTCCCAATACGGCGTTGATGGCAATCCAGGCGGGGGCAAACCCGGCCACGCGCGGGCTGCTCAGGATGGCCCAATAACGCTTAACTGTTTCAACAGGAGAGATGGAATGCGCAGCCGAAGCAAGGCGGATTTGTTTTACATGGTGGAAACCTATCCACAAAACGATCAGGCTGGCCAGATAAACCAGGGAGTTTACCGCAAAAGCCGGGCTGGTAAATGGAATACCTGCAACCCGGGCGGCGGTACCGAATGTGCGCCACAGCCATCCGCCAAGAGAGAAACCAATGGCAATTCCTCCAATCGTTCCAATCTCAAAAAGACCGGCGATGCGTGAGCGCAGCTTGGGGGAATCGGAAGTAGCTTCGGCGATATAGCCCAGCGTGGCTGGCGCATTGCTGGCTGTGGAAAGTCCCTCCAGCAGGCGCGTCAGAACCAACAGCCAGATCAAAGTAGTAACTGATGTGATAAGAACTGCCACAGCGCCGAACACAGGGCCGAGGATGATGAACCATTTTCGCCCGAAGCGATCACTCCAGGCACCCAATACCAGTGCGCCAAACAACTCGGCTATGAAGAAGCTCCCAATGATCATTCCCCCCAGGGTATACGAGATTGGGTAGACATTTCCTGCGCCGGCAATTGCCCGCAATGGATTGTTGGGATTCAGGGAGGCGGCATGGATGGCGTTAAAATAGAATTGGATGTTCTCACCCATAGCGCCGGCAGCCGCTCGCAGGAGCAGGCTGCCGACTATCACAGAGGCCAGAGACCGGATAAGATGGGTCGGTGTGGCTGGGTGGACAGGCAATTCAGACATTTAGGATGGTGTCGTTAACCGTTAGAAGTTGCTTGTTTCTCAGCTTTCCTGGATAGAGACTTTGCTCAGTTTCACAGATGGAGAGGCAGATCGCATGGGGTCGCGAGGTGGGATGGACATCAGCACATCCATGCCAGAAATAATCTGCCCAAAGATGCTGTGTTTCCCATCCAGCCAGGGGGTGGGTACATGGGTGATGAAGAATTGACTGCCGTTGGTGCCTGGACCGGCATTTGCCATTGAAAATATCCCAGGTTTGCTATGTTTGAGGGACGGGTGGAATTCGTCTGCAAACTTATAGCCAGGGCCACCCGTGCCGGTGCCGGTTGGGTCGCCGCCCTGGGCCATGAAGTCGGCGATTACACGGTGGAAAATAGTGCCATCGTAAAAGCCTTCACGCGCCAGAAAAACGAAGTTATTGACCGTGCGCGGAGTTTTATCGGCGAAAAGTTCCATTACAATATCACCTTTGTCGGTGCTCAGCGTGGCAGTATATTTCTTTTTTGGGTCAATGACCATTTCGGGCGGATTCTTCCATTGCTTGCTCATGTATTTTCCTTTCAGAGATGGATTGATGTATTAATCGTCACTACGGCAATAAAGATTCGATACGGGCTACGACCATGTCCAGCGCGGCGGCATTGAAACCACCTTCGAGGATGATCACGTCGGCATAGCGCTTGGAGGGTTCAACGAATTCAAGATGCATCGGACGAACGGTGGTCATATATTGCTTGATGACCGCTTCTGTGGTGCGACCGCGTTCCGCGATGTCACGCTGCAAGCGACGGATGAAACGCAGATCTGAATCAGTGTCCACGTAAATCTTGACATCGAATAAATTTCGCAGGGCTGCTTCTGCAAAGATCAAAATACCTTCCACCAGGACTACGCTGCGCGGTTGGACCGTGAAAAATCGGTCGGTTCGGCTATGAGTGGAGAAGTCATAGATGGGAACTTCAGCTGCCTTTCCATCTTTAAGTTGTTGAATATGGTGGATGAGCAGCTCGTTTTCCAGTGAGTTGGGATGGTCAAAGTTTACTTCGATGCGCTGGGCGGGAGGCAGACCACTCAAATCCTTGTAATACGCGTCGTGCTGGAGGAAGGATATCCGGTCCGGACCAACGCGTTGCAGGATGGTTTGGGCGACCGTGGTCTTACCAGAACCGGAGCCACCGGCGATACCGATGACGAGGGGGGTTATGCGTTCGGACACAGGGTGATTATACCCGCGCTCCAGCTCGGAAAGTGATTGCGGGAGAATTGACCATTTAGACATGAATACCCCTGTATAACCTAAAAACTTCTTTCAGGCTAAATTCGCTTTAAACTCTTACATCCGAATTCTTATGTCAATGCTGCGTAGGTGGTGATAGTCATGGGCCAAAACGCCGCCGAAGCCGTGGAGAGCTTGATGACACAGTTCCCGGTCCTGCGGACTCATCTCACCAATAGCAGGGGAAACTACGCCCATTTGTTAATATCTTTTTAGGGGAGAATAATATCCGAGATCTACAGGGTCTTGACACGCCATTGAAAGAGGGTGATCAACTTATCCTGATCCCATCAATAGCAGGGGGTTAACTTAATTCGTATGGGTTCGAAAGATCGTTTCCGGTCCCCAGAAAGGCGGCCACCTCGGTATCTGCAGGGAAGGTAAACACTTCCTCCGGCGTTCCAATCTGGCGCAGATTCCCATCCAGCAGGACAGCCACCTGGCTTGCGAGACGGGAGGCTTCTTTAAAGTTATGTGTGATCAGTATGGTTGTTGTGGATGTTTCAGCCAGCAGCCCGTGCAGGTCGTCCATCAAACGCAAGCGAGTCGGGGTATCAAGAGAGCTAAACGGCTCATCGAGAAGTAACAGTTGCGGTTCGAGCGCAAAGGCACGCGCCAGGCTGACACGCTGGGCTTCGCCGCCGGAAAGTTTCTTAGACGAACGGCGCCGCAAATCTGCTATCCCCAAACGATCCAACCAGGTTTCCACCCGGTGAGCAATCTCGGCAGCGGGTAAATGGCGGAAGCGAAGACCGACCGCAACATTATCAAAGACCGATGCGTCAAGGAGTAGCGGTTCCTGAAGCACCAGCCCTATGCGTCGCCGATAAGCAAGTTCGCGTAAAGCATTAGACGGCAGTCCATCGAACAGTATTTCTCCATGATCTGGCTTAAGCAGATGCGCCAGAACTAGCAACAAGCTGCTTTTCCCTGCCCCGTTTGGCCCAACAACAGCCAGTACCTGACCGGATTCCACAATCAGATGTTCGATCGCCAGGAGGGTACGCCGATCGCGGGTGAGTCGCAGATTGCGGATTTCCAACAAAGTACTCATCGTTTTGCCCCGCTCTGCTGAATCCAGGTAAGAGCAGCATTTATTAAAAAGGTGATCAATAGGAGCAGGATTCCAAGTGCTATAGCACTCTGGAAATCTCCCATGTTAGTCTCCAAGACAATGGCGGTTGTCAAGACACGTGTTTGATGGAGAATATTACCGCCAACCATCATTGAGGCTCCCACTTCCGAGATGACACTGCCAAAGCCGGCCATAAGTGCTGCGAGTAGGGGCAGGCGAGCCTGGCGCCAAAGGCTGAATATCATTTGGATCCGTGAGGCACCCAAACCGTACAGTTGCAGCCGGAGGCGAGAGTCAAGTTGCTGTAAGGCAGCTGATGTCAGACCAGTCACCACCGGAGTGGCGATGATAACTTGAGCGAGGACAATGGCTGTGGGGGTATATATCAAGTGCAGGTCACCGAGTGGACCGCTGCGCCAGAGAGACATTGCGACGACCAAGCCGACAACCACCGGCGGTAACGCCATGCCGGTATTAATCAGACTAAGCAAGAGGTTGCGTGCTGGGAAGCGCCCCAGTGCCAGTCCAGTCCCAATTGGCAGCCCTATCAGAAGGCTGATAATCGTTGCCAGACCGGATATTTTTAGCGAAAGCAGGGTGATTTCCCAAATGTCGGGATTGTTGAAATACATCAGTGGTTGGTTATCTAGATCGCAGATTGTACATCAAGGAAACATCCATCTTGTTATTGGGGAGCAGTGCAAGCCTCAGCAGAATAAAGACGACTAATGCCACAAGGCTCAGCCTGAAGGCCCTCGGACCGGTGGCCTTCAGGCTGCTGGCGGTGTAGATGACCAGCGGGTTTTTCTTGAGCTACTTGCAATCAATTCTGCAGACATATTGACGCCGCAATCCATGGAAAGCAAAGCAACCAGGATGGTGAAGCAAAAATCATTCTACGAGGTTCATTGTATCTTCATAAGAAAAAAAGGTGGCCCATTATGGGGTGGCGGTTGGAACGGCGGGCAAGCCGAAGTAAGTATCTGTCTTTCCAAAATCGGGGATGAAGAGCTGCTGGCCGTACTTATCTACTCCGAATTTGCCGATAAAAGTTTGAGTGGAGGATTCCTCCATGAAATTCAGGAAGGCAGTTGCACCCACATAGTTGACCTTGGGCCACTTGTCAGGGTTGACCGTGATGACATGATACACGTTTAGCAAGGTATTGTCCTTCTCAACCAGAATAGTAAGAGCAAGGTTAGCCTGGTTTGCTAGGAATGTAGCTCTGTCGGTAAGAGTGTAGGAGAATTTTTCGGATGCGATGGTCAATGTGGCGCCCATACCTTGGCCGGTTTCAATGTACCAGGAGGCTTTGCTCCCGGCGGGGTCGAGGTTGGCCGATTTCCAAAGGCTCAATTCCTTGGCGTTTGTGCCTGAATTGTCACCCCGGGAAATAAAGGGAGCACTGGCAGCTGCTATGGCCTTAAAGGCGTTCACGGGTGACAAGCCTTTGATCTTGGCAGGGTCCGAGGCAGGACCGACAATGAGGAAGTCATTATGCATAACCAAGACGCGGTCTTTACCCCATCCGGCTGCCATGAAGGTAACCTCGGCGGCCGGGGAATGGACCAGCAGTACATCGGCGTTGCCCTGCTGCCCCATGGTCATGGCCTGGCCAGAACCGACTGCCACGGTTTGGACCTTATAACCGCTTTCCTGCTCGAAGAGGGGGATGAGCACGTCTAGTAAACCAGAGTCCTGAGTACTGGTGGTGGTTGCCAATATCAGGTTCGGGTTGGTTAGCACGGTGGCCGTTGCTTCGAGTGCAGCAGTGGAAGCCGGCGGTTGGGTGGAAACAGGTAGTTGTGTGGAATAAGGCGGTTGCGTCGGTTTGGGAGTCGTGGCTGTACCGCAGGCGTCCAACGCCATTGAAACCAGCGCCAGTAAAGATAGAATTATAAAGAATGGACGATTATGCTTCATAAGAAACTTCTCCTCTTTAAATTTTGTTCACAACGAGTGGGAAAGTTGCCCCTACGTTGTGTTACATTCTGAAAATATGACAAAGTACTATAGGTAATATTTCTCGGGCAGCTAGGCATCATTGGCGTCATAAGCCGTAAGATTGCCTTTCATGAAACGGCAACGCCTTAAGCTGATTCAAAGTAAATGTAGCGGAACATTTCTGAATAAACAACTCGAGAACGCTCGTGTATGTCGATGCGCGGTGAGGATAGATATCGCGGTTCGAGCAGCAGAACAAGCCGCCAGCCCGAGCACCAGGCAACCAGCCAGGCGCAGAAATAGGCGGAAAATTCAGTTTTGTTTTATGCGTGCCTATCTCCTCACAGTAAGATTTGTTCACCAGTGTGGGTCGTATCATAGCCGATCAAGCCTTCCATGGAGCGGCGGAACGTACTTGTTTGAAGGGTATCGAGCAATGGATGGAGCAATTCCATCTTTTCCTGCGGAATAACCAGGTCATATCGTTCCTGGAAGAGGGGAATGAAACCGAGATCATGTTGGAAAGCTGCGGCATGCAGCCCAAGGGCCACATCCGCTTTCCCTTCCTTGACCAACCTAGCGCACTCGGTGTGTGTGTTGGTGACATTTTCATACCCCCGGATTTTTTCAATGGGAACTCTTTGCGCCTGTAATTGGCGGTCGAGCCATAGACGAGTCCCGGAACCGAGGTTTCGGTTTATAAAAGACACATCGGAACGAGCCAGATCCTGCAGCGACCGGATGGTTTTTGGATTTCCAAGAGCGGTCATCAGCCCCTGTTCGCGCTCTGCTAGTATGAAGACCAGCATAGACCTGTCGGGAAAAATGTGGCGAATAAAGGGGAGGTTATATTCCCCGGTCACATCCAAAAGATGACATCCAGAAAAATGACATACCCCCTGGCGAAGTGCAACCAACCCGTCCAAGCTGCCAACGGGCAGTATCATGATATTCAACTGTTTATCCAATTGTCGGGCAAATAATTCGACAGCCAGATCATGACTTCCTGAGAAGATGACTGAAGGGATGGATGGGTTATCCGGCAGGATAAGTTCCTGCAGGAGCAAGCCGCCGGCCACAGCGCGATAAAATTTTTCTGTCACGCCTGAGGTAATGCGCGTCTCAACCAGTTCCACCAGACCCGCCTGTTCCAACTGCACGACATGGTGCCGGACCCAGGAGGGGTGTTCCCCCAATTCTTCCCCCAATTGTGTTAAAGTTGCAGGTCTGGCCATTAATTTCCGCAGGATGGCCAGCCGGCGTGTGTCTGAGAGCAGCTTGATCTGTTCGAAAGCCTTGATGATCTTGAACTGCAGCATAGTATGGCTCCCGTTAAATATTTCCTTAACGGCTTAAGTTTATCGGAAGAAGACTCTTGTGTCAACCTTCACAAGGGATTCATTATTTTATCGAAAACCTACATGCCATTTCCCTCTGTAAAAAAATACAAGGCCCCCGTTGAGAATTGAGACCGGGAGCCACTTACTTTGAGCCACCAAAGAGATTTGAACTCTTGACCTGGCGTTTACGAAACGTCTGCTCTACCGACTGAGCTATGGTGGCGATTCGTCGAGCGGCGGGATTATACCAGTATTTTTTATTATCAGGCAAGTTTAAGACTTTGCGATTATACTCAC
>JBEKEB010000109.1:0-13078 GCA_050014055.1 Anaerolineales bacterium | reverse complement strand
GGAAGGCCTGCTCCTCGAAGCCATCCAGCACGAAACCGTTCCGGAAACCCAGGTTTAAATAGGTTTGCAGGGGGCGTTCAAAGTAGAGCTGCGGTCTGGGCTGGTTCCGCAGAGCCGCGCCGTGCTCCTGATGAGGGGTCATGTAACGCGAAACTTTCAAAGAGTAGACCAACTTGATCTGGCCCTCCACATCCATCTCTTCGGCCACATGCACAGAAGAAGTATTGTTGAAGGCCGGATGTGTCAATGAAAAGACAAATCCACCGCCAGGTTTGAGCAGCTTCGGCAGGGCGTGAAAGAGTGGTTCGATATCGGCCATGTCAAAGAGCGCCATGTTGCAAAGAGCGGAGTCGAAAGGCGCGGAAGGGGCAAGCCTGGCCAGCAGAGAGGATTCGTCGGTGGCATCCAAAACGTAATACTTAATGGGTAAACCCGAAGCGGTACGGGCTAGCGCTAATTTGATGAGTTCTTCCGAGAAATCGAAGGCGCTGACCTGCACACCCAAGGCAGCCAGCCGGCGGGCAGTCAGGCCATTGCCGGTGGCAATATCCAGGATGCGTTGGCCGGGCTGTGGGTCCAGCAGGCGCAGCATGGCCGGCCACTCCAGCAGGTTCACGAAGTCGTTGCCTTCGCCCATCTTCTCGTCCCAGAAGGCCGCATTGGCATCCCAGACCTGGCGGGTCTCTTCGTTGGCCTCGCTGGAAGCAGGCGGATTATTGATTGTCATCTGGGCTCTCCTTGGATGGATTCCAATATGCTTTCATGATTTCATGTGACCAGTCCGGTTGGCTTATCGGACCGCGCGGCAGGAATTCCTGCATGACCGGCTTGATATCCAACACGGGCGTGCCGTCTACCGCGTCCAGTCCCTCGACAAACAGGCTGCGCCCCTCCCGTCGCAGGATGCGGACAACTGTCAGGCCCAACCGGTTGGGACGCAGTCGGCCGCGTTGGGCAAAGATGCCGACCTTTGGCCAATCCGGGTTTTCGCGCGGGTGGCGGGCTCCCATGACGATTTCGCTTTCCCCGACCAGGTGGAACTGGAAGATGATTTCGGCGTGCGAGAACGTCTCCAGCCCGGTCAGGCTTTCTTCCGGCAGGGTCGGGCCGAGGCGGATCTCCGATACCAATCCGCCCCAGTTGTCGTCAGTGGGTCTCACGCGGGTATTGTGAACATAAGCGATGGGGGAAAGATGAATATCAGGCATTGTTTTTCCACTCCAGCAGCATTACCAGGGAATCCATTACCTTGCCCACTTTGCGGAATCCCAGCCGTTCGTACAGCCGGCGGGCGGGACTGCTCTCGACCACGCTCAAAGACAGGCCGGGATGGTTGGTTTGGGCCGTTTCGATCACTTTCTCGAACATGCGCCTCCCCAGGCCCATATTGCGATATTCCGGCAGCAAGGCGATCGATACTTCCGGGATGAGCGGGCTGACATAACCATAGCCCCTTTCCTCCCACGACCATTGGCGCAGCCAGATCGCGCCGGTGGGTGCTTCTCCATCACAGGCCAGCAGGCCCCAGTCTCCCGTCCGGCCCCAGCCCTTCACGTAGCAGGCGATATCCGGGTCATCCAGGATGGAACGCGGAAAAGGCGGCTTGCCCGGCTGGACGTACAGCGTCAGGTACAGCATTTCCCACAGGAAAGGCTGGTCAGAAGGGGTTATGGGCCGCATGTCAATCTCAGGCATGCTTATTCTTTTCGAATGGCCTCGAAATGGTCATGCGGATATGATAGCATAAAATGGATAACCCCTCGGCCATTTCAGCGAGTGGTGAATTACGTGGGCTGTTTTTGTCAGTGCAGAAGGACGCTAAAGCCCCTGTGGGGAAACGCCCTTGGCGAAGCCCTGCAGGGGCTTACGCGTTGAGCCCGGACATTCATGTCCGGGATATGGATGGCAAGCCCACTAATCTATCCACTCCTATTCAAATCTTACTCTCATCCCATACAGGTATAATCATCGCATGTTCCTCCCAACAACATCAGATGAAGTCAAAAACCTGGGCTGGGATGGGTTGGATGTCATCCTGGTGACAGGCGACAGTTATATCGACAGCCCCTTTATTGGTACGGCCGTGATCGGAAAAGTGCTCGCCCATGCCGGTTATCGCGTCGGCGTGATCGCCCAGCCGGATATCTCCGGCGTGGCTGAGATTGGCCGCCTGGGTATGCCACGGCTGTTCTGGGGTGTGACTGCTGGCAGCATCGATTCGATGGTGGCAAATTACACCGCCCTGAAAAAACCGCGTAAAAGCGATGATTACACCCCTGGGGGCGTGAACACCCGCCGTCCCGACCGTGCAACCATTGTATACAGTAACCTGATCCGGAGGTTCACCAATAAAACCTGGAGGATTTCCAAAGCGCCCTCCACCACCGCTCCGATCGTACTGGGCGGGATCGAAGCCAGCCTGCGGCGCGTGGCTCACTACGATTTCTGGGACGATGCCATCCGCCGTTCCGTTCTGTTCGATGCCAAGGCTGACTACATCCTGTATGGGATGGCTGAAAAAGCCGTGCTGGAATTCGCGGCCGCCCTCCGGGATGGGCAAAATCCGCATTCCATCCGTGGGCTGTGTTATATCGCCAAAGAGCCCTGCGAAGGGTATCTCGAATTACCAGCCTACGAGACGGTCACACAGGATAAAGCCGCCTTCATTGAAATGTTCCACCGCTTTTACCGCAACAACGATCCCGTCAGTGCGCGCGGATTGTATCAGAAACACGGCGACCGTTACCTGGTCCAGAACCCGCCCGCCCTGACCGAAACGCAGGTCGAGTTGGATGCCATCTATGCACTCAATTTCGAGCGCCGCCAGCACCCGTTCTACGAACAACAGGGCCGGGTCAAAGCTCTCGAAACCATCGCATTTTCCATCTCCACCCATCGCGGCTGTTACGGCGAGTGTAACTTCTGTGCCATCGCAGTACATGAAGGCACAACCGTGCGCTGGCGCAGTCCCGGGTCGATCCTGGCCGAAGCCGCGCGGCTGGCGCAGCATCCCGACTTCAAGGGCTACATTCAAGACCTGGGCGGCCCGACCGCCAACATGTATGGCTTCGAATGTGGCCGGAAGCTCGCCAAGGGCATCTGCTCTGCCAAACGCTGTGTCTATCCGGAGGTGTGCCCGTTGATGAAGGTGAATCACCAGCCGCAAATCGACCTGCTGCGAAAAGTGCGGCAAATCCCGGGTGTGAAGAAAGTTTTCGTGGCCTCCGGTATCCGCTACGATATGCTGTTGTGCGACAAGGAACACGGCGACGCCTACCTGCGCGAAGTAGTCGAGAACCACGTCTCGGGGCAGTTGAAGGTAGCTCCGGAGCACACCGAAGAGCATGTACTGGCATTGATGGGCAAGCCGGGCAAGGCGCCGTTGCTGGAGTTCAAAACCCGTTTCGATGACCTGAACCGGCAGGCAGGCAAGCGACAATTCCTGACCTACTACCTGATCGCGGCCCACCCCGGCTGCAGCGAAGCCGATATGCAGCGCCTGCGCCTCTTCGCCAGCCAGAAACTGCAAATCCATCCGGAACAGGTGCAGGTTTTCACCCCCACCCCTTCCACTTACTCCAGCCTGATGTACTATACCGAACTCGATCCATTCACCGGCCAGGCGCTCTTCGTGGAGAAGGACGCCCGCCGAAAGGAACGGCAGAAAGAGATCGTGACGGATAAGGCCGCGCATAAATATCTCCATCACGAAGGGCGCCAAGGAACACGAAGAAATACTTGAGAACCTTTGTGATATTTCGTGGACTTTGTGGTGAAAAAGGGTTTAGAAATGGATTCTTATTTTGCTGTGACCGCCCCCGGCCTTGAGTCATTTACCGCCTTGGAATTAACCGATCTGGGACTCCTACCTGGTACCTCCATTGACACAGCTTCCCCGGGAGGGGTTGCATTTAAAGGCGACCTGCCGGCGCTCTACCGCGCCAACCTGCATCTGCGCACGGCCAGCCGCATCCTGGCCAGGCTGGGTACATTTTTCTACGCCACCAAATACCCGGAATTGCAAAAACGCGCCTCCCGACTGCCCTGGGAACGCTTCCTTTCACCCGGACAGCCCATCGTGCTACGCGTTACCTGCCACCAATCGAAGTTATACAATTCGGAGGATGTGGCACACAATGTATCGGCGGGGTTGGAGGAACGGCTGGGAAAAGCATGCCCGCTCGTCAATGTAGATGAAGAAGCAGACGGCCATCCGCCGCAATTGATTGTTGTACAGCTGGTCGATGATAAATGCACCATCAGCGCTGACTCCTCCGGGGAATTGCTGCACAAACGCGGCTACCGTCTGGCGGTGGCTAAGGCGCCACTGCGCGAGACCCTGGCCGCAGCGCTGTTGATGGCCTCTGGTTGGGATACCTCCGCGCCGCTGCTCGACCCTTTCTGTGGTTCCGGTACCATACCCATAGAAGCCGCACTGATGCGGCTCGGCATCCCGCCGGGACTCAACCGACGCTTTGCCTTCATGGATTGGCCTGGCTTCGAACCATCCGCGTTCAAAGATCAGCTATCAGCCATCCGCGATCAGCAATCAGCAATCAAAAATCAAAAATCAGCAATCGGTATCCTGGCCTCCGACCGGGACGCGGGGGCGATCAAGATGGCGCACGCAAATGCCGGACGCGCCGGTGTGGAAGACGCCATCGAATTCAAATGCCAGGCCGTCTCATCCATCACGCCTCCTGTAGGGCCGGGCTGGGTGGTCACCAACCCGCCCTACGGGGTGCGCGTCAGCCAGGGCAAGGATTTGCGCAACCTGTATGCCCAGTTCGGCAACGTTTTGCGCCGGCAGTGCCCCGGATGGAACGTGGCAGTGTTGTGCAACGATCCCGTTCTACTCGGCCAGATGCACATGGAACTCGATACTTCGTTCGGTTTTATCAATGGCGGGATCGGAGTGAGCGTGGCAAGAGGAAAAATAAATCTTTGATCTAGGCTTTCCTGTGAGAGTGTAAAGGCTTGGAACACAAGCGTAATCTTGTCTCAAACGATAGGAACGTTTCATATAAAGCAAACAGGAAAAGGGAGAAATAGAGGGTAAAAGCAGATACCAATCAAGTGCCCGTCACCTGGCAGGTGACGGGCACTTTGCACTTCGCGTCAACTCCTTTTAATCACTTCCGAACACTGCTATCCAAATTGCGTGGGCTTGCCGCCATACTACCGGCCGGGTGACAGGCTGCATCCGGCTTGGGGGCGGGATGAAAAAGGCTGGAGGCCGGGTGTTTCCATTCAGGTCGTCCCTTCAAGGGCTTTTAAGCGGGTTCTCTCTTGTTATAGTCCGGCTTCATGCTGGTATACAGAGAAAGCGTATTTCCGGTCGGGTCTTTAAATAGCGCAAACCAACCGATTTTGGGAATTTCGGTCTTTTCCTTCAGGACTGTGCCACCCAGCCTCTTGATGCGTGCCAGGTCCGCCTCAATGTCGTCACTGTCCACGTGGATCAGCACATTCCCCGGTCTGGTCGTCTCAGATAGCGGGCTAAAGCCACCTCCCGGACCTTCTGCCGGCGTCCACATGGTATAGTTCATTTCCGCATCTGTTTCGATCGTCCAGCCAAAAAGATCCTGGTAAAACTTCCCGGCTTTGGCGGCATCTGCAGCCGGGATTTCAATATGAACGATATTTCTTTTAGACATGGGATACTCCTTCGCTTGGTTGAATGGTATTAATTACAGGACATTTATTCTATTTGTTAAGATCTGTTCGAACCTTTTTAAATATATGCCCGCCTCCGGATGGGAAGCGGTCAATTAAAATCATGGTATCGAGGCCGGTCCGGGTGGCGGATCGGTGGGCAGAACCAGGGGGGCGCGCGGCGGCTGGCTGAAATCGAAATCGCCTAACAGGTCGCCGAGCTGGGGCACATTCTCACGCACGGTCGGTCGCGGGTCCGGGCGGCCATCCGTGGCGGGATTCAGACGCTGACCGCCCAGGAATATATCTTCGATGAACTTGAGATAGGCGTCGAAGCTGAGAGTCTGGCTGTCAATGAAACCTTTTTTGGCATAAGCACTGATGACCAGACCGGGCACGCGCAGGCCGTATCCATTGATATCCACCTTTGGCGGAACGACATTATCATAGAAACCTCCCCAATCATCCCATGCCAGGAAGATGGCCGTGCTGTTCCAATCCGGGCCCTGCATGATGGCGTTGATAATCCCGGTCACATAGGCCTGCCCGGTTTTGATACTCGCCGGCGGGTGCTCGCTGACCTGGCCATCTGGCACAATCCAGGAGACTTCCGGCAGGGTTCCGGCCTTGGCGGCTGTAAGAAATTGGTCAACCTGCTGGATGTTCCCCAGTTGGTTATCCTGCTTGACGGTATCGAAGGCCGGTAAAGGATTCCATATGCCGGGGACTTTTGCGTTCTGGGGTTTGGAAACGCAGAGCATGGCATCGTCTTCACAATCCGGCTCGCTGCCATTGCTTAGATAGTATCCCCACGATACGTTGGCTTTGAATAATAAGTAGGTCAGGTCGGTCCAGGCGTAATCGTTTTTCGAAACGTTCAGCCCGCTCGGACCATCCAGGGCATTCACACAGCTCATTGGGTCGGCAGGTATCGAACACTTGGCGGACCAGGCCGAGACCATGAACAGGTGTGAGGGCAAACTCCACGAAGAGTTCGGCTCGAACATCATATCCTGCAACACGAAGTTTTGGGCATAAGCCCAGTAATTGGGGATCTGGCGGGCATCGTGCCAGCCCATTACATCCGGTGTTGATCCTATGACACAGCCGGGTGCATCCGGGCTTTTGCAAGCCTTCTGTGCATTGCGGTAAGTTGTCACGAAGCCATTCATTTGTCCCCCGGCAATGTCTCTGGAGGCAGCGGCAGCAGCATGCGGGCCGCCCGAATTGATATCGTTGGGGTTATAGTATGGCTTGATGCATTGCCCTGTCTTTGGGTCGGGCGAGCACACCGTCGGGACGCCGTTTTGCATCGGGATGCCGATCGCGCCCGGGTAGGTGCCAAAGTATTCGTCGAAGGAACGGTTCTCCTGCATGATGATGACGATATGTTTAATATCTTCGCGCGCCAGGGTCAGGTCGTTGGAAGTAGTCTGAACCTGCACTGTAGGCGCCTGGGTGTTAGGCTGGGTGGTGGCAGGTAAAGTTGCAGGAGGCGAAGTCATTGTGGGAGAATTGGCGGTTGGATTCGACCCACCCGCGTTCGGAATAGCTGCCGTGGGAGGCAGGCTGGTCGGCAGGCTGCAGGCCGAAAGAACCAGGATCGAAACCAGTAATACGGAATGGAACAGAATTCTCATATCTCTCCTTTCAATATAATTAATTAATTCTTCTCATTTTTATTGTATTTACGTTTTGTTAAGGAAGCCTTAAATTGTATCTTCTTCAATGCTGGTACAGAAGTCCTATCCCCCAAAAAAAAATAATGAAACATTGCCGGCTTGCTCTGCGCTTAAAGGCAGACCAGTCCGGCAAGGAAGAATGGCGCGTTTGGAAATAGTATTTAATGCAGGCTCAGGCGAACAGGTCCTTCGCCACTTTTTCCCCAGGCCCAACTGCTGGATAAGCCCGCATAAAGGCTTCGGTGCCGCTGAACAGCCGCATGAAAAAGCTCACCACGCCCCCGCCCATGCGCCCCCCACCCTGGCTGGCGTGACAGGCTCCGGCTTGCTCTTTTTTCTTAAGCACGGAATGGATGTTAATGCGGGCATTCGTTGGGAAATCTACCTCGGCAATCGCAGCCATGTCTATGTCACCGTTGGTGCCGAATTTGTGCGGGTCTTTGCCGAGCAGCGGCAGGATTTTCATCCCGAGCTTCAAAACCCCTTTCGGGAAGATATGGAAGTACAGCCGCTGCGGCGCATAGGGCGGCTGGCTGCCCGGCGCAAAAGCCGGGTTGGCGGCCTGCTCGAAGGCCCGCACGGTGGCGCGCTGGATGGCAATATGGTCAGGATGGCGGTACCCACCGATCGGGTCGAAGGTCAGCACCACCTGCGGCCGCAGTTCCCTTATATAGCAGACCACGTTCGCGGCGACTTCGTCGAGTGGCTGGGCCGCCAGGGCTTGCGGATGCTGGTTGTCGGGCGAGCCGGGCATGCCCGAATCGCGGTAATCCAGGAAGAAAACGTCTTTCAATCCCAGTATACCGGCCGCGCAGCGCAGCTCGGATTCCCTCAATTCGGCGATTGAGTTGAAGCCTTTCAACATTTCCGGCGCCACTTCCCCCACCTCGCCGCGTGTGGCGCATACCAGGTAAACATCCGCACCGCGCGCCGCATAGAGCGCCAGACTGCCCCCCATTCCAAAAGATTCGTCGTCCGGGTGGGCCAGGACGGCTAAAAGAGTTTGTTTTGACATGAAGACAATTGTACACCAGACAGCCAGGAGGGAGCAAATTCTGATGGCTCAAAGGCACGGCTTTCACAAAGGTGGGGTTTGGGGGTACTGGCGGTCGGCTACGCCGACCGCCAGTACCCCCAAAATCTTTTTTTCCGCCCGGAGCGAAGCGAACGTGCGCGAATCAAAGCATAATAGCCACATGGCATACGGGTCTTGTGAAAACCGTGGAAAGTGACTGTCGCCCATGGATGAGAGCAGGCAAATAATGGTATTATTATTGGCGAAGCGAAGGCGAATCTATCGCCCAGCTCCTGCAGCCCAAAAAAACTGAGGAATAGAAGAGAAATGTCTAAAATCGCAATCATCGGAGCAGGTTTCGGCGGCCTGGCGGCGGCCTGGGATTTGCGCCGCGCCGGGCACGAGGTCACCATTTATGAGGCCGCTGATTACGTGGGTGGGCTGGCCAGCGGCTTCAAGGAGCCCGGCTGGGACTGGTCGGTGGAGAAGTTCTATCACCACTGGTTTGCTAGCGACAAATACATGCTTGGCCTTATCAAAGAACTGGGCTGGCAGGATAAAGTCCTGTTCCCTCGCCCGCTTACTGTGATGTACCACCAGGGCAGGTTCTACCCGTTCGATTCGATTATCAAGGCCCTTTTATTCCCCGGGCTGGGTTTTGGCCTCAACAAGCTCCGCTTCGGGCTGGTGGGGCTGTACCTGCGCCTGACGAATAACTGGAAGACATTGGAACATACCACCGTGGATGCCTGGCTGCGCAAATGGGCCGGCGCGCAGGTTTATGAGTTGATGTGGCAGCCGCTGGTCGTGGGCAAGTTCGGCGAACGCTATTACCAACAGGTCAACATGGCCTGGATGTGGGCGCGCCTCAAATCGCGCACCACCCGGCTGGGCACGTTCGAGGGCGGTTTCCAGAATTTTGCGGATATGTTCGCCCGCAAACTCACGGAGTTGGGCGTGCAGATCCGGCTGCAGACACCCGTTACTCGCATCGAGCGGCAGGCAGAAACCGGTGGGGTGACCATCCACGGCGGGAAGGATGATCTGTACGACCAGGTTCTGGTCACTCTCTCCCCCGAAGCCATCGGCCGGCTGGTGCCGTCCCTGCCCGAGCCATATCTGCACGGATTGCGCAGCATGAAATCCATGGGCGCAGTGGTCATCACCCTGGCGCTCAAGCACCAGCTCTCCGAAGAAGGCTATTACTGGTACAACCTGCCCAAGAGCGCCGGTTACCCCTTCCTGGCGCTGGTGGAGCACACCAACTACCTCTCGCCGCAGCATTTCGGCGGCGACCACATCCTCTACATGGGCGATTACCTGGAACCGGAGCACGAGTACTTCCGGCTGTCGAAGGAAGAACTGTTGGAACGTTTCCTGCCCGCGCTGACCAAATTCAACCCGAAGTTCGAACGGGATTGGGTCAAGAAGTCCTGGCTGTACCGCACCGCCTACGCCCAGCCGGTGCCGCTGGTGGACCATTCGAATAACATCCCGGCCATCCAGACGCCCATCCCAGGCATCTATTTCGCTTCGATGAGCCAGGTCTATCCCTGGGACCGCGGCACGAACTTTGCCGTGGAGATCGGCCGCCGGGCAGCCAGGCTGATGATGGGGAAGGAAAGGTAAACGTAATACTTAAAACGGTTGGCGTAAAACGGCATTCGTAACTCGTTATCCGTAACTTCTTCCTTCTTCCTAATTCCTAATCCCTGATCCCAAATTCCTAATTCCGTTTTTCGTTTTTTTTGTTTCTTGTTTTTTCCTTAGCCTGCACCGTGCCGCACCTGTACCAGCGGTATTGTCGCAGGCAAGCACATGTGTGTACGCCTGTCCCGCGGTGCTTTCCCGCGGGAACTTGTCCCGCGGTGTTCTCCCGCGGGATCGTAGTGAAGTCTTTTCTTCTTTCGTTCTTTTTTTTATCCTTTATTTTTCCTTAGAGTCCTTCGTGTCCTTTGTGTTAAAGGCTTTTCTTCTTTCGTTCTTATCAATATGCCCTGTCCATCCCCTCCAGCGGATCCTTCGGCGTCGTCCACACCGCCCCCGTCGACAATCTCCAATCCTCCCCATCCAAAATGTGGCACATCGCCCCGGTCATCAGGTCGTCGTCGTGCACCAGTTCCCCGCTTGCCTGGTCGCGCGTCCCATCCGGCACCCCCCAGCGCATCAGCTTCGCCGGTCCCGGCACGATCTCCGACCGGCATTTATTCATTTGCACTCGCAGGGCTTCCGGGAATGGCTCGTATTCGCGGGTGCGCCCGCTGTCGATCATTTCTATGAATCCGTACCCCAGTTCGCTTTTCAGCTTCGCCGTGAACTTTAGCGGCCTCACCATGTCTGGCCCAAATGCATTATCCAGCCAACTCCACATTCCCTCCCCCACGCCCGTCGCGTCGATCACGATCCGGGCTGGCTTCCAGACCTTGACCAGCCCTTGCAGCGTCCCGAATACCTTCACGTGCTTCTCCCCGGTCCATTCTTTCCGGAATACCGTCAGGTAGGTCGGCTTCCCCAGTGCCTCCACCGTGCTCCTGTCCACCTCCACGATCTTCAACAAAGTGCTGTCCCTCCCCTGCTCTCGCGCTTCCCTTATCCCCTTTCCCCTTATCCCCTGCTCTAATCCCTGCCCTTGTGACTCATCCTGCCCCGCCACGTCTATCAGGAACGCGTATATCTTCCCCGCTTCCGGTGCCGTCCTCGCCGTGTGCGTGCCTTTCATCATTGCTTGCCTGCCCGGCGGGAACATCCCCGCCTGTGCATCGATCGTCTCGCAGAAATACTGCGTCTTCACCAGCGGGTGCTTCCTGCCCAGCCGCCTCACCACCCCATCCACGAACGCTCCATACGCCGGCACGTACTTGCGTACATCCTCGGCCGTGAAGAAGAACACCCTTTGCATGCCGTCCCGTTTCTCCTCTTCCAGCGAGCGTTGGTATTCCCGTTCCAGCAGCGTGTCGGTCGTCCAGCGTGTCCCGCTGAAAAGCCTGGTCGCGTTGGCGCTCGCCACCGTCGGCTCGATATCCTTGTCGTATTTGAACGTGCTGATATCCTGTGCCTCGTTTACGATCAGTAGAAGATTCGCTGTCGCTCCCACCGTGTTGGCCGTCGGGTCCCCGCTCAGGTACGTGCAGAATGCGTTCCTCATCTGGTAGATATACCCGCTCTTCCGCTTCCATTTGCCCTTGGTCAGCACGTTCGATTGCAGCCGTGCTTCCAGCCTCCGCATGCTCGTCTCGGTTTGCGGCTTGAAGGTCGGGTTGAAGAATACCATCTCCGCCCCTTCGATCATGCTGCGCGTCAATAGGTATTGCACCAGCACCGCCAGGCTCTCGTCCTTCCCGGATTGCCGCGGGAAGATCCAGGTAAATTCCATCCCGCGCTCGTAAACCACGCTGTCGATCACCGCCTGGATTGCTTGCTCCTGGTACGGGCGCAGCTTGATGCTTCCTGTCTGAAAACTAAATAGAGCCGGTCTGCGCATCAGGTAGCGGATTTGCCGGGTCTGTGGTTTATTTCTGCTCATCGCGTGGGTCCTCCTCGTGTAAGGGCAGCCCTTCCAGCGCTTCGGTCAGGCTGTCATTCAGGCTCACATTTTCACCGTTCAATATGGCGTACCGGGTCGCGCACAGGCTCACCTTGTCGATCGCGTTGCAGGCCGAGTTGTCAAGCTTCGTCAGCTTCTCGATATCCACCTGTTCGCCTGCCATGATCTGCTTGTGGATTTTGACCATATCCGAAACGATCATCCGTGCCACGTTCATCTCGTGCCGCAGATCGGCGTAACCCATTTGCCGCAGTTCCTCCTTCTGCTCCGGTGTATAGTGCTTCGCATACAGCCCGTGCTTCAACGCATTACAGTTCCCTTTCGGTGCTCCGGCTATTTGTTCCGTCCTTTCTCTCTTTTCTATATCCTCTTCTTACGTTTTACGCAACTTGTCCCCGAAGGGGATTACGTTTGTGTTTTTTATTTCTTGTTTTTCCTTCGTGCACTTCGTGACCTTTGTGGTGAAGTATTTTCTTTTTTCATTTCACTTTCCTCCCTTCACCATCACTACCACCGTCACCACTAGCGTCAAAATGCTCAGCCCTCCCCCTCCTATCGATAGCGTCATCAGTAGCTTCACCTGGCTGATCACATCCTGGATCGCCTTCAGGTCCGCCTGCGTGCTGCTTCTCCACGCCTCCAGCGCCGCCACCTTCTCCTTCATCACAATGATCTCATCGCATGCTTGGGTATATCCAGATACCTTCATCTTCCACCTTCTTTCCCTTCACGAATTCCGAATTACGATTACCGAATTCCGTTCTTGTTTTTTATTTTGTTTTTTTCCTTTACGTTTTACGCAACTTGTCCCCGAAGGGGATTACGTTTTACTTCCTCACTTCTCTCTGCTCTCTTCTTTCTACTTAACAAACCTAGAACATATTTTCTATTTTGTCAAGGGTTAAATTAAAACTCCTCCCCCATTTTTGCCTGCACCCGATTCTTTGGGTGCACTTGACCTGTCCCCGCCTTTTGGGGAATTGTGGGACCGAGTCCCCGGAGGGTGCATTTCCCGTAGGGGAGGTGCCCGCCAGGGTGGAGGGGGCTGCTTTAAACGCGAAAAGGGACGGAGACTGGCCGTCCCTTGCCTGAGTTAATGTACTTGTTTACCGTCCAAAGCGAGTTAAGGTGAACTGATCAAAGATGGTGGTGTTTCGCCAAATTGCTGCAAGCTGACCATGT
>JBEKEB010000108.1:0-13273 GCA_050014055.1 Anaerolineales bacterium | reverse complement strand
ACGCGAAGTGATTAAAATTTCCCCAAGATTGTAAAATATCCATATTTATTTGTTCCAGGTCAGTTTTACTGTTATGGTTTGGCTCAGAGCAATAGAACATTGTTGGCTTAAATAAGCTGCTTCAGTCACCACCAATCCGACACAGCACGTAGAAAGGCTCTGATGAAATCGCTACCTCAATACAGGACCATTGTTTCATTTCCCCACCCGGTTAAATTAATTGAGAATACATGGATTCCGCTTGCCGACAGTACGCGGCTGGCAGCGCGCATCTGGATGCCGGTGGATGCGGATCAAAATCCTGTTCCTGCAATCCTGGAATATTTACCTTACCGCAAGGATGATGGGACCGCGATAAGGGATCGCGTAATTCATGAGTATTACGCCGGGCATGGCTATGCCTCTGTGCGGGTGGATATGCGCGGCAGCGGCGATTCGGATGGATTGCTGTTGGACGAATACCTGCCCCAGGAACAGTCGGATGCTCTGGAAGTCATCGCTTGGATCGCGCGCCAGCCTTGGTGCACCGGCAAAGTGGGCATGATGGGAATATCGTGGGGCGGATTCAATAGTTTGCAGGTTGCGGCTCATCGCCCGCCGGCATTGAAAGCCATCATTACGGTTTGCTCCACCGATGATCGTTATAGCGATGATTGCCATTACATGGGCGGATGCGTGCTTGGTTCTGACATGTTGAACTGGGCTTCCATCATGTTAGCTTACAATGCTCTCCCGCCTGACCCTGCGATGGTTGGCGAGCGTTGGCGCGAGATGTGGTTCAATCGAATGGAGCAAACGCCTCCGTTCATAGAAAGCTGGCTAAGCCACCAACAGCGGGATGATTTCTGGAAACAGGGCTCTGTGGATGAGGATTACGGCGCGATCAATTGCCCAGTCTATGCTGTGGGAGGCTGGGTTGATCCCTACACAAATTCAATCCCGCGCCTGATGGAAGGTTTGTCGGTGCCGCGCAAGGCTTTGATCGGTCCCTGGGCACATTCCTATCCTCATACCGCAGTTCCTCATCCTGCAATTGGTTTTTTGCAGGAAAGCCTGCGTTGGTGGGACCATTGGCTCAAGGGAATCGACACAGGCATCATGGACGAACCAATGGTACGCGTCTGGATGTCGGAAGGCGTTCAGCCACAACCACGCGAGATGGATTGGCCAGGCCGCTGGGTGGCTGAAGCGAGCTGGCCGCCTGCGCGCCTCCTGCCGGAAGTGTTTTTGTTAGCCGATGGCCGCCTGGTTAAGACCCCGGAATCCGCCGGCAAAGTGACATTACTGGGCAAGCAGACCAACGGTGCTACTGCCGGTGTCTGGTGTCCTTATGGAAATAAATTTGGCATGCCGATAGACCAACGCGCTGACGATGCGTTTTCGCTGTGTTTCACATCTGCACCAGTCGAACAAGCGATGGAAATCCTGGGATTCCCGGAAGTCAAACTCAAACTGGCGGTTGACCAGCCGGATGCGGTGGTGGCGGTGCGATTGTGCGATGTTGCCCAGGACGGCGCCTCACGGCTGATCTCGTGGGGATTGCTCAACCTTACCCATCGTGATGGTCACGATGAACCAAAACCGGTAAAGCCGGGGGAGATATATCAAGTTGCCGTCCGACTAAATGTCGCCGCGCACCGGCTCGTCGAAGGACATCGTTGGCGCGTGTCTGTTTCACCAACCTATTGGCCGCACGCATGGCCGTCACCTGTGCCTGTCACATTGACACTGTACACGGGCGAGGAAAGCCAGCTGTACCTGCCTGTACGCACTCCGGGTACGTTGGATGAAACCCTTGCACCTTTTGACGAGCCGGAAGGCGCTGCGATGTTGGAATTCGAAAGCCTGCGCCCCGAAGATGCGAACCGTACGTTCACCTATGACAGCGTCAAAGGACAATTACAAATGATGGACCTGATTGACGATGGGCGAAACAGGCTCTCGAACGGCATCATATATGACAGCGTCATAAACAATATTTTCTCCATTTTGGATGGACAGCCGACCTCAGCCCGGGTGGAATGCAAACGACAAATTGAAGTCAGCCGGGTCGATTGGGTGACGCGTCTGGAGACATCCAGTGTTATGACCAGTGATAAAAATTATTTTCATTTGACCAACATACTCAATGCTTTTGAGGGTCCGGAGCGAGTGTTTACAAAAAGTTGGACCTCCAAAATTCGCCGGGACATGGTGTGAGCTCCAATCCATCATCTTTCGTGTTCAAAGCAAAGGAGGCAGCATACAACCGTCCATTAATTCATGAAATTGCAGGCTGATCATAAATCCGACACCAAAGTAAAGAGAAAGGATAGCAAGATGAAAAAAAATATATGGTATCTATTGAGTTTTCTCCTGGTTGCCAGCATGATGATAACAAGTTGCGGGTCGCAACCAGCTTCCACGCCGACTACGGCACCATCAACGGGTGGTTCAACGCAAGCGCCTGTCGCGACAACTGCTCCAACTGTTGCACCGACAATTGCACCGACAATTGCACCGACAGCCGCCAGTCCAAAAATACTCAAGGTGCGTATACGCGGCGATATCACCAACTTGGATACGGCCAATGTCACCGGAGACGTAGAAGATTCGATTGACCGGGCCGTAATGGAGGGCTTGTTCCGTTACGATGCCAACGGCAAGCTTCAACCCCAACTGGTGGATACCTACTCCGTGTCGCAGGACGGCCTTACGGTTAGCTTTACATTGCACAAGGGTGTCATGTGGCAGCGTGGCTTCGGGGAGCTCACCATGGATGACGTTAAATTCTCCTACGAGCGCTACCTGGCGACGAACCCTAAGCCCGCCTATGCTGACGATTTTGCCTCCCTGGATCATGTGGAGATTGTCGATAATTATACGGGCAAACTGATTTTCAAGCAGCCACAGGCCACCCTCTGGACATCGGTCCTGCCCATGACTTCAGGCTTGATCGTCAGTAAGAAGTTCTATGACCAGGCTGGCCCGGACAAAATCAAGACCGACATCGTTGGCACAGGGCCATACGTCTTTGCGCAATGGATCCCCAAACAAGAAGTTGTCCTCAAGCGCAATCCAGACTATTGGGGAACGCAGCCATATTATGATGAGATCGATCTGATCCCTGTCGATGATGACAAAGCCGCTGAAGTTGCCTTGCAAGCCGGTGAGCTGGATTTCAGTGGCATATCGCTCGCTTCGGAAGAAAAATTCCAGGCCGATTCCAATTTCACCGTCGACGTCGTCCCAGCTACTCAATATAAATGGATCGGCATGAACGTCGAAAGCCCCAAGTTGAAAGATATCAACGTCCGGGAAGCCATTCGCTATGGCATTGATGTCCCTAGTATCCTGGCAGCCGCCTATAACAACAAGGTCCCTCGGGCTAACGCCTTGATTCAGCCGGAAAGCGCTGTCGGCTATTGGCAAGACGCACCGGTTTACAATCGTGATGTGGCCACGGCGAAGAGCTACCTGGCTAAAGCTGGCATCACATCTCTCAATCTGACGTTGACATACGAGAATACCGACGAATACAATACCTGGGGTCAAATCATCCAGCAAAACCTGAAAGACGTGGGCATCAACATCACCCTCAATCCATTGGATTCAAGCAGCTTCTGGGCTCTTGGTGAGGGTGGCAAGGATCAGACACTGGAGCTTTTTGAACTCTATTATTCCTCGGTGGTCCCCGACCCCGCCTGGTCCACCCAATGGTTTACCTGTGACCAGGTGGATCTCTGGAACTGGATGCGATGGTGCAATAAGGACTTTGATGCTCTGCACCAAAAAGGTATTACGACGATCGACCCTGCACAGCGCGCACCAATATATATTCAGATGCAGCAGCTATGGGATGCAGCCGTAATTTCGGTGTTCGTAACCGATCAGCCACAGGTTTACGCTTCCAAAGCCGGAATCAAAGCCGTTATCTACCCGGGCGGCCTGGCACCCATGCTCCGCGATTTTAGCGGTCAATAGTATTGTTCAGAAGAGAGGCAGACTCCGATGATGTTTCCCAAATCGGAGTCTGTCCCACGAATAGGTTTGATTTATGCTGGTCTACATAGTTAAGCGCATCCTGATGACCCTCCTAGTCCTGTTATTGGTGGTGGTCTTCTTAACCTTGCTTGTCCATATCGTGCCAGGCGATCCCGTTACCATGATCCTCGGCCCGCGCGCCACCCCAAGCCTGATCAAACAGATGCGCGCAGCCATGGAACTGGACAAGCCGATTTATGTGCAAATCGGCCATTTCCTGTGGAATATTCTGCATGGCAGTCTGGGAGTGGATGCTGTCACTGGCGTGCCCATCATGACTTTGATCGACGCTTCGTTGCCCCATACCATGATTCTTGCCATCAGCAGCCTTCTACTGGCGGTCCTTTTGGGCATACCCATAGGGATGTATTCCGCCACTCATACGAATTCTTTGCCTGATCGAATTTTGTCAATCGTGTCTATTTCATTAACGACTATTCCGTCCTATGTGGGGGGCTTAATTCTGCTGCTTATTTTTGCGGTTGATGTGCATGCCTTGCCTGCCATGGGACTTGGGCACCCCGGGGACACCGTGGATTATTTGAAACATCTGATTTTACCTTCTGTTGCCCTCGCCATAACCTGGGTTGGCTATTTGGGCCGATTGGTGCGCACCAGCCTTTTGGAAGTACTAAACGAACCCTATGTGCGGGCTTCACGGGCAGCGGGTATTTCCGAACGACTGATCAGATATCGCTACGCGCTCAAGAATGCATTAATTCCAACGGTAGCCATTTTGGGCGTGGGCCTTGGAAGTCTGATGGGCGGCGCGGTGTTCATAGAGATCATTTTTACTCGGCCCGGTATGGGTTTGCTCATCTATAATGCCATTCAGACTCGTAATTATCCCTTAGTCCGTGCAGGTGTTTTTGTAGTGGCGGTACTGTTTGTCCTTGCAAACTTCCTCGCCGACCTGTTCTACACCTACTTAGACCCGCGCATCCAGTTGAATAGAAGGCAAAGCTGAATATGCAATATATAGAGTGGCCTTCCAATCGCATCCAGCGAACCCTCGACCGTGTACCTGTGCTGGGGGACGTTGTCAGACAACCGCTCGGTGCGTTGGGTTTTTTGATAGTCTTTATTTTTATTATGACCGTAATCTTTGCTCCACTGATTGCTCCCTATGATTACACCCGGCAGGATATACCCAACCGTATGGAAGGCCCTTCAGTTAAATATTGGCTGGGGACCGATAACCTTGGCCGTGATCTCTTCTCCCGGCTGGTATACGGTTCCCGTATTGCATTCGGAATCTCAATACCTTCCGTTGGTATCGCCCTGACCGTCGGGATGTTGCTCGGCCTTCTTGCGGGTTATGTCGGCGGGTGGTTGGACAATCTCATCGTGGTCATCATGGATACCCTACAAGCTTTCCCCTCGATCATGCTCTCACTTGCGATACTGGCATTATTGGGCCCTTCACTGATTAACGTGATTATTGTAATCGGCCTCACCTGGATGCCCAACTATGCGCGGGTGATCCGCGCCCAAGTGCTGGCCGTCAGGGAAACTTGTTACGTGGAGTCAGAGCGATCCCTGGGGGCGAGCGACTGGCGCATCCTGTTGTCGCATATCCTACCCAACGTGATCGCGCCAGCGCTTATCCTGGCAGCCATGGATTTGCCCTGGGTGATCACATTTGAAGCGGGTCTATCGTTCCTGGGGTTGGGGGTACGCCCACCCACTCCTTCGTGGGGCTCTATTCTTTCGGAAGGCTTTGATCACATCTTCGAAACGCCATGGCCTATCTTATGGTCAGGTTTAACTCTGGCAATCACAACTCTCGGATTTACCTTGTTTGGAGAAGCCTTAAGGGACGTGCTCGACCCGCGCTTGTCGGGAACAAGAGGCCTGTGATGGATGAAATGACATTCCAGGCCAAAGATCTGGAAATAAAATACCATACCCGCCAGGCAACCCTCACCGCCGTGAGAAATGTTAACTTTGCAGTCGGGCGCGCCCAGATCGTTGGGCTGGTGGGTGAATCCGGCTGCGGCAAGAGCACCATCGCCTCGGCGGTGATGCGCTTGCTGCCTCCCAATGGCGAGATCTCGCACGGGGAGATGCTGTTTAATGGGCGTGACCTGCTTCGCATGAACGAAGACGAAATGCGCCAGGTACGCGGCCGGGATATTTCCATGATCTTCCAGGATCCCATGTGCAGCCTGAACCCGGTCTTCAGTGTTGAACAGCAGATGGTGGATGCCATTCTGGCCCACCCGCCGAACAACCAGCCCATCAGCCGTGGCGACGCCCGTGAACGGGCGGTCAGCATGCTGAACCGGGTGGGTATCCCCGACGCTGCCCAACGCATCCGGAATTTTCCGCACCAATTCTCGGGTGGAATGCTTCAGCGCATTATGATCGCCACGGCATTGCAGTCCAATCCATGCCTGCTGATCGCAGATGAGCCGACCTCCGCCCTGGATGTGACTCTGGAAGCGCAAATCACCGGGTTGATCCGGGAACTACGCGATGAATTGCAAACCTCCATCCTTTACATAACCCATGATCTGGGCATCGTAGCCCAGATATGCGATCAGGTGGTCGTATTGTATGCCGGCAACGTGGTGGAGACAGGTGACATTTTCAATGTTTTCAAGAATCCGCTTCACCCATACACCCGGGCTTTGCTGCGTTCGCACCCATCCCATCAAACCCGGGCCGTACGCCTCATCACCATCCGCGGACGCGTGCCAAGCCTTAAGGATCTGCCGGTTGGATGTAAATTCTCTCCCCGCTGTGATCTGGCGGAAGAAATTTGTTTTAAACAGGAACCACTGCAATCTCAAGTGGACAAGCAGTCCGTTTTATGTCATGCATACCAACCTGATTGGAAAGGCAAGACCCCTGCATCGCTTTATGAACAAGCCAGCCAACCAGTCCAGCCTTCAGTTACCAGGGACAAACCAGGGCAAGCCGGCGCCGAACAGGTGGTGCACACCGAAAAAGTGAAAGTGCATTACAAGGATACGGTCGGCTGGCTGGGAAAATTATTGGGAGAAAAACAAGGATTGGTGCGTGCCGTTGATGGAGTGGATGTCGCAGTATTTTGCGGCGAGAGCCTGGCCCTGGTTGGAGAAAGCGGCTGCGGTAAAACCACCCTGGGACGCACGATCCTGCGGCTCGAACAGCCAACCAGTGGCAACATCAGCGTGGATGGAAACAATATTACATGTCTGCCCCTATCGAAAATCCGGCCTTTGCGTGCTCATATGCAAATGATTTTTCAGGATCCTATTTCAAGTTTGAGTCCGCGCAAGACCGTTGCCGGGTTGTTATTGGAACCCTTCAAGATTCATAATATCCCGGTCGATAAGACCACGAAAGTGGATGAGCTTTTGGAGATGGTCGGGTTATCCTCCGAACAGGCGGACAAATATCCCCACCAACTTTCCGGGGGACAGGCACGCCGGGTGGGCATCGCTCGTGCGCTGGCTTTGCAGCCGTCCGTCCTGATCGCGGATGAACCCACCGCCGGGCTGGATGTTTCTGTCGCGGCTGGAATCCTCAACCTGATGAAGGATTTGCGCGAGCGATTCAATTTAACCTACATCCTGATCACGCATAACCTCAATATCATCAGCTTTATTGCTGATCGTGTTGCGGTGATGTATCTGGGAAAACTTGTGGAAGTCGGTGAAACCTCGGCGCTGATAACCCAGCCAAAACATCCTTATACCGAAGCGTTAATGTCTGCCGTGGCGCTTCCCGATCCTGAACTGCGCGAGATGCGGAAACGGATCGTGTTGGAAGGGGAAATCCCCAGTCCCCGGAATCCGCCTTCGGGTTGTCCATTCCATCCACGCTGCCGTTACCGGGATGAACGGTGTGTTACGGATCCGCCTGCTCTCGGGGAGTATCCGGATGCCACTCATCTGGTGGCGTGCCACTTCCCTGAACGGGTGGGAACTTTTGATTCCGCCAAATGATGGATCGATGTCAACCAACTTTTCCTCCACCCCACCTTTAGGCGGAAGCGTCGTACGGACTGACTCGTTCAACAAAGTTACGGGTAAAACAAACTATGTGGAAGATTTCAAAATCCCGGGCTTGTTGCACATCAAGGTTTTACGAAGTCCTAATCATCATGCCCGCCTGCGCAGTCTCGATGTTTCCCGAGCGGCAGAGATGCCCGGCGTGCAGCGAATCATTACCTGGGCGGATATTCCAAATGTAAACGGTTTTCCCAGCTACAGCCTGGAAGAGCCCGTTCTGACTCCGGTTGGCGATACCTTGCGTATGCTGGGAGCGCCCATTGCCCTGGTAGTCGCTGAAAGCGTGCAACAGGCGCAGGCTGCACTCGCCGCAGTGGAAATGGAACTCGAGCAATTGCCTTATACTTTCGAAACGGAAGAGGCATTAAAGCCGGGTTCTCTACACATCGCGGGGGATGCAAATGTGCTGTCCGAATTCCAGGTAAAGCACGGCGATCTTAAGGCTGCTTTTACTGCATCAGATCACGTGATTGAGACTGTTTTCGAGACAGCCTTCCTCGAACATGTGGCACTGGAACGGGAATCGCTGCTGGGGATGATTGATGAAACTGGAAGGATAACTGTCATTGGGGGCACGCACCAGCCCCACATGCAACAGCGCTTCATTGCTGAAATGTTGGGATTGCCACTGGATCAGATCAGGGTCATTGTGCCACCAATGGGAGGTAGCTTTGGGGGCAAGCAGGACCCCTGGCCTTTCACAGCCGTCGGGTTGGCGACTCACCTCTTGCGCCGGCCAACCAGCCTGGTCTATTCGCGCGAAGAATCCTTTGACGCATCCCCCAAGCGCCATCCGTACCATGTGAATTGCAAAATCGGTGCCACCAAGGCGGGCGAGTTAACCGGACTCCAGGTGCAGATTGACTGTAATACGGGTGGTTATGATGGGGCCGGGCGCTTTATCACCAATTATGCCGTCACCGCAGCCGGAGGCGCCTATCGCTGGCAGGCTGTGGATGTATCTGCGCGTAGCGTGTATACGAACGGGCCGAAAGCCGGCCAGTTTCGCGGTTTTGGCACTGCGCAATCCACTTTTGCTTTGGAATGCGCGTTGGATGAATTAATTGAAGAGTTGGGAGATGATCCAATTGAGTTCCGCTTGCGAAATTGTCTTGGACCAAGCGATGATACATTTCTGGGTTACCCCCTGGCAGATAACCTGGGCTATTCCCAGGTATTGAAAACAATCGAGCCGAATTACCGTCTGTATTTTCAGGAGGCACAGGCTTATAACACGACCCACGCAAGCGGTTACCTGCGCCGCGGCGTTGGATTGGCAGGGATGTGGTATCGTTTCGGAAAGGCAGGCAGTCTAAGAATTGAAGCACAGGCTGAACTGGCCAATGATGGGCATTTTGTGGTGTATTGTTCGGCTCCGGATTATGGCCAGGGAACGAATACGGTCATGAGTCAAATTGCGGCGGACACAATGGGTATCGATCGGGATTGCGTGGAGGTGGTTAATGCCGACACTGCCAAGGTTCCTGATAGCGATATCCAGGGTGCTTCGCGTGCGACCTTCTTTGTCGGAGGTGCGGTTCAGAAAGCCGTGGGTGTTCTTCTACAATCGGTATTTGGCGTGGCAGCGGAACTCCTGGATATATCCGCCAATGCCTTGAAATTACAGCCTGGCCGGGTGGTCGTCCAGGATAATGACGATGAGGCCATAACGTTGGTGGACGTGGCCCGGGAATTCGACCGCATGGGCAAGTCGCGCCGGGTGGCAGGTTTTTTCGACATATCGGATGCGCTGCCCAAGACCGATCGACCTGAATATTTACCGCTTTTTATCACCGGAGCGCACCTGGCTGATGTAGTTGTAGATATGGAAACCGGCACCGCCCAGGTTTTGCGAATGACCGCCGTACACGACCTCGGCCGAGTGGTTAACCCAGTGGATGCTGCCGGGCAAATACAGGGAGCGGTCGTGATGGGATTGGGCGCGGCGTTGCATGAGGAATATCTGCCGGGACAAACCACCGGCTTGAGCCAATATTTGGTGCCGATGGCAGATGCTATGCCGGAGATCAATGTGATATTTGTAGAGGTTCCCAGCCGGTACGGACCGTATGGAGTAAAAGGGCTGGGGGAAGCGGCGATGCTGCCAGCCACACCGGCAATCATTAATGCGGTCTCCCGAGCGCTTGGAGGCAGGTTACGCTCCATTCCTGCGACGCCGGAGAGGATCCTGGCTGCCATACAAGCATTTAGGGGATAATAATCGACAGATAAAGCCTGGCGGCCAAACAAGTTTGCTGATCGTCACAAACATCTATATGGAGATTAAAGACCATGCCTAGCAATTATTTACCGACAAAGGGATTAAGCTTCCGCAAATTATCCAACGAGAAACTGGAACGCATTCACGCGGCCAGCCTGGAGATCCTGGAAAGGACCGGGCTGCGATTGCTCGAGCCCAACGCAGTGCAACTATTAAAATCAAAGGGAGCGACTGTGGAAGGTGGTGATCGCGTACATATCCCTGCCAAACTGGTGGAATGGGCCCTGACCACTGCGCCTAAAAGCACGAAACTATTTAACCGTCACGGTGAGGAAGCACTTGTTCTGGAAGGGAACAATGTCTTTTACGGCACCGGTTCGGACTGCCCGAACGTGATCGATCTCCGTAACGGGGAGCGCCGACCCGGCTTATTGCAGGACATCGTCGATGCGACCACGGTCTGCGACGCCTTGCCAAACATTGATTTCCTCATGTCGTTTTGCATTGCCAACGATCTGGAACGGCAAACGTACGACCGCCACCAAATGCGGGCAATGCTGATGCATTCCATCAAACCAATCCTGTTTGTCACGCTGGGATTCGGCGGTTGCGTGGACGCGATCAAAATGGCGGAAGCAGTGCTCGGCGGGGCGCAGGCGCTAGAACGCAAGCCGATTTGCGCCTGCTACATCAACGTCAGCAGCGCCTTGCGCCATAACGAAGAGGCTTTGCAAAAATTACTATTTATGGCGGAAAAAGGATTGCCAACCACTTATACTCCGGTGGTATTGCGTGGCGCCACCGGCCCCGTAACGGCTGCGGGCGCGATTGCCCTGGCAAATGCCGGCGAATTGGCAGGCGTGGTAATCTCCCAAATTAAACGCGAGGGCACTCCGATCATCATCACAGGCGGAGTGAACGACATGCTGGACATGCGAACCACCATCGACTGCTATTCGGATCCGACCAACCGGGTCATGCTGGTGGAAATGGCTCATCGCTACAACCTGCCCATCTTTGGCCTGACAGGTTGCAGCGACTCCAAACTCCCCGATGAGCAAGCCGCCGCGGAAGCTGCGCTTTCCATCCTGCTGGAAAGCCTGGCAGGTGCCCAGATGGCTCATGATGTAGGCTACCTGGACAGCGGCATGACAAATTCAATCGAGCAGATCGTCATCTGCGATGAAATTATCTCCTACACCAAAGCCTTCATGAAGGAAGTGGAAGTCAATGAGGAAACTCTGGCTTTGGACGTCATTGATCAAGTCGGCCCGGATGGGGATTTCCTCGGCAATAAGCACACCCTCAAAAACTTTCGCCAGGATTGGTATCCCAGCCTCTTTGAACGGCGCAATTATGACGGGTGGAAGAAGGACGGCGGCAAGACGATGCGCCAACGGGCACGGGAAAAAGCCGTGGAAATCCTTGCGCAGCATAAGCCGGAACCTCTGGCAGAGGCGGTCGTGAAAAAACTTGACCAGATTGTGGAGCAAGCCAGTCAAGACTGAAACATGGTCAAATAAATCTTGTTGTTGAGCGGCTCTACTATGGACCCCATACCGAAAATTTATGAGGAGTTCGCATTTTGAGTGTGTTCGATGTAGCCGTACGCACTCAAAATGCAATCCTTTTATTATTTCCAATAGATTTGATCCACTCCAGCGCCCCCATTCCCGCCGCCCGGCCGGTGGCGAAGCAGGCGGTCAATAAATAGCCGCCGGTGGGGGCTTCCCAGTCCAGCATCTCGCCGGCGCAGAAGAGGCCCGGCAGCGCGCGCAGCATCAGGTGCGCATCCAGGGCGGCAAAGTCCACGCCACCGGCACTGCTGATGGCTTCCTCGAGCGGGCGGGCGGCGATGAGCGGGATGGGCAGTTCTTTGATGGCATGGGACAATTTTACCGGTTCGGCAAAATCAGCCTTAGGCACGAACTCCCACAACAAGCCGGCCTTAGCGCCTTTGAGGCCAACGGATCTTTCGAGATGGCTGGCTATCGACTTCGAACCGCGTGGCCGGGAGAGCCGTTCCACCAGACGTTCATACGTCCAACCGGGGGCCAGGTCCAGACGGATGACCGCCTGCCCGCCGGCTGCGAGCTCGTCCCGCAGGAGCGCCGAACAGGCGTAGATGAGATTGCCCTCTAGGCCGGTTTCGGTGACGACGAATTCGCCCTGCTGGTGAAAAGCATGACCGTATGAGTCATTGAAGGATAGAACCACGGATTTTAAAGGATGACCGGCGAAGCGGGCGCGGAAATGCTCCGTCCAAGCCACGTCGAAGCCGCAGTTGGCAGGTTTTAGAGGCATAACCGGAATCCCTCGTTCGCTCAGCAACGCCACCCACGCACCGGTGGAACCGGTCTGCGGCCAACTGCCACCGCCCAGCGCCAGGATGACTGCATCCGGCTGCACGGAGAACTCCCCGGCGGGGGTTGCGAAGCGCAGAGAACCATCTCCGATCCAGCCAAGCCATTCATGGCGCAGGTGAAAAGTCACCCCGGTTGCGCGCAGGCGTTCCAGCCAGGCACGCAGGAGCGGGGAGGTCTTCATGCCAACCGGAAAGACACGCGCAGAACTGCCGGTGAAGGTCTGGATGCCAAGCCCTTCCGCCCATTGGCGCACCTGCCCGGGGCCGAAATCTTTCAGCAGGGGTTCCAGCTGCGGGCGGCGTGCGCCGTAACGGGTGAGGAACTGATTGAGCGGTTCGGTATGGGTCAGGTTCAATCCGCCCTTGCCGGCTACCAGGAACTTGCGCCCCATGGATGGTTTGGCTTCGTACAGGTCGACCCGCACACCGGCCTGGATCAACACTTCGGCAGCCATCAGCCCGGCCGGCCCGCCGCCGATGACTGCCACCGATCTGGCTGCGCTGCTCAAAATACCCTCTTCCCGATCATGCCGCCATCAGGAACCTTATTGCGCATTCTTCATCAACCTCTTCAATCCCGGCCGGTGCTTCTCAATGCGAATGGAGCGAAGTAAAGAATTCCGCAATTATTTCCAAGGTTATTTCCTCATTCGCCCATTTACG
>JBEKEB010000107.1:0-13310 GCA_050014055.1 Anaerolineales bacterium | reverse complement strand
TTTCTTCTTTTTTCCATAACCTGAGCTCGCAAATACGGCATTTGGACCAGCATTTCGCTTCCTTGACCTCGATTTTCGATGTCCACTATTCAGAAATGCCGGTTCTCGGCTGAATTTCTAGAATAGACATAACCCAGTGCGCCCCGGCCCATTTTTTATATGCGCTATGGCTGCGGTCACAGGTTCCGATCAACATCTTCACCAGCGGCGCTTCCCGAACTTCAGCCCGGGCGCTGCGGGCGTCGGGTGAATCCTCATCTTTTCCAAGGATGTTTACTGCCAGTTTCCAAGCCAGGGCAGGTTCTGCGCGAACCAGATTGATCGGTTTATCCATAGCGGGTCACTCCAGTTGTTTCGACCTCTGCCAGCAATTGACGGATGGTTTTCCCCAAGACCGGATGGATTTGCTCCGGTGCCAGGTCCGCCAGTGGCACCAGCACAAAAGCGCGCTCATGCAGGTGCGGATGAGGCAGGATCAGATCGGGCGAGTCGAAGATAAGATCATCGTAGAAGAGGATGTCAATGTCAATCTTCCGCGGCCCGTAGTGGATGGAGGGGACGCGCCCCAGATGGGTCTCTAATTCTTTCAAGTTTTTCAGAAGTTCCTGAGGCTTTTGAAGCGTTTCGCCTGTAATGACCATATTTAAGAAACTGGGCTGGTCTATCACGCCCCAGGGCAGAGTTTCGTAGATAAAAGATTGCTTCTGCACTGTCACGGCTGGTGGCAGGGCCGCGATGGCGGCACGCAGGTTTCCGGGACGGTTGCCCAGGTTGGTGCCAAGTGCAAGGGTAACAGTATTTGTGGACATCCGGTTGGCAGGCATTCTTTTGCTGGTATTTTACCCCGTTCCCCAGGGTTTTCATGAGTAGGAGTTTGTCATCTTTATGCAAGCAACTCCTTCTAAAGGAGCCAGGCTGGTTCCTCCAACGAAAAACAAAGTTGCTCCGGCAAAGGGTTGCCCGGGGCGATTTGTTCTTTTATCCACTTACCATTGTTTTTGTCCAAATATTATGGAAGGATCAAAATATAAACTTCTCCTGAATTTTTGGATGGGTTCTCAGCCTTCCGTTTCCCGTAAATGCGGGAATAACAGCACCTCACGGATGGAGTGTTTATCTGTCAGGAGCATGGTCAATCTATCCACGCCCATACCAAAACCACCGCAGGGTGGCATTCCATAGCGCATGGCCCGCAGGTAATCTTCATCCATGGGATGCTTCTCTTCGTCATCAGAGGCGTAATCACGGCCCATTTCAAGGAAACGCTGTTCCTGGTCGAGCGGGTCGTTGAGTTCGGTGAAAGCGTTGCAGAGTTCAAACCCGGCCACGTAGCCCTCGAAGCGTTCCACGGTCAAAACATCACCCGGTTTGGATTTTGCCAGCGGAGAAATATCGCGAGGGTAATCAAACAGGAAAGTGGGTTGAATCAATGTCGGCTCGAGAAATTCTGAGAGCATGAAGTCGATCAACTTGCCACGCGTTGCCTTCGGATCCGGTTGTTTTCCAGTCTTGACCAGGGCCTTGTACAGGCTGTCAGCATCAACATGCTCGGCGATATCAATCCCGGTAACTACTTTCAGCCCGGCCCGCATTTCCAAACGCTGCCAGGGAGGCGTGAAGTCAATCTCGTAGCTCTGGTAAGTCACCTTCATGCTTCCATTTACTTTTTGACAGGCGGTCGACACCATCTGTTCGGTCAGTTTCATCACCTGGAGATAATCAGCGTACGCCCAGTAGAACTCCAATTGTGTAAACTCCGGGTTATGCTTGTAGGAAACGCCCTCGTTGCGGAAATCGCGCCCAATCTCATACACGCGTTCCAGGTTTCCTACCAGTAACCGTTTCAAATAGAGTTCGAAGGAAATCCGCAGGTACAGATCCTGCTTGAGCTGGTTGTGATGAGTGGTGAACGGTCTGGCTGCTGCTCCGCCGTAGATTGGTTGCAGGATGGGAGTCTCAACCTCCAGGAACCCGTGATCATCGAGAAACTCTCTCAAGCTTCGGATGATACCAGCCCGCTTACGAAAGGTTTCACGCACCTCCGGGTTGACCGCCAGGTCCGCGTAGCGTTGGCGAGCACGCAATTCCGGGTCTTCCAGTGCCGCGTGACGGACAGTTTCACCGTTCTCCATGACCTCGTCCTTGGCTGCTGGGAGCGGACTGACGGCCTTGGCCAGCAGCCGGAAGTCGTGGACTAGCAGTGTCACTTCCCCGGTGCGGGTACGAACCATGACTCCCGTAGCCTGGATGAAATCACCCAGATCAAACATCTTGTCGAAGAAGTCGATCCGTTCCTGACCAAGGTCATTCACACGCAGGAACAACTGGATCCGCCCGTCGCCATCTTCGATATGCGCAAAGGTGATCTTGCCCATGGGACGCGTGGCACGGATGCGCCCTGCCAATGTGACTTTTACCTCGGCAGCCGGCGGGCCTTCCGGGGCAGCCTTCTCGGCGGTTTCGAAGGCCGCGATGGCCTGGGCACTCGTGTGCGTCCGTTCGGCCCGGGTGGGAAATGGCTCTATCCCTTCTTTGGCTAGTTCATTGATTTTCTCGAGACGGATTTTTTCAAGGGAAGTGTATTCGGTCATGCTGAAACCTTTCTGACGGTATTTTACCATCCATCGCCCTGCCATTCTCTTGATTGGGCTTTTGGTGAAAAAACAAAAAAGCCCCGCGCATCATACCAGCTGCGCGGGGCCTGACAAGGACATGCCCCAAGCCTATTTGATCTTAACTACGTGGACTTTGAATGTTCCGCCTGGAGCTTCAACGGTTACATCATCTCCGATACCTCGATTGAGCAAGGCTCGGCCCAGCGGTGATTCGTTTGAGATTCTGCCTTTGCGCGGATCCGCTTCTGCGGCACCGACAATGGTATATTCTTCTGGTTTGTTATTGCCTTCTTTGACAACCACGGTATCACCCACCTGAACTATGGTCGTGTCGGTATTTTGTTCCTCGATGATGCGTGCCGAAGCCAGTATCATTTCCAATTCTTGGATCCGCCCCTCTACAAAGGCTTGTTCATTTTTGGCAGCCTCATATTCGGCATTTTCGATCAACTCCCCCCCTTCCATGGCCTCGTGCAAACGCTCAGCCACTTCCTTGCGCTTGGTGGTGCGCAGGAATTCAAGCTCATCAGCTAGTTTTTGGTAGCCTTCTTTAGTCAGGAATGTCGCAGTCATGGTTTTGTCCTGAGAAAATACAAGCATCTCTGAAACAGAGATGCGTTTTGTGTAGGATTCCCTACCCACCAATATTATACATGATTCCAGACGAAAATCAAGCCGTTCTTTGCACATGCTGCGGCTTACTGTGTCTTTTATTTGTTTTTTGTGTTATCAATTGTGCCAAAGTTCTTTATTTGCGGAGTATTTGATGCAGTTCCTGGTTTACGCCGGTATCATGGTTGTGTCGTATATTTTCGGTTCCATCCCATTTGGCCTTGTTGTTGTGAGACTGATGACAGGCAAAGATGTCCGCACAATTGCAAGCGGCCGGACTGGTGGGACAAACGCCATGCGTGCCGCAGGACTCTGGGCCGGCCTCCTGACCGCCATTCTGGATATTCTAAAATCTGCCGCTTCGGTCTGGTTGGCGCAGGCGATGACCCCCAACGTCTGGATTCATGCCGTTGCTCCTATTGCCGCAATCCTTGGGCACAATTACTCCATATTTATGATTGAGCGTGGATCGGACGGCCGCCTCCACTTGCACGGCGGAGCTGGTGGATCTGCGGCCGGAGGGGGTGCGCTGGGCCTCTGGCCTCCGGTGGCCTTTATCCTCATTCCGCTCGGACTGTTGATCTGGTATGGAATTGGTTATGCCTCGATCACTACATTAAGTATTGGGTTGATGATCATTATTATCTTTGGAGTTCGAGCAGCCCTAGGTCTGGGGCCTTGGCAATACATTATTTATGGCGTAGTGGCTGAGATTTTATTGATCTGGACATTGCGTCCCAATATTAAGCATTTAATGGAAGGCACTGAACGTCGCCATGGCTTGCCTGAGTTGCTCATCAAACGCAAGCAGGCCAGGGTATCAAGCAGGAACGAATAGAACCAGCCGCCGCACATTATGGGTGCGGCGGTTACTTCTTTTTGGTAGCCCCTGCTTCTGCCTGTTCCTGCCGCAGTAGTGCCCGTAAATTGCGGCGATGAAGTTCTTCGGCCAGACCGCTCAGGTTGACGCGGCTCTTCCCACTGCTCTCGACATTATTTTCATCCAGATAATCCGCCGGAACTTTACGCCGGGCGGCGGTTTTGGCCACTTTGCGGATGTTGGTCAGGTAATTCAGGTTTTCTTTGACAGCCGCTTCAATCTCGCCGCGCAGGATGATATCACCGTGCCCCTGGATGATGTTTTCCAGGCCCATCCGCCCGATTTTCTTGATGGTGGCAGCCATTTCATCTGCATCGCCATCCACTACGTAAGGCAGGGGCATGAAGGCATCCCCGGCGAACAGGACGCGGTCTTCCTCTATCAACACGGCAATCCCGTCAGCGCTGTGTCCGGGGGCGGGCATGATTGTCAGGTTCTTTTTACCAACACGCAGGGTCAGCACGCCCTGATCGAATGTCAGGTGCGGCAGAACAATCTTTACTTGCCGAAATGCCGAATTCTGCTTCCGGGCGTTCTCAAGTGCCGGAATGGCGCGCTCAGCCATCAAATCGTGGCACAGGGAATGAGCTATGACGGTTGCACCGGGGAAGAAACAGTTACCCCAAGTATGGTCAGCATGGTAATGGGTGTTGATAACATAGCGTACCTGGATCCCCACTTCATGTTCCACAAAATCGCGGATGGCGAGGGTTTCTTCAGGCATGGCCAATGTGTCAATGACGATGGCCCATTGTGGCCCGGCTACTACACCGGCTGTAACCTGGGCATAGATTTCACTCTGGAACCAGTAAACATTCTCAGAAACGCGTTCGTGATGCATACAGACCTCAACAGAAAAGATACCTTAATCTAGCACAAATGGGGGGTAAAAGTCAAGAAAATGTCGTTTTTGGGTAATTGTCTGAATGAGTGCGGTAGCGATTTGACAATACTGCGCGCCTGTGATAAAAGTCAACCAGAATCGTCCGAATTAGTGCTCTACCTGAGCAGAATCGATTTTTTACTGCACAAGGCTGCCGATGAAATTTCGGCAGAGGGATTTATTCCATCATCCCGAATGCAGTGCAACTGATTGGAATGAGCCATGCAAAGAAAATACACCAACCGCCGTTATTTGGATGCCCTCAATCAAAAAGTATTGGTATTCGATGGCGCCATGGGCACCAATCTTCAAAAGATGAACCTTACCGCTGAACAGTTCGGCGGTGAGAAGCTTAACGGCTGCAATGACTACCTGGTCATCTCCTGCCCCGAAGCGGTCGAAAAGATTCACCGTTCGTTCCTCGAAGTGGGCGTGGATGTAATTGAGACGAATACCTTCCGCGCCAACCGCCTGACCCTCGGTGAGTATGGTCTTGCGAAGCGGGTGATTGAGATAAATACAGCCGCTGCTGCTCTGGCGCGGCGTCTGGCCGATGAATACTCTTCCATCGACACAACTGGCAATTCGGCGCCCATAGCTCGTTCCTCATTTCTTCGTTTCGTTGCCGGTTCCATCGGTCCTTCCGGCCGCCTTCCCTCCGCCGATGATCCAGACCTCTCCAATGTCAGCTTTGCGGAACTGGCAGACGTTTTCCGCGAACAGGCTATTGGTCTCATCCAGGGCGGTGTTGACCTGCTGCTGATCGAGACATCCCAGGATATCCTCGAAGTCAAGGCTGCTATCACCGGCATCCAGAAAGCCTTTGATGAGACCGGCGTCAGCCTGCCCATCCAGGCGCAGGTCACCCTGGATACCACCGGGCGAATGTTGCTGGGCACCGACATGGCTGCCGCCCTCACGATCCTCGAGGGCATGCCTATCGATGTGATCGGCTTGAATTGTTCCACCGGCCCCGAGCACATGCGCGAACCCATCCGTATCCTTGGGGAACAATCCACCCTGCCGGTCTCCTGCATCCCTAACGCTGGCCTGCCGCTTAATGTGGATGGGCAGGCTGTTTATCCGCTTGAACCGGAACCGTTTGCGCAGGCGCTTATGGAGTTCGTCGATAAGAATAATATATCGGTGGTGGGAGGCTGTTGCGGCACCACCCCGGCTCATTTGAAACTGCTGGTCGAGAAACTTGATTCCCATCCCCATCCTGCCCGCCCGGATCAACCAGCCGCCCGCCTGTCTTCTGCCATATCTGCTACCGCCATGCGACAGGATCCGCCGCCTCTCCTGATTGGGGAACGTTGTAATGCCCAGGGCAGCAAGAAGTTTAAGCGCCTGCTGCTAGATGAGGATTACGATGCCATTCTCGAGATCGCCCGGGAGCAGGTGAACTTCGGCGCGCACGCCCTGGATATATCCACTGCAGTGACGGAGCGCCCGGATGAAGTTGCCCTGATGCACAACGTGGTCAAAAAGCTGGAGATGGGTGTCGATGTGCCGCTGGTGATTGACACAACCGAATTGGACGTGCTTGAAACAGCCCTCCAGACGGCTCCTGGGCGTTGTCTCATCAATTCCACCCACTTCGAATCCGGTCTTACCAAGGCTGATAAGATTTTTGCCCTGGCTAAAACCTACAATGCCGCTGTCATCGTACTGACCATCGATGAGAGCGGCATGGCAAAAACTGCCGCGCGCAAACTGGAAGTCGCCAAACGTATTTATGAGTTTGCCGTCACCGAACACGGCCTGCGTCCAGATGCGCTGGTTTTCGATACACTGACCTTCACCCTGGCTACCGGCGATCCAGAGTTCGCCAACTCGGCCATCGAAACCATCACCGGGATCCGGCTTATCAAGCAAGCCCTGCCGGGCGTGCTGGCTTCATTGGGTGTCTCGAACCTGTCCTTTGGCTTGGCGCCCCAAGCCCGCCCTGTGCTGAATTCGATCATGTTGTATCATTGCGTCCAGGCCGGCCTGGATATGGCCATTATTAATCCGGCCCAGGTCACCCCCTATGCGGACATTCCCGCTGGCGAGAAAGAGTTGGCCGAGGAACTGATCTTCAACCGCCGCCCGGATGCATTACAGCGTTTCATCGAACATTTTGAGCATGTTTCGCCAGAATCGGACGAAAATGCAGCCGTGGATCCAACCAGGGGCATGACCGCCGAACAGCGCCTGCACTGGCGCATCCTCCACCGCCACAAGGAAGGCGTGGAGGCGGATATTGATGAGATTATTAACCGTGAGACTTCGGAAGTCTTGAGGAGTAGACACGAAACTGCGGTACACATTCTCAATACGGTTCTCTTGCCCGCCATGAAAGAAGTCGGGGACAAGTTTGGCGCGGGTGAATTGATCCTGCCCTTCGTGTTGCAATCTGCCGAAGTAATGAAGAAGGCCGTTGGACACCTCGAAAACTACCTCGAAAAGGTGGAAGGAGTCACCAAAGGGACGATCGTGATTGCCACTGTTTACGGCGATGTGCACGATATCGGTAAAAACCTGGTTAAGACTATCCTTGCCAATAATGGCTTCACCGTAATCGACCTCGGCAAACAGGTCCCCGCCGAGACCATCATCACCCGGGCTGTCGAGGTTAATGCAACTGCGATTGGTCTATCGGCGTTGCTGGTGAGTACTTCCAAACAGATGCCGCTCATCGTAAACGAACTGCAACGTCGTGGGCTTAAGTTCCCGGTGCTGGTGGGCGGCGCAGCCATCAATCGCCGTTTTGGCCGCCGTATCCTTTTCACCGAAGATGGGAATCCATACGAACCGGGTGTATTCTATTGCAAAGACGCTTTCGAAGGATTGGAAACGATGGGTCAGTTGATCGACCCGCAGCGCAAACCGGCGTTGTTGGAGCAGGTCCGTAAAGAAGCCGATTTGGAAATCGATCGCATCACCCTGCCACGCCCGGAACGGAAAACCGGTCAACGTTCCGCCATCGTGCCTCATCCGGTTGCGTTGCCTGCCGGGGTTGCTTTCGGTCCGAAGGTTGTCCGCTCGATGCCGCTTGAGCTCATTTTCCAGCAGCTAAATATAAATGAACTCTACCGCCTTTCCTGGGGTGCTAAAAACACCCATGGCGCGGAATGGAAAGAACTCAAGGCCGGGTTCGATGCCCGCCTCGAGAAAATGAAGTACGCTGTTCTTAAAGAAGGCTGGCTCAAACCCCAGGCTGTATATGGTTTCTTCCCATGCCAGGCGGATGGGGATTCCCTTATAATTTATCCCCCTCTCCCATTGGGAGAGCGGCAAAAGGGAAGGGATGAATTGACCCGGCTTAATTTCCCGCGCCAGCCCTATGATGACCACCTGTGCCTGGCGGATTACTTCACCCCGCTCGATTCCGGTCAGATGGATGTGGTTGCCTTCCAGGTGGTTACAGTCGGCCAGGCTGCCACGGCTAGATTTGATGCCCTTCAAGCCGCCAGCGACTATACCGAAGCGTATTTCCTGCACGGGTTGGCGGTCCAGACTGCCGAAGCCACTGCCGAGTACCTGCACAAGCATATCCGGCGCGAACTGGGTGTCCCGGAGGGACAGGGGAAACGCTACTCATGGGGCTATCCGGCCGTCCCGGACCTGGAAGATCACCGCAAGGTTTTCGATCTGTTGCCGGCTGAAAAGGAACTGGGAATGTCGTTGACATCCGCCTTCCAACTGGTTCCGGAACAATCCACTGCTGCGATGATTGTCCATCACCCGCAGGCGAAATATTACAGCACCGGTGAGAGCCGTGTGGATCAATTAACGAGGTAGTGGCATGGTCCGTACTTTATTAAGATCCAAAATCCACCGTGCCGTTGTGACCAGCGCGGATTTCAACTATGAGGGCAGCCTTATGGTTGACTCCAGCCTGCTTGAAGCCGCCCGCATGCATGCCTTCGAACTGGTCCAAGTGGTGGATATAGAAAAACGGCGCGCGCCTGGAAACATATCTGTTTGCCGGGGAGTCGGGCTCGGGCGTGATCCAGCCTGATGGTGCTGCCGCACACCTGCTTCATCCCGGCGAACATATTATTATCATGAATTATGTCCAGGTCCCCGAACCACTTCCGGAAGAATGGTTGCCAACCATTGTCTTGGTAATTGAGCAGAATCATATTCAGGAAATCAAATGACCGGTAAATTTCTGTCCCTGCTCCAAACCTCCCCAACCCCGCTCCTGGCCGATGGGGCCATGGGTACACTCCTGCACTCGCGCGGCACCCCTTTTGATCAGTGCTTCGATGAACTGAATCTGAGCAAGCCGGCTGCTGTAAGCGGCATTCATGCAGAGTACCTGGAAGCCGGGGCGCAGATTCTCCTGACCAACACCTTCGGCGCCAACCGCTTCAAACTCAGCAAACATGGACTCCAGGACAAGCTGGACGCCATCAACCGCGCCGGGGTCGAGCTGGCCCGTCAGGCCTCCGGTGGTTTGGCTTTCGTGGCTGGCGATATCGGACCTCTGGGAGTGCGTATAGCGCCCTTTGGTCGCGTCCAGCCCGAGCAGGCGCGCGCCGCCTTTATAGAACAGGCGCAGGCCCTGGCGAAAGCCGGCGTGGACCTGATCGTCATCGAGACGATGAGCGACCTGTACGAAATCCAGGCGGCCATCCAGGCGGTACGTGATATTGCGACGGGATTGCCGGTCATCGCTTCCGCCACGTTCACGCGCGACGACCGAACCATCCTGGGCGATTCTCCTGAAAAGGTGGCCTACACCCTGGTCAACGCCGGGGCAGACGTAATCGGGGTTAACTGCTCGGGTGGCCCGGCACAATTGCTGCGCCTGCTCAAGGCCATGCACGCAGCGGTCCCGCCAGCGAAGATTTGGGTCAAGCCCAATGCCGGTTGGCCCGAACAGGTTGGCGGTCGCATCATGTACCCGGCCGACCCGGATTACTTCGGTGATTATGCCCAGGCATTTTGTGAAGCCGGGGCAAGTATCATTGGTGGCTGCTGTGGTACCACCCCGCAGCATATCAGTGCCATGCACAAGGCGTTGGTTGCCAACCCGCCGGGCTGCGGTGCGCAGGTACTCCATTCCTCTGAAACAGTGGAAACTTCGGAAGTCTCCGAAGGCGAACCGACTTCCCAGTTGGCCAAAAAATTGGCGGAAGGAAGATTTGTCATTTCCGCCGAAATGGACCCGCCGCGCGGTCTTTCAACCCATAAGCTCATTGCCGGGGCTTCCCTGCTCCAGGAAGCCGGAGCGGATGTAATTAATGTCGCCGATAGTCCCATGGCGCGCATGCGAATGTCTGCCTGGGCGGTTTGTAATATTATCCAGCATCAGGTTGGCGTGGAAACCACCCTGCATTTCCCTACGCGTGGGCGCAACCTGCTGCGTGTCCAGGGCGACCTGCTGGCTGCTCACGCGCTCGGTCTGCGCAATATCTTCGTGGTCATGGGCGATCCGACCTCGGTGGGGGATTACCCCGAAGCCATGGATAACTACGATCTGGTGCCCTCCGGGCTGATTAAACTCATCAAACAGGGCTTTAACGCCGGTGTGGATCATTCCGGTGCCTCCATCGGCCAGCCGACCAGCTTTTTCGTCGGTGCGGCGCTCAACCTCAATCCGTCCGAACCGGACCATGAGATTCGTAATGCGTATCGCAAGCTGCAAGCCGGTGCGGATTTCTTCCTGACCCAGCCGATCTACCGTCAGGAAGAGGGCCCGCTATTCTTCGAGAAATATGCCGCCAAATACGGTCCACTCAACCGGCCGGTGCTGGTGGGCATCCTGCCGCTGGTTAGTGCCCGGCACGTCAGTTTTCTGCAGAATGAGGTGCCCGGGATATCCATCCCTGAAGGAACGCGCAGGCGCATGGAGGAAGCCGGCGAAGACGGTGCGAAAGTCGGTGTGGAATTGGCCGCGACATTGGTTACCGCTGTCAAATCCTGGGCACAGGGTGTTTACCTGATGCCTCAATTCAGCCGATATGACCTCATTGCAGAAATCATAGAAGCGGTACAATAAGACCATGCTCCTGACCATTGACCTTGGAAATACCAACCTGACCATTGGCCTGTTCGATGGCGAAACGCTTACCAACCACTGGCGGTTGGCAACCGACCAGGCCCGCATGCCGGATGAGTATGGCCTGCAATTGCTTGGTTTGCTTACCAATGCCGGGCGCAGCCCTGCCGACCTGACAGGTGTGGGCCTTTCCTCAGTTGTCCCACCGCTGACCGGCCGGGTGACCCTGGCATGCCAGGAATATCTCAAGCAGGCTGCCCTGGTGGTGGATACCGGCGTTAAGACTGGCATTCGCATCCGCTACGAAGATCCCAAAGCCGTCGGGGCGGACCGGGTCTGCGACGCAGTGGCAGTCATGCACTCATATGGTGGTCCGGCCTGCATCATTGACTTTGGTACGGCCACCACTTTCAATGCCCTGACCAAAGAAGGCGATTATCTTGGTGGGGCCATTACCGCTGGCATCAACCTGGCAGCCGAGGCGCTGTTTGCGCATGGCGCCAAGTTGCAGCCCGTTGATTTGCAGAAACCGCCCTCGGTGATAGGACGCAACACCACCCATGCGCTGCAGTCTGGATTACTCTACGGCTATGTTGCCATGACGGAAGGGATGGTGGCCCGGTTTCGCACCGAGCTCGGGCAGGACATGAAGGTCATTGCCACTGGCGGTCTGGCCGGCCTGATTGCAAAAGAAACCCCCGTCATCCAGGTCCATGCACCTTGGCTGACGTTGGATGGCTTGCGGATCATCTGGGAGTTGAATCAGTAGGTACCAAGCTGGAATCTCAATAATTGCCGGTGGATTAATTTTCCCCGGCGCTTTTTTTGTGTTTATGAGCCGAGAAAATGGTGACTAAACAGGTATTTTGTCAGGCTTTTACACAACTTTAACATCGCCTTAAAGAGACAACAATCAAACAGGTTTATCATAATAACGGATCAATATCCCATTCTTAGAAAGGTAGAAATTATGGTAACAACAACATTGGTAAAAATGGAAAATGTTTGGAATACCTTCCAGGAACCGCGCTGCTCTGCCTATCTCCCTAATAGTTATATGCTCCTGCTTTCCGCATTGGATCAAGGGTGGAAGGTTGTCAAAGTCGAACTTGCGCCATCTTTGGATCAATATGGTTTTATCTATCTTGTCACCCTTAAGCGCCAATTCCATCCGCACACCCAGCAGTTGATCCTGCCCAATAACTCTCTCGTAGAAAACCTGCTCAGCGAGGTTGGCACTCTAAAGACTTCCCTTCCATCCACCGTTCACCAGCCGGCATAGCCAGGGTTATCTGATTAGCCGCTGAAATAAACCGGAATTACTGAAAGTGGGTAAAGAGTATTCCTCAGGTTTCCATCCCTTCCTCAGGTATTTTGTACCGCAATTTAATTTGCAGGGCCTGTCCCGCGGACTTTGCGGGGCAAAATAAGCTTGCCGCGCATCCACATGCAAGGACCAGTTTAAAACCTGGCAGACCGATTGTGATAAGATAAAGCCATGGCGGAAAAGATTTTGGTGGTCGAAGACGAACCCTCCCTCCAGGAGACCCTGGTCTACAACCTGGAAAAGCAGGGCTATATCGTGGCGGTTGCCGGGAATGGTCGCCTCGCCATCGAGACTGCACGTAGGGTGACCCCGGACCTGATTGTCCTCGACATTATGCTCCCTGAATTGGACGGCTTCGAAGTGTGCAAGATTCTGCGCAAGGAGATGACCGTTCCCATCCTGATGTTGACCGCCCGCGATGACGAGATCGACCGGGTGGTCGGGCTGGAAGTCGGCGCGGATGACTATCTGACCAAACCCTTTTCCATGCGCGAGCTGATGGCCCGCGTCAAAGCCCAGTTGCGCCGCACGGGCATGTTGCGCGATGAAATGGCCAGGCTTAAGACGCCTGAGGCCGATGCCCAACAGGAAGTGCTGACTTTCAATAATCTCATAATTAACCTGACCCGCCGGGAAGTTTTATTGGATGACCGGGTGCTGGCGCTCAAGCCTCAGGAATACGACTTGCTGTTGTTCTTCGCCCGGCATAAAGGCCAGATGCTCTCCCGCGAGTTCCTACTGGAGCGGGTCTGGGGCTGGGATTATTCCGGGGACAGCCGCACCGTCGATGTGCACGTGCGTTGGCTGCGCCAGAAGATTGAAAAGGATGCCGCTGAACCGGCTCGTATCATCACGGTGCGCGGTGGGGGCTACCGCTTTGAAGGTTAGGCAAAATCCCCTCCATTTGGTTCTGAAAAGTAAGACATGAATTGGCTTTTAATTGTCCTGATAGGTATATTGGCGGTTGCTTGGGCTTGGTTGGGCTGGCGCCATATCAC
>JBEKEB010000106.1:0-14989 GCA_050014055.1 Anaerolineales bacterium | reverse complement strand
AGAGGCTGTCCGAAAAGTAACGGGCAGCCTCTTCGCGAAAAGGGAAAAGTGTGATTCAATAGGGGGTATGAAAAGAAAAGCCTCAGCCCCTGTATTCAAGCCGTATGTAATGAACCAAGTGGCCTTGATGCCGCCGAGTTATGATGAAAAGATACCAGCCGACCACCTGGTACGGGTGGTGAATAAAGCGGTGGAGAAGATCGATCTGAGCTCGCTGCTGGCCCAATATCCTGGTGGTGGAAGGTCCAGCTATCATCCGCAAATGTTATTGAAGGTACTGGTATATGCGTATGCGGAGAAGATCTATTCGTCACGGCGGATCGCCAAGGCGCTGCGGGAGAACATATATTTTATGTGGATCAGTGGGGAAAGTACGCCGGACTTTCGGACGATCAACGATTTTCGGGGCAGCCGGATGAAGGGGGTGATCGACGAGGTGTTCAGTGCAGTACTGGAGCATCTGATCGCAGCCGGGCACGTGAAGCTGGAGCATTATTTTCTGGATGGGACAAAGATCGAAGCAGATGCGAACAAGCACAAGGTGGTGTGGGCCAAAAGGCGGGAGACCTATCATGAACGGGTGCAGGCCCAGATCAAGGAACTGCTCAAGCACATTGAACAGGTCAATGCAGAGGAGCAGGAGGAATATAGGGATGACGACCTGGAAGAGATGGGCGGGAACGGTCAGACCGAAGTGAATAGTGAACTACTGCAGAAGAAGATCGATGAATTGAACCAGAAACTGCGCGAGCGTGTTCGTCCGAAGAAAGGAACGCTTCCGGCCCGGAAAGCCTTGAAGAAACTGGAAGAGGACTGCCTGGTATGGCTGAAGAAGTACGAACAGCAGGCAGAGACGCTCGGGGGCCGCAGTAGCTACGCCCGGACTGACCCGGATGCCAGTTGTATGCGTATGAAAGAAGACCGGGGAGCAGAGAAGCCCTGGCCGAAACCAGCCTACAATGTGCAGATTGGGACAGAAGGCCAGTTCATTGTGGGGTTCAGCGTGCATGGGCGTGCAGGAGATACCAGTTGTTTGATCCCGCACCTGGAGAACCTGCGCAGCCATTTGGGCCGCCTGCCCAGAAATGTCATCACCGATGCAGGCTATGGCAGTGAAGAGAACTATGCCTATGTGGAACAGAATGCTCTCGGCAACTATCTCAAATACAACACTTTCTACCAGGATACGCACCACTACCGCAAACCCGAACTGCTCCGCAAACGCCAGTTCCTGGCTGAGAACTTCCCTTATGACCAGAAGCATGACGAATTCATCTGCCCAGCCCACCAACCACTGCAATATCAATATACTTCCCGTTACACTTCCGACAACGGCTATGTCACCAACCGGCGAGTTTATGAATGCCAGGCCTGTGGCCAATGCCCACTGAAAAGCGAGTGTACCCGGGCAAAAGGCAACCGCAAGATCCGCATCAGCCTTCGCGATCTGCCCGTTCCATCGAAGTGGAACCTGTCTTCGGCATCATCAAACACAATATGGGTTTCCGTAGATTCCACCTGCGGAGCTTGGAGAAGGTGAAAACCGAATGGGGCTTGGTGAGCACCCGCCCATAATATGAAAAAGTTGGCGGCTATTTAGCCACCAACTTTTTTTGCCTTCGCTTTTTTCACCCCTTTTTCCTAGTTTTGAGGCTGCCCAGAGCTTGTTTCTAGACAGCCTCTGGAACCTTTTGAAAATCTAGTCCGATGAACCGGTATCCTGGATTTCCGTCCATTGGGAGGAGCCCGCCTGCTTCAACGCCTGTTCAGTCACTTCGAAGCGACCATGCACGAAGCCCGTACCAGCCGGGATCAGCTTGCCGATAATGACGTTCTCCTTCAACCCAAAGAGCGGGTCGGTGGTGGCGCCGATGGCTGCCCCCGCCAGCACCTTGATGGTGTGCTGGAACGAGGAAGCCGAGAGCCACGAGTCGGTGCTCAGGGAGGCTTTAGTCACACCCAGGAGCAATTCGTGGAATTTGGCCGGGACTTTTCCTTCAGCCAATAGTTGCTCGTTGACTTTCTGGATTTCCAGCCGTTCCACGGCGTCACCGGGCAGATAACGGGTATCACCCGGGCGGAAGACTTGCACCTTGCTCATCATCTTGCGGATGATGACTTCAAAATGCTTGTCGTGGATGTTCTGGCCCTGGGAACGGTAAACCTTCTGGATCTCGTTCAAGAGATACATCTGGCAAGCCTCGCGTCCCTGTACACGCAAGACGCGGTGCGGGTTTAGTGAACCTTCCGTCAGCGGCTGGCCTTCATCTACGTGGTCACCTTCTTTGACCAGCAAGCGTAGGGTGGTTGGAATTTCGTGTTCAAACTCTTCGCGTTCCTCGTGCGAGACAAACACTTTACGCTTTTCCACGCGCACTTTGCCGGCATGCTCGGCCGCGATGGTCGCTTCAGCCAGAGTGGCGATCACCTCGCCGGATTTGACCTCATCCTCGTCCTTCACCTGGATGGTCCATTCCGCCGGCACATCGAACTCATCGTGGATCATCTCACTATGTTCAACATGTACCAGGCGCATATCAGCATACTTGTCGGATTGGACGATCCGCACCGTGCCTTTAATCTCGGCAACGACTGCTTCGCCCTTCGGCATTCTTCGAGATTCGAACAGTTCTTCCACGCGCGGCAGGCCGGTAGTGATGTCGCCGCCTGCAGCCACGCCGCCGGTATGAAAAGTACGCAGGGTCAACTGCGTGCCCGGCTCACCGATCGACTGGGCCGCTACGATGCCTACCGCCGAACCCATTTCAACCATGGTACCGCGGGCCATATCAATGCCGTAACATTTGGCACAGATACCGTGGGTCAGTTCACAGGTCAGTGCGGAGCGGACTTTAACTTCCTCAACCTCTGCCACAGCAATCTTGCGGGACAGTTCGTGGTCCAAGGGGTCGTCCCTCTCAGCCAACACTTCACCGGTCTTCGGGTCAAGCACGCGCTCGGCTACCAATCGCCCATATAGACGTGAAATCATGGATTGACCGGCGACATCATCCTTCCGGCGGATCCAGATGCCCAGGTGCGTGCCACAGTCGTGTTCGTTAATGATAATATCCTGGGCAATGTCCACCAGGCGGCGGGTCAAATAACCGGCATCCGCAGTACGCAGGGCAGTATCAGCCAGGCCTTTGCGGGCGCCGTGGGTCGAGATGAAATATTCCTGGGCGGTCAGACCTTCACGGAAGTTCGAGCGGATCGGCATCGGGATGATACGACCGGACGGGTCAGCCATCAGACCGCGCATGCCAGCCAATTGGCTGATGGGGCCGAAACCGCCTTTGGTGGCTCCGGAGTTGGCCATCGTGGCCAGGTTGCCATCCGGGTCCAGGTAGTTCTTGACGGCCTTGGCAACGTCATTAGTGGTTTGCTGCCAGGTCTGGATGATGCGCTCGTTCTGTTCCTGTTCCGTCAGCAGGCCACGCCGGAAATCACGTTGGACCAGTTCCACATCCTTGAGGGCCGCGTCGATGATTTCAGCCTTCTCAGGCGGGATGGTGATATCGCTTACGGCGATGGTGGTTCCGGAGCGCATGGCATATTCGAAACCGATGCGCTTGATGGCGTCGGCAGTCTCGGTGGTTACATCCTGTCCGTAGAGTTCATAAACTTCGGCTATCAGGTCTTTAATGCCGCCTTTTTCCAACTGGCGGTTGATGAACTGGACCTTCTCGGGCAGGATGCGGTTGAACAAGACCCGCCCAACGGTTGTATCGAGGATTCGGGTTTCCTCTTCAGACAGGCGATCCCCGTTCTCGGCATACCAGGTTTTCATGCGGATCTTGATCTTGGTATGGATCTCCACCTGGCCGAGCTGGTATACCATGTCGACTTCATCGATATCAGCGAAAGCCCGGTCATCGCCCTTGTGGGCCCGGGCCTGCAGCATGGTCATGTAGAAAACGCCCAACACCATATCCTTCGAAGGAGCTATGATCGGCTCACCATCGGCAGGTTTAAGCAGGTTCTTGGAAGCCAGCATCAGGCGCCGGGCTTCCTGTACCGCCTTGTCGGAAAGTGGTACGTGTACAGCCATCTGGTCGCCATCGAAGTCGGCGTTGAAGGCGGTACAGACCAGTGGGTGCAGTTGAATGGCCGAGCCTTCGATCAGCACCGGCTCGAATGCCTGGATGCCCAGACGGTGCAGGGTGGGAGCACGGTTCAACAGGACCGGGCGATCCTTGATGACTTCTTCAAGCGCCTCATAGACTTCCGGCCGGTTCCGTTCAATAAAGCGGCGTGCGCCCTTGACGTTGGCGGCATAATTGTGAGATACCAGCCGGGCGATCACAAATGGGCGGAATAACTCCAGCGCCATGGCCTTGGGCAGACCGCATTGGTATAGTTTCAATTGCGGGCCAACCACGATGACCGAGCGGCCGGAATAATCCACACGCTTGCCCAGCAGGTTACGGCGGAAGCGGCCTTTCTTACCCTTAAGCATATCGCTTAGGGAGCGTAACTCACGCCGGCCGCGGCGGGATAGCGCCTTGCCGCGTTGGGAATTATCGATCAGGGAATCAACCGCTTCCTGCAGCATACGCTTCTCATTCCGGACAATCACATCCGGCGCGCCCAGTTCGAGCAGGCGCTTGAGGCGGTTGTTGCGGTTGATGACACGGCGGTATAGATCGTTGAGATCAGAAGTGGCGAAACGACCGCCATCCAATTGCACCATTGGGCGAAGGTCTGGCGGGATGACCGGCAGGACGGTCAGGATCATCCATTCCGGACGATTCTTGGAACGGCGGAATGCCTCCGCGACTTTGAGCCGCGAGGTGGCCTTCTTGCGCTTCTGCTTGGATTTGGTGGTTTTAACCTCTTTCCAAAGCTCCTCGGCCAGCTTATCCAGGTCGAGCCGGCGCAGGATATCGTAAAAAGCTTCAGCGCCCATATCCGCGCGGAAGACCTGGCCCCAGCGTTGTTTCAATTCGCGATAGCGGATCTCGCCCAGGAAGGTGAATGGCCGCAGTTCGAGCAATTCATCGCGCTGGCGGGCATTGGCATCGTGGCTGGTGGAGGTCTGGTCTTCGAGCTGGGAACGCAGGGCGTTCATCTCTTCGTCAGCTTCCGCCTTGAACTTGGCGGCTTCCATCTTGACATCTTCCAGGGCGCGTTGCTTCTCGTCTTTAAGCCCGTTCTCGATCCCATCCAATTGGCTCTGAACGAACTTCTGAACTTTCGTAATATGTGTCGCGGCGACTTTGATGCCGGCCTCTGCGATCACGGTTCCGCTGCTGCCAAAGACAACCGCTTCTTTGAGGACCTTGCTCTTGTTGTCCTGGAAGAAAAGCTCCAAGCGCTGCCCTTCCTGGATGATGGGTTCCAGAGCCGTGGCAGTTTGTTCATCATATTTGTGTTCCAGTTCGGTTTTTTTCTGCTGGAGTTCGCTTAATTTTTTATCGCGGCCTGTCTTGATTTCGGCAATCTTCGAGTTGATGACGCTGGCCTGTTCGCGCTCTGAAACAGAGATTTCATCCTCCAGGCGTTTGAGTGCCTTTTGACGGGCATCTTCATCCACATAGCTGACGATGTATTGGGCAAAATACAGCACCCGGTCCAGGTTGCGGCGCGAGACATCCAGCAGCATGCCCAGGTATGAGGGGATGCGGCGGGTGTACCAGATGTGGGCCACCGGCGTTGCCAGCACGATATGGCCCATGCGTTCGCGGCGGACCGACGAGCGGGTCACTTCCACGCCGCATTTATCACAGGTGATGCCTTTGTAGCGGGGATTCTTATACTTACCGCAGTAGCACTGCCAGTCACGGGTGGGGCCAAAGATGGCCTCGCAAAATAACCCGTCTTTTTCCGGCCGAAGCCGCCGATAATTGATCGTCTCGGGTTTAAGCACCTCGCCATACGACCACGAAAGAATCGTTTCAGGCGAAGCCAGACTGATGCGTAATGAAACAAGTCCTTTGGTTTCCACTAGGCCAGCTCCTCATCTTTGTGAACTAGGGCCTGCAACTTTATCATCCTGGCTTAATCTTCCGCCAATGCCAGAGACAGACAAAAGCAAGCGCTATGAAGCCATTTGCTTCAAGCGCTCGCTGTTGGGTCGCAGAATTTGATTCTTATTCAAGTGCAGAATTATACTTGTTTGGTCCTATTTCGTCAAGCGCGATATCAGGTTTCCAGGCGATAGGGATGGGGAGAATGGTAATAGAAGTTGAAGGATAAGCAGGGCAATCATGAAAAGGCAGGCCGGGAGAAGCAGCAGCAGTTGCGCGGCGGCGATGAAGCGCTTGCGTATGTTCACAAGTGGTTTTATAGCATATATGCGAGACCATTACAAGAATTTTCCCCACCCCACCTATTGGAACACCGGGCCGCTGTAACCCTGGCCAGGCTTCAGGAGAGTAGCTAGGAGAGACCTTCCCCAAATTCTTCGGATTTCTATATGAGAGGACACGCAAAAGGCAAGGAAGTCGAAAATGGAACACAGCAGGGGAAAATGTGTAATAATTAGCGAACTACCTACCCCAATATTAATTGGCGTCGAAAGGAGATTCAAATGAGTGTTCAAAATGACCGCAACCAGGGGATCATCCAGGAGTTTCGAGCCAACGCCGGGAAAGTCGGTGGTCCATTCGCCGGCAAGTCGTTGCTGCTCCTGCATACCATCGGGGCAAAAAGCGGGGAAGCGCGCATCAATCCGGTCGCGTGTATCAGGGATGGGGATCGGCTGGTAGTGATCGCCTCCAAAGGCGGCGCCCCGACCAACCCGGATTGGTACTACAACGTACGGACCAATCCGCTGGTCACTGTGGAGACCGGCAGCGAACAGTTTCAGGCCCGGGCGACCTTCGCGCTGGAACCGGAACGAACGCGTTTGTATGACCAAATGGTTGCGATGATGCCCGGCTTTGCCGAGTACCAGCAGAAGACAACCCGTATCATTCCGGTGATCATCCTGACTCGCGTGAAATGATCGCTTCCAAAGCCATTTGAGGTTGTTTTGGAATAGCAATAACTTCCCGAAGGATTATGGAAAATCAACAATTCCACCCCAGAATCTTTCGGGACGATGTTTTAATCAAAGATATAACCTTAGTCTCATTTTTCTTTTTTAAATAAGGGTAAAATAAATTCATCAAACCAAGCCAAAGGAGTTGTGTATGGATACCATTGAATTCATCCGGCAATTGGTCGCGGCGGTCCGCCGCCAGACCGACGAATCCATGAAAGATTTGACCGTTCAACAATTCAACTGGAAACCGCCTGGAACTGCCAATCCCATCAGCGCCATTTTTGTCCACTTTCTAAACTCGGAAGACGCCTTCGTCCAGACGCAAATGCAGGGGAAACCGAAGCTTTGGGAGGAAGGCGGCTGGGCTGAAAAAACGGGTGTGAAGGTCCCGCCTGGTTATAGCGGCGGCTGGGAGGAGGTCAAAAATATGACTCTGGCCCTGGAACCTTTGCTGGCTTACCAGCAAGCCGTGCGCGCTGCCACGGATGCCTATCTGAATACATTGAATCCAGGAGACCTCGATCGAGTGGTTAATACTGCGCGCGGTGAGCGCAGCGTAGGTACCATATTTACCCTCGTTATCAATCACACATTAATCCATTCAGGGGAAATTGGCGCTTTGAAAGGCATCCAGGCCGGCAAAGCCTTGTAAGCCTGATGGGCAAACTGATCGTTGTAGTTGGCAACTGCGGGGTCGGCAAGACCACCCTCACACAGGTTTTATGCGCGGCGGGCGATTTTGCCACCGGCCTCGAGGAACACATTGCTCGTCCCTTTCAGGCTTTATTCAAGAACGATACCGGTTTCGCGCTGGCCAACCAGATCGATTACCTGCTACTGCGCGCCGAACAGGAACGCCTGATCCGCGCAGATTCCAGGACCGGCCTCCAGGATGGCGGGCTTGAAATGGATTTTTTCGTTTTCACCCGGTTGTTCCAGCGCAAGGGACTGCTATCGGCACAGGAATATGGCTTGTGCGAAAGGCTGGTTACCCAGATCCGTTCGGTTCAACCGGCGCCCGAGGGTATTCTGTGGCTGACCGCGCCTTTGGAGGTGGTGTTGGAGCGCTTCACCCGCCGAAACCGGCAGCTCGAAATCGTCACCCGGGATGACCTGAAGGCCACCAAAGCCCTGCTGGAAGAATGGCTGGAGCACATAGACCCGGGCCGGATTCTCCGAATTGATGCATCGAAAGATGATCCCCACTACCAGGGCTGCCTTAAGGATGCGCTTGATTTTATTGCAAAACGTTAACGGAAATAGGCCACGAACTCCGCATATTTCGTGTGTCGATACAAGTCCTTTATTCGAATTTCAGCATCAGTAAAATATCTGCCAGGCAGGCGTCGAACATCTCCTGCATGATCTCCGCAGAAGCCTGGTAGCGGCCGCCAAAGGTGCCATCCCCATAAACTTCCCGGGCAGTTTGGGCATCCAGCACATCAGACGGAACGTGCGGCGGGGTCTTCTCCCCTTCTGGCAGGTCGGCCACAATGGTAAACGGGAAAGCCTCCAGCCAGTTAGCGTGCGAGGGTTTAAGCTGGTGCCGCAGGGCGACTTCTTCCACACTGTGAGACATCCACCATGCGTACCATTGAAGTTTCAAGCCCGGCAGCTGGTTGGTCAGTTCCCCCAGGCGCATTTTGAGGCCATTGTTCCCGCCATGCCCATTCAATACGAGAATTCGTTTGAAACCCTGGCTGTAAGCGGAACGAATGATATCTTCCGTCACATCCATCAGGGTGGAAAGGCGCAGGCTGAGCGTGCCGGGATAGGCCAGGAAGTACGGGCTGGAACCAAAGTTCACGGGTGGGGCCATCAGCACACCCGTCTGCTGCGCAGCCGCGTCCGCAAGCGCCAGCGGAATTTTCACATCTGAGAGCAGGGACAGGTAGCCATGCTGCTCGCAGGCACCGATCACCAGGATCAGGCGGTCATCGTGCTTCAGGTATTCTTCCACATCCATCCAGTTCAGGTCTTCGATGCGCATATGGTCTCTCCATTAATTTTCCTGCCAAGCCGGTTCCGCACAAAATTGGGTTTGCATAACGAGCTTTCTTTCAGGGGGCAACCAGGCGGCAGAGATGGCATTCAGGATCAGGCTGCGCAGTTCCGGGCGGGAAAAACCCAGGCGTTCTTCGAGCACCCGGTATTCTTCTGCCAGGCTGTTCCCGAACATTTTCGGGTCATCACTATTGATGGTAATAAAAAGCCCGCGTTCAAATAATTTGCGGGCGGGATGTTCGTCGATGGATTTCACCACCCCGGTTCGGACATTTGAGAGCGGGCACAATTCCAGGGGCAGCCGCGTATCCGCCAAATAGGCCAGCAGTTTTTCATCTTCAATAGCGCGGACTCCATGCCCAATCCGCTCAACCTGCAAAGTATGGATGGCACCCCACAGGCTTTCCGGTCCGGCTGCCTCGCCGGCATGCGCGGTGGTGTGCATACCCAGCCGCCGGGCTTGTTCATAGACCTTTTCGAAAGGTTCGGGTGGGAAGCGCTGTTCCGATCCGCCCAGGCCGATACCGATGACACCCAGGTCACGCACCTCGCTGATCTGCGCCAGGGTGACTGCCGCATTTTCGGTTCCAAGATCGCGCACCACGTCTGCAATCAAGGCGATCTCGACCTCTGGAACCCGCCTCAGACCAGCGCGAATGGCTTCCGTCAACCGCTGCAGCTGCAGTCCGCGCAGGACGAAATCCGGCGGCGAATTGAAGGCCTCTGCATAGCGGATATTCTGGCTGGCCAGGTCACGCGCCACTGCTTCAGCCATTAAGGTGAAATCCTCGTATTCCCGCAGGAACTGGATCATCCAGATCCATGTTTCGATAAAATGCGGAAAATCCTTGTATTCGAATTTGCGCAGCAGGGCCGCCTGGTCCGGAACCTGCAGGTCGCCGCCGTACTTCCGGACGAGTTCCCATAATACTTCATAGGGGATGGCGCCTTCCAGGTGGAGATGCAGTTCCACCTTGGGAACCCTTTCATACCAACTTTTCATGCTCTTATCAGATGGAATGGGTTCTTTCATAGATATCGATTATACCTTTGCAAGAAGCCAAGTGCCTTATAATACCTGCGATGCCACCCGACTCAATTCAGCCTCTGCCGGCCTTATTCCTAGAACGCATGCGGCGTCTGCTCGGTGACGAGTATGACGCCTTTGCCGCCGCGCTGGAGCAAAGCCCGGTCAGCGGGCTGCGTGTTAACACACTCAAGCTCAACCCGGCGCAGTTCCAAGCGATCTCGCCCTTTGCGCTTGGAGATGCGGTGCCCTGGTGTGATTCTGCATTTACCCTCAGCCCTACCCCTCAAAAATTACGGGCACAAGTCCGACGGGGAGAGGGGACAGGGCTGAGGGAGCCCGGCAAGCACCCCTATCATTTGGCCGGGCTGTACTACCTTCAGGACCCCTCGGCCATGTCGCCGGCCGAACTGCTGATGAGCGCGCCATTCGACCTCCAGATGGGTTCCATTTCCCTTCATCCCGCCTCCGCCAAAGGCATGCGCGTACTGGACCTGGCGGCGGCTCCCGGCGGGAAGACCACCGCCCTGGCTGCACTCATGCAGGGACACGGCTTGCTGGTTGCCAACGAGATCAAGGACAAACGGGTCGGGCACCTGGCCGTGAACGTGGAACGCTGGGGCGCCGGGAATGTAGTCATCACCAACGAATCCCCCGAGCGGCTGGCCGACCATTTCGGCGCATTCTTCGACCGCGTACTGGTGGACGCGCCTTGCTCGGGCGAAGGCATGTTCCGCAAGGATATGGGCGCACGCCGGAATTGGTCGCCGGAGATGGTGGCGGGCTGCGCCATCCGCCAGCGCAACATCCTGCGCGTGGCCGCCAAGCTGGTCAAGCCGGGCGGGTATCTGCTGTATTCCACTTGCACTTTTGCGCCGGAAGAGGATGAAGAGGTTATTTATGAACTTCTTCGTGGATTTACAGATCAAAACGGAGTGGAGCAATTCGAAGTAGTGGAATTGCCTCAATTGCCCGGTTTTATGGCTGGGCGCCCGGAATGGATGGAAGAAAACAAGCAACAAGGAATAAAAAACAGAGAACAAATAACAAAAGATAACATGCGCGGTGCGGTGCGCTTGTTCCCCCACCGGGTGAACGGGGACGGCCATTTCATCTGCTTGTTGAAACGGATGGGGGTATCAGATTTTAAAGCGGAATGGGAACCCGACCGGCTGGCAAACTCGTCAAAGGCGCAATACCGGTTATGGCAGGAGTTCGCCGGAGAAGTGTTGCAGGCCAATTTCCCGGCAGACCGGCTGCGGGCGCGGGCCGAACGGCTGTATTTCGTCCCCGAAGAACTGCCGGATTTCGGATCTTTACGCGTGCTACATCCGGGCGTCTGGTTGGGAACATTTAAAAAGGAGCGTTTCGAACCGGCGCATCCGCTGGCACTGTTCCTGCTACCGGGACAGGCAAAGTATGTGCTGGATCTGCCTTCGGTGGAAATGGGCAGTCGCCGTTCGTCCCTGAAGGCGTATTTAAGCGGCGAAACCATTCCCAGCGATGGCGCACCCGGCTGGACCCTGGTAACCGTGGATGGCTGGCCGCTGGGTTGGGGCAAATGCGTCCAGGGCATCCTCAAGAACCATTTCCCGCACGGCTGGCAGATCTATTCCTGACGCTAGATAAAAGTAACGATTTTGGTTTTTAAGCGACTGAAGTCGCCCCTACGAAATAAAAAATATTATTGTTCAGAGAAGAAACAGGTTCCTTAAAGGAACCCGTTTCTTGATTTTATTGCTTCTTCGCCGCGCTGGCACGGGACAAGGCCCAGCCAAGGCTGATGCGGCCGCGCTCGGGCTCGATCTTCAGGATTTCCAGATCGATGATGTCTCCCACCTTGAGCAGGGTGCCGTGCGGGATGCGGGATTTGTGCAGCAGGCCATCCTGCTTGACGCCGATATCCACGAACGCGCCGAAATCCACCACGTTGCGGACAGTGCCCTTGAGTTCCATGCCAACCAGAAGATCCTCTGCTTTGAGCACGTCCGAGAGCAGGATGGGCGCGGGTGTATCGGCACGCGGGTCGCGCCCCGGGCGGACCAGCTGCTCAAGAATATCCTTCAAGGTTGGCAGGCCGCAGCCCACTTCGACGGCGAGTTTTTCGGGCGGGGTTTTCGCTACCAGCGCGTCCAGGGCCGGTTTGCGGGCAGTGATGGGGGAGGCCGGCGAAAGCCCGGCACGTTCCAGGACAGCCTCAGCAATGGCATATGACTCGGGGTGGATGGCGGAAGCATCCAACGGGTTGGCGCCCTCCCGGATGCGCATGAACCCGGCGGATTGTTCGTAGGCTTTCGGGCCCAGGCCGGAAACACTGAACAATTCCTTGCGCGAAATGAAAGCGCCGTTGGCATCCCGGTAGGCGACGATGGAAGTAGCCAGTTTCGGGCCAACGCCGGCGACATGCGTCAGCAGGGCCGGTGAGGCGGTATTCACATCCACGCCCACGGCATTGACCACGCTTTCCACCACCCCATCCAGCGAATGGGCCAGGGCTGACTGATCCACGTCGTGCTGGTACATGCCAACGCCGATGGATTTGGGGTCGATCTTGACCAGTTCGGCCAGCGGGTCCTGGGCACGCCGGGCGATGGAGACCGCCCCACGGATGGACACATCCAGGGCCGGGAATTCCTGGCGGGCCAGGGCCGAGGCCGAGTAGACCGACGCCCCGGCTTCGTTCACGATCAGGTATTTGGTCATCGGTTCGGGCGACCGACCGGTCGCCCTTACGCGGATCAATTCGGCCACCAATTTCTCGGTTTCGCGTGAGGCGGTGCCGTTCCCGATCGTGATCAGGGTAACATGGTGACGGTTGACTATGTCCTCGAGCGTGGCCAGCGCACCGGCCCAGTCGTTTTTTGGTTCATGCGGATAAATGGTGCCGGTATCCAACAGCTTACCGGTGGGATCCACCACGGCCAGCTTGGTGCCGGTGCGGAAACCGGGGTCGAGGCCCAGCACGGTCTGGCCGGCCAGGGGCGGCTGGGAGAGCAGGGCGCGCAGGTTGGTGGCGAAGACGTTGATGGCATGGCCGTCCGCCTTTTCGCCCAATTCCCTCCGCACATCCCGCTCGATGGCCGGCAGCAGCAGGCGCCCGGCGGAATCATCGATGGCCAGGCTGAGCTGGTCGGAGAAGGGCGAGAGAATGTCCTCCTGGAACTCGGCTGCGATGGAGGCGCGCCAGTCGCGTTCATCCATTTCCAAGCGCACCTTGAGGAGGCCCTCCTTCTCACCGCGGTTGAGCGCCAGGATCTGGTGCGGCTGGAGCCGGTCGACCCGGCCTTCAAAGGCATAATACGACTCATAGAGGCGTTTCTCATCCACAGCGTCTGCGACCTTTTCGGCAACCAGCAAGGCAAATTGGAGGGCTTTCGCGCGGGTGGCGCTGCGCACGTTGGCGTTATCGCTGATGGTTTCGGCAACGATGTCGCGCGCCCCCTGCAGAGCCTCTTCAACGGTGGTCACCTGCTCGTTGAGGTACGACTCCTTGACGATGTCTGCCAGGCTGCGGCGGGTCAACGGCTGCTGGAGGATATGCTCCGCCAGGCCTTCCAGGCCCTTTTCGCGCGCCAGCATGGCACGCGTCCGGCGCTTGGGTTTGTAGGGCGCATACAGATCCTCGAGGGCGGTCATCGTCACGGCCGATTGGATGGCCTCCTTGAGTTCACCGGTCAGTTTGCCCTGTTCTTCGATGGATTTCAGGATAGCCAGGCAGCGCTCGTCGATTGCCCGCAGGCGGACGATCTCATCGGCAACGATGCGGACCTGCTCATCATCGAGAGTACCGGTCATTTCCTTGCGGTAGCGGGCGATAAAGGGGACGGTGTTGCCTTCGTCGAGCAGGCGGACGGCGGCCTCCACCTGGAAGGCTTTAACTTGCAGTTGGGTGGCGATGGTTTCGGAGTAATTCATAGGGTCTCGAGGAAAATGGAGTGGCGGGAAATTTTACCATGACGCAGGAAGTTATTGGGGATTAGGGATTTTAGATTTTAGATTTTAGATTTTAGATTTTAGATTGAGGATTGTGGAAAATAGCGTTTTTAGGGGGTTTGCGGGATCGTTGGTTGAAAACAACCGGGAACAAAAAGGGGAAAGGGACAAATAAAACGTAAAAACGCAAAACGTAAAAAGAAAAACCTTCACCACGAAGGTCACAAAGATACACTAAGGAAATAAAATAACGAAAATAAACAGAATTTGGGGTAGTTTGAGGGGTTTCGTGCAGGTGGGCGAGGATGCGCAAGCGCAGGGCAGGAGAAGCAGGAGGGCGGAATTGATGTGCCCAAAAAAGGGGTTGTTTTATGCGATTTTGGGCTTGTTTTTGCAAACAAATAGGGGGGTTGAGGAACAACAAAACCATTTCAACAATACATCTAAACACAAAGGGCACAAAGGGCACAAAGGACTCTAAGGAGCACGAAGAAGAAAAAAATACAAGAAAAAAACAAAGACGGAAGGATGAGGAAAAAACTGAAAAGAAAGAGATTCAACGAGATCCCGCGGGAGAGCGCCGCGGGACAAGCGGGCACGAAGATATTTCCCGAATTCAATTCCCGCCTGGCACGGCTGGTAACGGACGCATTAAACCCGGCAATGATCGATCCAAATGATTTCGCATTTCGTTGCAGGGGCGCATGGAATGCGCCTCTGTAATTTGCACCCAAACCTGTATCCGGGCGGAAATCGTTCAGGTGGATTTCTATCGGGTGAGAATCATTCGGATGAACACCGTCGAGGCGGACACTGTCGGGGCGGATTCAATCCGCCCCTACCAGTTAATTGGCGGGATCGGCGGGGGGTGCTTCTTTCGCATCCGCCAGGCCGCCTTCTTCGTCGAGCAATACGCGCGCCCGTTCATCTTCGCTGGGCTCGATGCGGCGGGCGAAGATCAGGTAGCCGGTATGGGCGACCATACGGTCAGTGGGGCGCAGGCGGGTGGGTTCGGGTTTGTAGTAGCGCATGAACAG
>JBEKEB010000105.1:0-13607 GCA_050014055.1 Anaerolineales bacterium | reverse complement strand
ACTCTCGAGGTTCGCATTTGGTATGAACAGACAATGGTCCATTCCTTGACCCTACCACTCGCCAATTCTACGGTTCACCTTTGATGTTTGACTGAGTTCACTTTTCAAGTTTTGCTAACAGGTAACCAGGCTGGATGGCACGAACTTCATAAAGTCCTAAGTTCGTTAGATCCAACCCCCTGACTCCCGCCCGATAGGCGGGAAAAAAGAAGTTTTTGAGTTGTTGGGCGGGCGAGGCCCGCCCAACACCCCAGTTCTTACTCTCTATGGCAATCCTCAAGAGCCAGCTGGTTTACATTTTAGAATGCAGACAAACTTGGTATAATTAACACCCTATGAAAATGAAAAAATATCACGTTTGGACTGAAGGCTGCCAGATGAATGTGGCCGATTCCCAGCGCGTCGGATCAGCCCTGGAGCGCATGGGGTACACTTTTACCGGTACGCTTGAAGACGCGGATGTGATCGTACTCAACACCTGTATGGTGCGCCAGGCTGCCGAGGATAAGGCCTATGGCCGGCTCAGCTCCATCAAACCTCTCAAGACGAAGAACCCCGCACTGGTGGTTAACCTGATGGGTTGCCTGGTCGGGATTCGGGATAACGTGAAGCTGCGCGCCCGCTTCCCTTATGTGGATGTTTTCTCCCCGCCTTCCGACCCGGGTCCGCTGATCTCATTTTTAACCCAGGAGGATGCACGCCTCAATGAAGCTGCCGAGACCGGCAATCGCTTCTCGGTTATGGACGGTGAGCTTTCGCCAACGCGCGCGGCAGGTCTTTTCCTGCCGGAATACGAGCGCGGCAGACTGATCTCGGCGCATGTGCCGGTGGTGCTGGGTTGTTCGCATGCCTGCACCTTCTGCATCATCCCATCCCGGCGCGGCGCAGAACGGTCCCGCCCGGCTGCTGAAGTGCTGGCCGAAGTGCAGGCATTGGTGGCGCAGGGGGTAAAGGAAATCACCCTGCTTGGACAGATCGTTGACCGGTATGGGAAAGACTTATCCGAGGGTCCGAACCTGGCGGCGCTGCTGCGAATGCTGCACCAAGTCGAGGGTCTGGAACGGATCCGCTTCCTTACTTCCCACCCGAATTACTTTGGCGAAGATATTATGGGCGCAGTGGCCGAACTCCCCAAAGTGATGCCACACATTGAAATTCCGGTCCAGGCCGGGGACGATGAGGTGCTGAAAAATATGCGGCGCGGCTATACCCAGAATGGATACCGCGTAATCGTTAATAAAATCCGGGAGCGCATCCCCGGCAGCTCCATCGCCACCGATATAATCGTGGGGTTCCCCGGCGAAAGCGAAACCCAGTTCATGGAGACCTACCGACTCCTGGCAGACCTGCGGCTGGATGTAGCGCACCTGGCGCGTTACTCGGCCCGTCCGGGCACCGTGGCCGAACGCCGGTTTATCGACGATGTACCGGAAGAAGAAAAAATGCGCCGCTTCCGTTTACTGGAAGAGTTGCAGGAGAACATCGTCGGGGAGATCAATCGCAACTATCTTGGCAAAAAAGTGGAAGTATTGTTTGAAGATAAAGTAAAGAACCGTTGGCGCGGTCGCACCCCCAACAATAAACTTGTTTTCGCGGAAACTGAGCAGAATCTGCGCGGAAAAGTCTTTCCTGTAACGGTAACATGGGCCGGGCCGTGGTCCATGCAAGCAAGTATTTAAACCTTTGCGGCTATACTACTAACAGGGAGCAGGAGGATCTCTCGTCGGTCTGGCGAGAGATCCTAGCTAGTAAGTCACAAGCTTGCTGTTTATTTTAGAAAATGCCTCGCCAATGACTGGACCAAGATAAAATAATGTTAGTAAGACAGCTACTGCAAGCAAAAGTAAGAGAAAAGTATATTCGACCAGTCCCTGGCCAGCTTCGCGAACACTGCACAGCATCGTCCTCACCTCCTATCTATATATAGATTAAGAATATAGTTAAAATAGTCAATTACATTATATACCTCATTAAGCATCTAGATTCTTTGCATATTTGCAAAGTCTGGAAAGCGGGCAACTTTGGCAGGCCGGACGGCGTGCCACACAAATTTCACGCCCCAGCCGGATAATATTCAAATGTGTGGCGTAGTAAGCTTCCGGCGGGAATAATTTCTCAAGGTGGATGTGTGCTTCTTCAACTGTCATCTTTTCCGGGAGCAGGCCAATGCGCCCGGTTACCCGATAGATATGGGTATCCACTGGAAAGGCCGGACGTCCCAGCGAAAAGAGCAGCACAATTGCTGCGGTCTTTGGGCCTACACCCTTGAATTTCATCAGCCAAGCGCGCGCTTCTTCGAGCGGCAGATCTTTGAGAAAGTTCAGGTCCAGAGAAGCGCGTTCTGTAGAAATCTCCTGCAAAACCTGCTGGATGCGCGGCCCTTTCTGGTTGGCCAATCCGGCCGTCCGAATGGCCGCAACAATCGAGCCGGGATTGGCATCACGGACTGCCTCCCAGGTTGGGAAATGTTGCCGGAGCGACTCAAAAGCCCGGTCACGATTGATATCATTGGTATTCTGGGAGAGGATGGTCGACACGAGTTCATCCACCGGCGGCAAGGGATTGCGCCAGGTGGGCTGCCCATAGAAATCCAGCAGGCGGGCATGCACTTCGCTAGCAAGTTGGAAAGAATCGGGTTCCATGTGTGTGGCTAGAACAAGGCAGCGGACAACGGTCCGCCGTCGCTATGGTTACTCTCGGTTTAGGGTAAATACTGGGCGGGCTTCTCCCACCACAATTTTCCGAGCATTCGTGACCGGCGTGACCGGCCCGAACTCAGCCAATGCTTCCATTTCCTTTTCGGAAATTATTTCAAGTTGTTTCAGGATTTCCAAAGCCATAGGCGGACGAACCCGGTTGCGGAAAAAACCATCCGCACCGCGCACCGAGAGGTCGCCATCTGACACTTTGAAAACGATCCCAATTCCGGGGCTTTCCGCACCCAATGCCCCGGGCATGACCCCCATGGCCTGATAACCTTCCGCGCCGCCCTTCATCAGAATACGCTTGGAACAAACTTCCATTACACGCGTATCGAACCGTCCTTTCCCGCTAACCATGACCGGATTTGCCATCATTGCCGAAGTGATCCGGCGGCAGGCGGTCGCGCGTTCCTGTGAAAGGCTGCGCGGGTCGCACAGGCGGGCAAAGCCAAGAGCAGCGTTGGAAAGTGGCACTGCAAAATTAGGGGCGGAACATCCGTCCGTTCCGATCTCAACCCGATCAGCCTCTATCCCGCACATTTCCGATACGGTCTCCAGAATGGATTTTTGGATGGGATGTTCCGGGTTGATATAATCCGCAATCGGCAGGCCGCGCATACGGGCGTGTGCCAGCATGCCGGTATGTTTGCCAGAACAATTGTTCCGGTTGGGAGTGACCCTCTCGCCACGAGTTCTCATCGCTTCTATTGTCGGTAGATGGGAAAGCAGGTGTGTACCGCAAAGCAGGTCACCCTCCGACACGCCCACTTTGGCCTGGATACCCTTGATTACCTCAACATGCTCATCCGTGCCTTCATGCGACGCACAGATAATGGCAATTTCCTTGGATGTCAGATGAAAGGTACGGTCACCGCCGTGCTCAATGAATGGCAATGCCTGGAACGGTTTGGCACTGGACCGCATGAAGGTTACTAATTTTGGCTCACCATACCAAGCCAGCAAACGGCCGTTCGAATCAACAACTGCAACCGACCCAAAATGAGTGGATTCAACAATGTTCCCCCTGGTCAGTTCAAAAACAGGTTGGTATTCGCCTGCCACGAATATTTCACTCCTCTCCGGCAACATTACTGGCCGGATGGTAATGGCGGGCATAATAATGGTATAAGCCATAACGCAGGCGTTGGGCATATTTTTGGTGCCGGCTGGAAGGGATCTTGAATGAGCTTAAAAGAGGCGTGATCAGGTTCTCCACGGATTCTGGTGAGCTCTTCTTATTTGCCAGTTTTTCAATCTTATTTAACACCTGATCAAGATAATCTCTTTGCGCCCGGATGATATCTGCGTTTACCAATCCGCCACGCCCGCTGACCACCAGCCAGCCGCGATAGGCCGGAGAGAGAAGCAGCTTAAGAGTCTCCAACCAGGCAGACAAATCTGCCCCGGCCAGGAATGGAGGCTGGTTCCGAAGAACCGCATCACCGACAAAGACGACTTTTTCCTCCGGCAGGATTGCCCAAGAGGCCCCGGCCGATGGTCCGGGATGATACTCCAACACAATTGGAGCATTATCGTCCCAGTGAAGGATCATTTGGTGGCTGAAAGTAATTTCCGGCAAAATCCAACGGACGTTGCCCAAGCCAGGGATATTCTCCCAGTCTGAGCCGGTATCTTCCCCTTGGGCTTTAAATGTATTGGGGCGGCTTCGAAAAACCTGGGCCGTTTTCTCGTGGGCAACAATGGTGCAGTCCATTGCGCGCGCACCCAAAGTACGATCCGGGTGAGCATCCAGGTTAACCAACAACCGTTCAGAACCACCGCCCAGGCTGAGCAAAGCTGCCCGCCAGATACGAGCATCTTCCGGGGAGGGTGGCGCATCAACCTGAACCAGCCCGTGAGCAAGTGAGATAACTCCCAATGTTACGCCCGGATACTCAACCTCGATATAAACATCTTTGGCAATGGACTGCATATCTATTCCTGAGAGGAAATTTATTTTCCGTTTGCTAAGGGCAGAGTCAGACTGAATTTGGCCCCTTGGCCGGTTTGGCTCTCTACCCAGATTTTTCCGCCATGACCTTCCACGGCCAACCTGCAAAAAGCCAGACCAACTCCCAGACCGGTCGCAGATCCGTCTGTTTTCAAGCGGGTGAACTTCTCGAAGATTCTTTCCTGATCGGTAAATGGGATACCCGGGCCGTTATCCTTAACCCACAAATGCAGCCATTCACCATCACGTTTGGCCCCGAGTTCAATCTTTCCTTCTGGTTGGGTGAATTTGGACGCATTTTCCAGCAGGTTAATCAAAACACGCCGGATCATATCCACATCCACCCATACAGGTGGTAATTTCTCCGGCAAGTTGTTTGTTAATGTCTGGTGCCGGCTTTCAACCATGGGGAGAACTGCATCCATCACTTCCTCTGCCAATATGGTAACCACCACTGCCTGTTGGGATAGGATAGCCTGGCCTGATTCCAGCCGGTTTATGTCGAGCAACGAACTGACCAGCCGTTGAATGCGGTCGGTGGAACGCCTGGCAATTGTCACCACCGAATGCAGGTTCTCGTTTTCCTGGCCGGGGTACAATGTAGTCAGCACATCCAGACCGGAGACGATATTTGCCAGCGGCGATCGCAAGTCGTGATAGATCATGGACATCATGTCTTCGCGCAACGTATCCAGATCCTTGCGTTCGGTAATGTCACGCATGAGCCATTGTAATGATTCGGCTTCTTCAAAAACCACCCGCCGTACCTGAACCTGGATGGGAATTGCATGTCCGGAAGAGCTCTTGAGTATCGCCTCATAACTCATCGTCTCGCCGGCTCTGAGTTTTTCTACGCTAACAGTCTTATCGCCACGTGTGACATCGTGCAACTTTTCGATCAGCATCCCTTGCAGTTGTTGGGATGGATACCCGCTGATGAGAGCCGCCTGGCGGTTGGCTTCGTGAATCTTTCCATCCCAGCCGGTTACAAAAATAGGGTCCACACTATCATCGAACAACTCCCTATATCGTTTATGGGCTGCCTCCAGACGCTCGAATAACTGCGCGTGCTGGATGGTGGTTCCAGCCAGGTTGCCGATTCCGGCCAGCACCAGCAAGGCATCCGGGTCGAATGCACCGGAGCGAGGGTTGATAGCCTGTAATACGCCGATGACGCGTTCTTGGGCATAAATGGGTGCAACTGCCATTGCGCGCGTTTCAAAGCCCTCAAACTGCTCAACACCAGGAAGGAAACGTTTATCTTCCTGGACGACCGGGATGACAACGCCTTCCCCTTGATGTACCACCCAGCCAACGATGCCTTGTCCGGCTGGGACCCGTTTACCGACAATTCCATCCTTGTACTCGCCTGTAGCTGCACGGAAGATCAAGTCCCAGTTTGGTTCAACCAGCGCCAGCGTCACCGTTGCCACCTCCAAAGCCTGGATAGTCTCGTTAAGGATGCGCTGGAGAACTTCATCCATGCGCAAAGAAGCGTTAATGGCAGCAGCGCTGACTGCCAGCGCGGTCATCACGCGGGCCTGGCGCTGGCTCTCTGCATACAAGCGGGCATTTAATACGGCGATCCCGGATTGATCCGCAATGGCCTGCATCAAGTTAAAATGTTCTTTGGTGTACGCTCCCGGCTCCGGGTGAACCAGAGTCAGCACCCCAACCAGACGTTCGCGCGCCATCAGCGGCACGCATAAAGCGGCTTTGGCTCCTGATTTGTCGACCGCGTCATCTGGGCGGCGCAGCCAACGCTCATCCCGACTGGTATCCGGTACCCAGGCTGGCTGTCGTTTCCGGACAACCCACCCAGCCAGGCCGCGCTCGACGGTTTCACGCAGTTGCTGGGTGGTATGGTCATGGATCTTGCGTCCGTAGACAATGGCAGAATCAACCACTTTGCCATTGTCGTCCATAACAACTATACTGCCGCGTTCACCGCCTACATACTTAAGCGATTGAAACAGTATGCGCTGCAATACAGTTCGCAAATCCAAGGCCGAGGCCAGTTCGCGGCTGACATTATAAAGCAATTCAAGGGGAGAACGAGTTTCATCATCAGGCATAGAATTTGCTCTATTGCTTCCTGCATTTTGCTGCTATTCCTCAGTACCCTACTTGTGGGAGTAAGAAACAGGAGACCAACAGGCAAAAAGACATTGACAACCTGCCATAATTGCAGGAACCTGGGAAAACCAAAAGATGGATGATTACAGCAATTAAGGTAAACCTCGTCGCGCAACACACAGGAAAAAAATAATTAATGGCATCGGTGTTGTTCAATTCATCCACTAGTATAGCACAATTGAATATTGGGAGGCCGCGTCACTTCTACTACTTCTTGCATGAATTGTTGATACGGCATAAAGAATAAATTGCATATGCCAGATTATTTTTTCAGATATTTATGCAATACTCATTGGAATCCGAGATTCTCTGTATAATCAGCTAATGATCGACCCCTCACACATCCTTTACATCCACGGCTCAGACAGCAGCAGCCAGACCTATAAAGCTGCCCTTCTGCACGACATTTTCCCCGGCATGCTCATTCCGGATTTTATTGGCGGCTTTCCAGAAAGAATGGAACAACTGAAAACGATTCTGGGAACCGAAACCGGCTGGACTTTGGTTGGCTCCAGCCTGGGCGGGTTGATGGCCTCACTTTTTGCGATGAATCATCCGGATCAGGTACGTAAACTGGTATTACTCGCCCCGGCGCTGACACTACCTGGATTTACTAATAGTCTTTCCTCCCAAATTTCCATCCCCACAATCATCGTTCAGGGGATACATGATGAATTCATCCCGCTCGAACCCACCCGAAAATTAGCTGAAAAAATCTTTACCCACCTGACTTATATTCCCGTGGATGACGGCCACCGGCTTCACAAGACAGCCGAAGAATTGGATTGGAAGAAACTTTTCGAATAAGAAAATATCGGAAAATTTAGGAGGGTTTCGCATTTTGAATGCCTGCACTCAAAATGCGGTTCTTCAATTTTTTTGTTTAGATATTTATGCTGCTACTCAAGTTTCAGCCGGTGCCCAGGCGCATTAATGCGTCTGGTACCCAGAATCCCCCTAAACCTTTGAAAACCAGCACGAAGCCTGCCACCAGCATCAAAACGCCGAAAGCGATCAGCAGTCCGTCCTTTATATGATAACGGAGTTGCTCCAGCCAGGTGCGCGGACCAATGCCGAAAGCCCGCAAGTCCATTGCGTCGATAATATCCTCGCTGCCCATGATGGCATGGATAGTGACCGGGACAAAGATCGGCCCGAGCTTGCGTACCTGGGCGAAAAGCCCGCCGGAAATATTCTCCAGCTCATAACCACGCGCCCGCTGGGCATCCATGGTCAATTGGAAATCCCGACCAAAAGTGGGGATGAAGCGCATTGTCAGGTCCATGGCATAGGCAATCTTATCCGGCAAGCCAATTCCACGGAAGGTGATCCCGTAGAGTGCCGGGTTGAGCGAGAACGGGATCAGAATGGTCATGATGGCAATCCCAAAAACCCGTCCAAACTGGCTCACGGCGAAGAAGGCCCGCTCAACAGTAATCTTCAAGGTGGGAGTCCAACCCAGGATCGAAAAAGAAGCCCGGAACTCCCGGATGAGGTGTTCCTGCTTATAGACTTCCGAGCCGCCCCGACCGGTCAGGAAAGTCAGGAATGTAAAGACGAAAATAAAGCCGACAATAAACAGGAACGACCGCCGGATCTCGTGCCACTTAAGCCCGGAGGTCAGCAGGACCACCACCGAGATGACAATCAAGGGCAGCAGAAATCGGATATCCCAGAATAACAGCGTGGTGACCAGGAAGCAGCCATAAAAGATCATCCAGGCGCGCGGGTCGAACCACTGGATCAGAGACTTGCGTTTGCGGTATCGCCAGGTGACAAGCATGTTCTCTCCTGTCAATGCGAGGAGCAAAGCGACGAAGCAATTCTGGGGAATGACCGGAGGATTGCTTCGCCCCCTTCGCTTCGCTCAGGGAGCTTGGAATGATAAATCGTTAGCGTCCTGATTGTTTCTGGACGGCCGCGTAGGCGACCACCAGCAATGGAACCAGGATGGCAGCGAAGATCAGGTTCGGGCCGGCCGCCGGCAGGAATTCGCCGACGATGGCTGTGGCGGGGCTATAGCCATTGATCCATATGTCGGAGATGGCGGCAAAACCGATGCCGAGGATGTTGCCAAGCATGGCCCATGTGACCGCCGTGGCGAGGTCAATGTTCTTTCCAAAGGCAAAGCGTACAATCAACACAAGAACCAAACCAATCACAATGGAAAGTCCGGCCAGGATGGATGTAGGTTGTGGGGTGTCAGAGTAATAGAGTTGGTTTATCGCGCTGCGGTTGAATAAATATACAACCACTGCCAGAGCAGCCAGTACCGCGCCGATGATCAGGATGAAATCCAGGCTCTTCTTCTTGTCGGCGAATAACATCGGCAGGCCGGAAATAAAGCCGATCAGGCCGTTGGCAATACTCCACTGAGGGCTGAGGCCAAAGCCAGTCAGGGCATCGCCGAATATGTTCCCGACTGCCCCACTGAAGAAGCCCACCACCGGGCCGAAGGCATAGCCGAAGAACATCGGTATGGCGATGGCCGGGCGCAGGGCCACCTGACTGATGGAAGGTACCAAAAACACGGTTCCGTTGAACAGCCAGGAAAAGACCGCGTAAAGGGCCGCGCCGATAGCCATCCAGACCACCTGGCGGGTGCCGACTTCCCAGGCCTTGTTGTCACGGGTTGCCAGGTAAACGGCAAAGGCAATCAGGGCGCCCAGGACTACGAAGCCAAAGCGCAGAAGCACAGTGGCGTTATCGGTCTGGAAACTTTTCACACCCAGGACGTTTCCGACCAGGAAGACAGCCAGGGCAAAGATGGCCACAACGACAACCAGGGTAAGCAACATATTGACTAATTTCTTATCCATTTTATTCTCCTCTTGAAATTGGCTAATAAAAATGCGCCAGTATGCTCTCAATAAATAGACGAGGATGGGAGTATTCCCCCCGCTCGCTAATTTATTGAGATGGGATATGCGCCAGCGCTTCGGCGCGCAAGAACCGTTGGGTGCGCGGCCAGCGTTCCAGGTTCTCGCTTAGCAGACTGGTGGGCACAAGTCGGTATTTCTCCAGCCGTATCAGGTCGCTCAACACATCATGTGGGGAACCATCCGCGACGATTGAGCCGTCGGCTACCATCAAGACCCGGTTGGCATAAATGACTGCCAGATCAACATCATGCGTGATAAACAAAATGGCTTCGAACCCGGGTAATTGCAAGATGGCATCCATGAAACTCATGTAGTTGTGGTAATCCTGACCGGCGGTCGGCTCGTCCATCACCAGGATGCGCGAGCGCATGGCCAGAATGGCGGCGATGCTGACGCGCTTCTGCTGACCGAAGGACAGCGCAAGGGGTGGATCGTTTTCCATCTCCGAAAGATTGACAATCTGTAGGGCCTCTTTCACCTCCTTTTCGATCTGGTCTTTGGGATGCTGCAGGTTCTTCGGTCCGAACGCCAACTCCTCCCTCACAGTGGGTGCGAAGAGCATATGGCTCGGGCTCTGGAATACATATCCAAGCGTGGCGGCGATCTGGGCCACGCTGGCCTCACGAGTGTCACGCCCACCCACCCGGACATGTCCGGACTTGGGCTTGAGCAGGCCGATGGCATGCTTGACGAAAGTGGTTTTCCCGGCTCCGTTCGGTCCCAGGACGGCGATGACGTCGCCGCGGCGGATGTCCAGGTTGATATCGTGCAAGACTTCGATACCACTTTCATAATCGAACGCCACATGGTCGAATTGAACCAGCGGTTCTGTCACGGCTCCCCTGTCGGCTGCGGTGGGGAGAATCTTCAACTCGGCCGGGGCCGGATCTTGCGCAGCCCGTAAGATGATGACTGGTGCGGAGAGTTTGACTTCGTGGTAATCGACCACTTCCTCCAGCCCTTTCAATGGGCCAATGTATTTGATATCCCCGTCCGACATGAACATAATTCGTTCCGGCCGTATGCGCAGCACGTCTTCGACACGATGCTCGATCATTAAAACAGTCATGCCCTCATCTGCCAGGCGGCGGACCATGTCGAGGGTTTCGTAGGCCGAGGCGGGGTCCAGACTGGCAAGTGGTTCATCCAGCAATAGAACAGACGGGCGCATGGCCAGTACCCCGGCCAGTGCCACTTTCTGCTTTTCCCCTCCAGACAGGTTAAAGGTTTCCCTGTCTCGCAGGTAGGCAATATTGAGATATTGGAGGCTCTCATCCACACGGCTGATGATTTCCGGACGCGGCATGGCCAGGTTTTCCAGCCCAAAAGCCACCTCATGCAACACCCTTGTCCCCAAAATTTGTCGTTCCGGATCTTGAAGAACCGTACCAACCGTCTGGGAGATTCTGGCCAGCGGCCAGCCTTTCGTGTCGCTTTGATTAAGTAAAATACGGCCGGATAACTCACCCTTATAAGAGCGTGGTATCAAGCCGTTAATGCAACGGATAAGCGTTGTCTTTCCACAACCACTTGCGCCAGCGATCAGTAATATTTCCCCCGGATTTGCAGAGAATGAAATATCCCGGATGGCTGTGGTTTCCCGGTCGCGATAACGAAAAGAAAGTTTCTCGATAACCAGTGAGGTCTCGGCAGTCATGGATACTCAAATAAAAATAACACCGCAATGGGCTTGCAGTTCTATTCTACTCTAACTCTTGAAAATGACCTCAACGATATCACCTGTTTGCGCTCCCAGCACTTTTGCGGCGTTACCGTTGACTGTAGCAATTTCAACAAAGTCCTGGCTGTCGATCAAGGCAACCAAAGAGCCGGGCTGCTCGTGGCCGTAAGAATCGACCAAGCCGCGCACCTCCTGTCCCAGCAGGCGGAACAGTACACTTTCCTGGCCTTCCAGTGCGGAGGCCGGCAGGTCAGTGGTCAGGTTGCCAAAGATATCCACCACCATGACGTGGGCACGCCAACCGGTGAGGGTTTTTTCGGACTTTGGCATGGAAAGCCGCACCGGGTCGGTTATGGCCGGCCCCAAGTCTGCCAAAGGGACGCCGTTGGCAAGGGCTGCCCCTACCGGGGCGAAGATATCGCGGCCGTGAAAAGTGTGGCTGACCTGCGCCAGAAAATATTTTTTGTTTGTCAGGTGGACCATTTCCATTGGCCAGCCGTTTCTTTCGGCGTCCTCGTAGATGGGCGTGAAGAGGCCGTTATCAGGCCCAACAAAATAATGTTCACCCAGCCGGGCTGCCATCGGACGGCGCAGGGTGCCTACGCCGGGGTCGATGACTGCCACATGTACTGAGCCAGCCGGGAAAAACGGATAGGCGCGCCAAAGGACGAACGCCCCTTCGAGCACGTTTTGCGGAATGATTGAGTGGCTGATATCGGCGATCTGCACAGAAGGGCAAATGCCCCATATGATACCTTTCATCGTGCCGACAAAGCCGTCTTTTACACCGAAGTCTGTAGTAAGGGTGAGGATGGGCATGGAGAAAAGAGAAGATTACGAATCGTCGGGTGAAGGAAGTAATCCAAAAATGGTAAAATATCGATACCTGTCTATTGTAGAACCTTTGTACCGATTTTTCAATAGCATACTAAAAAAAGGCTTTTTTTGTAAAGGCGTACCGCCCAACCTCCCTGTGAAATTACGATTCCAGGAAAGCTTGACCGACATAGCTTTCTCGATTAGAATTCTCTCGCTTAAATCCTACGCCCCTTTAGCTCAGCGGATTAGAGCGTTTGGTTGCGGACCAAAAGGCCGTGCGTTCGAATCGCACAAGGGGCACCAGTGAAGCGGGAATTCCCGCTTCTTTCTATTTCAGGAGGTGCCATGGGGAAGCGCCAGATACTGCTTACCAATGACGACGGAATCCAATCGCCGGGCCTGTGGGCTGCCGCTGAGGCGCTCTCCGAGCTCGGGTTTGTCACAGTGGCTGCCCCGCGTGACCAGTCCTCAGGGATGGGCCGCAGCCTGCCATCCAATTCTGATGGCATTATCCGGACCGAGGTCGTTCGGATCCACGGAAAAGAGTGGAGCGTATACGCGGTTGGTGGGAGTCCGGCCCAGGCCGTTCAACATGGCATATTAGAGATAATGCCTCAGCTTCCCGATCTGGTGGTCTCCGGCATCAATTATGGTGAAAACGTGGCCACCGGCGTTACCATTTCCGGAACAGTCGGCGCGGCTCTGGAGGCAGCCTCCCACAGAATCCCATCTCTGGCGATGTCCCTACAGACCGGCCGGGAGCACCACCTGTCACTTTCCAAAGATGTCGACTTTTCAGCCGCAGCCTACTTCACTGCGCATTTTGCTCGCCAATTGATGGAGAAGCGTTTTCCTCCGGATGTGGATCTGCTTAAAGTAGATGTTCCCTGCGATGCCACAAAGGAAACACCATGGCAGATTACGCGGGTTGCCCGCCAGCAATACTACGTGCCAGTTGCCCCTAAACGGAAGTCCTGGGATGAACCGGGAAGGCTTGATTATATGGAAGAGGCCTCGCTGGGTGACGAATACAAAGGCAGTGATGCCTACGTCCTGCGTGTCCGGCACGAGGTTTCGGTGACGCCTCTGAGCCTGGACCTTACTGCAAGAGTGGATTTCGATTTATTGGACCGTTTGCTGCGCAGTGATATTGATAGGTGATAGAAAGCTTAAAATCTCCATCCACCTCTTGTTATTTTCGTATATTATCGTATACTACTAAGATGAATACCATCCTATATCGAGGAAAATAAAATGACCATTACAGTGCAAGATCAAGAAAAGGATAACGAAAAGCCTCCCAGTTGTCTGCCGCGTCCGGCTCATCCGTGGCGTGTGGCAGTGCTCGCAAATATCAAGGAGCATGATAAGCCTCTCCCACCGGATGTACCGCCAGATGCCGGCGCGGACTACGATTATATAGAAACCATAGATTA
>JBEKEB010000104.1:0-17553 GCA_050014055.1 Anaerolineales bacterium | reverse complement strand
ATCTAATACTCTTTCCTGCGGGCTCTCCCGTTAAATACAGCATATTTCTTCAGGACCTCCAGGTTCCAATTCATGATACACCTCCATGGTTGGAAAATAACTGATCGTGAGTTACCCGCATGATTGCGCGTTGCAAGTCACGCTCCCCTGTTTTATAGGAGTTATGCCGGGGGGCACCCCGATAAGGTGGTTGGTCGTGATGCAGGCTTCCGCCCTGCCGTGCCTTTACCAGCAGTTGCGATTGCATGCGCATGCTTTATGGTATGTATCGCCCAATGAACCAAGAACTTTATGGCAACGTCAGGCAGATAGCATACGAATTGAGCAATTGCGAAGCTCCGGAAGTGTTGTGTGCATAGACCTGCCAGCTCGAACCGCTTGCGGATTCATTGTAGACGAATAGGTTCTGGTTGCCAGCATAGCCGCCCCCGGTCAGATAGGTGGAGGCTGGGCAAGCCTTGACGCTTTGTCCGTTGCCATTCGCTGCAACACTCACCTGGTTCACCACCTGCTGTGGGCTTCCGGAAGTACCGGAGAGGCAGATGGCATAGGCATTCACCAGCTGGTTGGTGGAGGATGTATTCTGTGCATACACCTCCCAACCATTGCTATTGGCTGAATTGCTGTATACCAGCAAGTTGGAACTGGAAGCAAAACCGCCGCCCGTGACGACGCTTCCCGAAGGACAATTCACAACTACATGTCCTATACCGCTGGCAGAAGCCGTCGTCTGGGAATAGACCTGCTGGGTGGTACCGGATGTGTTGGAAAGGCACTCGGCATAGGCATTCAGCGCCTGGCCAGACGCGCTTAGGTTTTGGGCGTCGGCTTCCCAACTGTTGGAGCTGGCAAATGTACTGAAAACCAACAAGCTGGGACTGGCAGCAAAACCACCACCCGTGACTATGCTACCGGATGGACAGGTTGCCACTGCATGCCCGGCCCCGGAAGCCGGGACAGAGACCTGGGTAACCACCTGGCTGACAGAAGGTTGGAATAGGATCGGGATGACCGGTATATGCGGAATGTGTACTATCGGCCCGCTGGAAGTGGCTGTTGGGGTGGCGGTCGGTGCGACAACAGTGACCTTGATCCAGAACGGCCCGTTGGTTGCTCCCAGGCCAAACAATACTCCGGAGGCATTGCGTAGGGTCCATGTGCCGGAGTAATTCCCGGGTGTCACCGGGGCTACCATATTGACGGCAACATCCACTTCCTGCCCGGGCGCGACATTCCCCGTCAGAGGGACCGCGCTCGGGGCACTCATGGCATTGCCATTGACGAACACAACGTTATATGAAGTGGTCCAGGTGCAGGCTCCTATGTTCTTCAACCGCCAGGTCTTGATAAAGGCAACCCCGGGGTTCTCGCTGGTGCCATCCGGAATGGTCTCGGAAATGAATTGGGCATTGTCACAGACCTGGGTCGACGCGACGATGGGTGTATTGGTTGGGACCGCCAGGGTCGCGGGGATGGAGGTATCCGTGGCCGGGATGACTGTTGCAGCGACGGGTGTGTCAGTGGCAGAGTTGCCGGGGGTGGGCAGCTGGACCAGTGCCGTGACCGTTTGCGCCACGGCCGTGGCAGCCGCGCCCGGATTGGTCCCTGTACCGGCTGACTGGAGATTGCACGCCAAGATTGCCAGGACAAGTAGGAAAACGGGAACAAGGTAAGCGCGATTTTTCTTCATATATCTCTCCTCTTGATATATGGATATTTTATATCAAATATGTAAAATGCACACCCCCCGCTTTTATCCTATTGAGAGCAGAGCATTTAATCGGATATTTAGGCGGACGACAGTGCTGTCCGCACACCCTTCGTTCCCCCTTTTATCGAGATGTTCCTGTCTAGATGTGAACTCCTGCAAAATGGAGTAACAATACAGCCAATGCCAGGATGGGGACCAGCAGGAGCGGCAGTGTGAAGAACAGACAGCAGCACGGGCGCCGGTAGCCCCACCGCCAGGGTCGATTCATCCAACGCATTCTACGGTGCCAACTATAACCTCTACGCATATCAGCCTCCAATTTATCTTATGATGATTACGAAAAGGAGCAGAAAAGGTTGTAAGGGGGGGTAATTAGGGTCTTCGGCCAGTTCGCAGTAATCGCCGAAATGTCCTCCGATTTCGATATTTCTGCTGCGAGGGCATGGGAATGAGTTAGAATTGAGAAAGAACCAGGTATGCGTAGGAAGATCATCCTACGCAGGAGGCTCCCATGGAGAAGTTTCACATCGAAGGCGGAATACCACTGAAAGGAGAAATGACGCCATCCGGTAACAAGAACGCGGCCTTGCCCATCCTGGCTGCCATACTCATGACGGATGAACCGGTCATCCTGCACAATGTTCCCAACATTCGTGACGTGAACGATATGCGCAAGCTGGTTGCCAGTCTGGGGGTAAAATTCGAAGACTTGGGGGCTGGTTCCTGGCGGATTGCCGCCCGTAGCGTGCGGCCGGCCGACCTGGACCCGGACCTATGCCGGCGCATCCGCGCTTCCATCCTGCTGGCCGGCCCAATGCTTTCCCGCACCGGGGACTTCCAACTGCCACCGCCGGGCGGGGATGTGATCGGCCGTCGCCGGCTGGATACCCATAACCTGGCACTCAAGGCCCTCGGTGCGCAGGTAAACTACGCCCGCTCGGCGTTTACCTTCAAGGCGAAACATCTCAAAGCTGCCAATATTTTGCTGGACGAGGCTTCCGTAACCGCCACAGAGAATGTCTTGATGGCCGCGGTAACTGCCAGCGGGACAACCGTCATCCGCAACTCGGCTTCCGAGCCGCACATCCAGGACCTGTGCCAGATGCTGAATGCGTTGGGAGCCAATATTACCGGGATCGGATCCAACACGCTATATATAGAAGGAGTTGAACGTCTGCATGGCGGGGAGTTTACGATCGGGCCGGATTATCTCGAAGTGGTCAGTTTCATCGGCGCAGCGGTGGTCACCCACGGCGAGCTGCGCATCCACAATGCCGGCAACCAGTACCTGGATATGATCCGCTTCGTCTTCCGCCGTTTGGGCGTAACCTGGGAAGTGGATGGGGCGGATATCTTGGTCCCTGCAAAACAGCGCTTGAAGATCGAGCCGGACTTGGGAAATGCCATCCCGGAGATCAAATCCAATGTCTGGCCGGGTTTCCCAACCGACCTGGTCAGTATAGCCATCACGGTGGCCACCCAGGCGCGTGGCAGCGTCCTGTTCCACGACTGGATGTACCCGGGGCGCATGTATTTCACGGATAAGCTGGTGGCTATGGGCGCCCAGATTGTCTTGTGCGATCCGCACCGGGTCATCGTTACCGGGCCTTCCAAGTTGTTCGGAGAAAAAGTGGAAAGCCCCGATATCCGCGCCGGGATGGCCCTGCTGCTGGCAGCCCTAGCCGTGCCGGGCAAATCCACCATCCGCAATGTCGGCCAGATTGACCGCGGCTACGAACGGGTCGATGAAAAACTGCGTTCCCTGGGCGCGAATATTGAACGCCTGACCGAGAAATAAGCTGCTCGTTTTCGCCGGCGCATCGGCATCATGCGTGTCTTGCCGGACGCAAGGACGTTTGGGCGTTTGTGTTGCGGCCCGCTTTTCGCAGAACCTCCCGTGCAATCCAACCAACGCTCAGGCAGAACCGGGGTTCTGGCTGGCCTGGTCCGGACCGGGCAAATTGGTTTTACAGGAGACGCCTGAAGAAGTGGGAAGATATAGGCCATTAGTGAGGCAAGCGAAAGGGGCATGGGGCCGGTTAAGAAGGCGGCGGCGATTTGCTACCGGCGGAAGGATACTTCCATTGAAATCCTTTTGGTAAGGGCGCATGGCCAAAGGGAAGCTTTTGAAGAGGCTGGGGTAACCGGTCAAATTCTGCATAAGCGGCTGACCACTTTTCTCCATTTCAAACAATCCTCCAGGAATACAGGTACAGAGTACCATGTTGCCGCTTTTCTCCTTTTGGTGATGAGCATGCAATCGCCTGAGGAAAAAGAACGCCAGCCTACCTGGTTCTCTCCAGAAGATGCCGAGAGAGCCATAATCCAATTCAGGCAATTCAAATACGCCGAAGAATACAAACGCGTGATACGGCTGGCTCTGGCGGGCTTGACGGGCAGGCATCCATGATCGAGCGTAATTCAATTTTTCAATTCCGTACTCCCAGAGGAGCTGGATAGAGGACTGATTCCTTCAATCGAGCATAGACCGCCCATTTTGATGGTTTATTCGGAGGTCCAAATGGCTATTATCCGGCGCTGCTCCCGGCCAGGCACCAGTTCACCCCTCAGCCCTACTCAACCAGTCCAGTTCCAGCGGATACACCCGAGGCAACCATTAGCGGGATGGACAGGATGTGGTGGACCGAACAAAGCTCAAAGGTCATCTGGCATCCCGGCTATGATCTGTGCGATCCGTAACATTATCTGAAAGTTGTCAGCCAAGTGTAAATTTGCGCCCCGGATAACAGTGTTACAATTAAATCGGCTAATAATACCAATTATCTAAGATTTCAGCCCAGGTGAGAATCTCGCAAGGTTGTGGATGAAAAGACGATATTTCCGCTTCAGTTTTCTTTTATGGCCGGGTATATGTTCGTTGTTGCTTATTCTGGGAGTGAGCAGGGCGGCGGCTTTCAGTTGGGATCCCTTATCCCTGGCACGTAAACCAATCTTGGCATCCAATGGGACCACCCTTTACAACGGGGTCGCCCCGCTGGTGATGTTGGTGGATACCAATCCTGCCATGCAGGGATTAAAGGTCCCCGGGCCTGCCGTCTCTGCACTAGGAAATGGACCCGGTGCATCTTTCTCGATCACTTTTATCGCAGCCGGTGGCAAAGATTTATGGGGGCAGGCGTGCATCGCTTTCCCGGATGCAGCCAGGACGGCCTTTAATACCGCCGCCGCCATTTGGGCCAATACGCTGCAATCCTCGGTCCCGATCACGATCCAGGCCTGCTGGGCCAACCTGGGTTCCACTTCCATCCTGGGATACTCGGGTGGGCAGCCGCTCATTCGTGATTTTAGCAGTAATTTTAGCGGGGAGCCCAAGCCAAACACCTGGTACTTTGGTGCGCTGGCGAATGCCTTGAATGGAACCGACCTTTCTCCTTCAAGTTACGATGATAATATTACATATAACTCGGGGTTCTCCTGGTACTACGGTACGGATGGCAACACGCCCGCGGGACAATATGACCTGGTTACGGTTGCCGCACACGAAATTGGCCACGGCCTGGGTGTTGCTGGGTCCGCAAATTACTCGTCAGGGACAGGCAGTTACGCATATTCAGGATATCCGGTTGTTTACGATACATTTATTGAGGATGCGGTCGGGAATAAGTTGACCACTTATGCCAATCCCTCCACCGTCCTTGGATCGTTATTAACTTCAAATAGTCTATGGTTCGATGGTAGCAATGCCGATTTCGCTAACGGGGGCAGCCGCGTAAAGATATATGCGCCCTCTACTTGGGCGGGCGGCTCGAGTTATTCACATCTGGATTACAGTACTTTCGCCGGAACCGTAAACAGCATGATGGTCTATGCGATCGCTCCTGGATCGGCAAACCATAATCCCGGCCCGGTCACCACTGGATTGTTGGAAGATGAGGGCTGGCATCCCGCTGGTTGGCAGCCGCCTCCGACTTCCATTCCCAGCAACACGCCGACCATCACACTTACGCCAACAATCACATTTACCCCAACTAATACCGCCACACGTACGGATACACCCACGGCTACAATAACGCGCACCCCCACCAACACGCCCACCATTACCTTCACGCCGACCAACACATTTACACCGACCATCACATTTACGCCGACGACCACATTCACTCCATCTGACACGTTCACGCCTAGCAACACGGCCACGCCTACCGATACACCCACGGCCACGTCGACCAGCACCCCCACTGGCACGCGCACGCCTACCTATACGCCAACCATCACTTTCACTCCAACCAGCACAGCCACCCGCACCGATACACCCACGGCCACGGCAACGCGCACCCCCACCAATACACGCACGCCTACTTCCTCGCCGACTATCACGTTCACGCCCACCAGCACAGCCACACGCACGGACACGCCCACCGCCACGTCGACACGCACCCCCACCAGTTCGCGCACGCCCACTCTCACGCGCACCCCCACCAGCACTGTCGTTCCGGGCCAGCCCGGTGTGCCTGCCCTGCTTTCCCCCGCCAATAATGCCCTGGTGACCGGCTACACCCCCCGGCTGGATTGGAGCAATCCTGCTTTCGCAGACCATTACTATCTCCAGGTCGGGACGGATCCCGCCGTCACTGACCTTGTCTTGGATGAACCGGATATCCTTCCATCTGAGTTCACGCCTTCCAGCGATCTCACCCCCAACACCAAGTATTACTGGCACGTACAGGCCTGCAACAGCCTGGGTGCCTGCAGCTCTTGGTCTGCGGTGCGCTCTTTCCGGACGGTCCTGCCGGTTCCGATTAGCCTGAGCGCCGACGGCTCGACGCAGGACCTGCGTCCCAGCCTTATCTGGAACATGCCTCCCTACCCTCTCCCGAATGCAACCAGTTACAACGTGCAATTCTCCCGGAACAACATCTTCACCCAGGTCATTTCCACCTGGACAGCCACCGGCATGAACTATATTCCTACCTCCAGCCTGCCCCGCAACCTGACCCTCTACTGGCGCGTGCGTGCCAACGGGGCCAACGGCCCAGACGCCTGGTCAGACTTCAGCACTTACGCTACCGGCAACCCGCCCAGCACACCCAGCCTACTTACCCCGGCCAGCAATGCCCTTACAATCAACTACACCCCCCTGCTGGATTGGTCTGATACAAGTATCCCCCAGGGAGCAGCAGCCTTCGACCACTACGTCCTGCAGGTAGATGACAATGCCGAATTCTCCAGCCCGTTCGTGACCAAGACCTTGATTGGCCAGATACATAATTCAAGTACCCCTCCGGCAACTACCCTGCTACCCAACACCACGTATTCCTGGCGCGTGCAGGCCTGCAATACCAGTGCCGAGTGCAGCGCCTGGTCCTCCGTCCGCACCTTCCGGACTGCCCTACCGGCGCCGCTTGGCCTGAGCGCCGACGGCTCGACTCAGGACCTTCGCCCCAATCTAACCTGGAACATGCCAACCTACCCTCTTCCGAATGCGACCAGTTACAACGTGCAATTCTCCAAGAACAACATCTTCACCCAGGTCGTTTCCACCTGGACAGCCACCGGCATGAACTATATTCCCACCTCCAGCCTGCCCCGCAACCTGACCCTCTACTGGCATGTGCGTGCCAACGGGGCCAATGGCCCGGGCGCCTGGTCAGACTTCAGCACTTATACTACCGGCAACCCGCCCAGCACACCCAGCCTGCTGGCTCCGCCTAGCAACACCCTGGTAAGCAGCTACACGCCCCTGCTGGATTGGTCTGATACAAGTATCCCCCAGGGAGCAGCAGCCTTCGACCACTATGTCCTGCAGATCGCTGTCCATGCCAGTTTCTCCAGCCCAATCCTGACCCAGAATGGGTATGGCCAGACCTACAATTCCAGCGGCGCTCCCGCGACTGCCCTGCCGTCCAACACCACTTGGTACTGGCATGTGCAGGCCTGCAATACGAATGCCGAGTGCAGCGCCTGGTCAGCCGCCCGTACCTTCCGGACCAAGATAAGTCCGCCCGTCGCCATAGCGCCGATTGGGGCCGTGACGGTTGCCAGCCTGAAACCCACCTTCAGCTGGAACAAGGTCTCCGGCACCACCGGTTACACCCTGCAGGTTTCCAAGGTCACTTCGTTTTCATCGCTGCTCGTAAACGGTTCGGTCTCCTCAACCGCTTCTTCCTATACTCCGGGTTCCAACCTGCCGGCCGGTACACCTTTGTACTGGCGCATCAGGACAAACGGTGCCAACGGTCCCAGCGACTGGATGGCGTATGAGAGTTTTACCACCCCATAAATACTTGAAGATATCCCAATAATAATCCTCTGCCCAGCGTATTTGCGGCGGGTAGAGGCTTATTATATGCACCACAACCAGAACCGCCTGCGCGGGATTAAATCTAGGTTGCACGCCTGAAAGGGGGTGTAAAATTATATTCACGGAATTTCTGCCTATCCAAGCTGAATTATTCTGGTATCGATTTGTTCTTCCTGGATGCGGAGTAGCCACGCATGGTGCGGCGAATGAGAACAGATTTGCCGGAAAGTTTGAAAAAAGAGGAGCTATCATCGCTATGACAACCAGGCTGAAAAAGACTATCGACCGGGTTAACGACCTGCTGGACCGGTATATTCTGCCTTTACCGGTGCGTTTTCTGACCTTTCGATTCGTGATCCTGCTTACTATGGCATTGCTCATCCCATTGATCATCTACGCGGACCGAATTAAGCTGGTGTTGGCGGTGAATAGTTATCTCAACGTTATGAGCGTGGCGGTGAGTTCGATCGTGTTGCTGTATGCAACCATCTCCGAGGCCCGCCAGAAACAAATTGCGGAATTGCAGGAAAAGCGCGCCACCGAGGATCATACGCATGTTACGGAAATGCACGCCCTCATCATGCAGACGCTGGAGAACCAGAATAAGGAGATGGATGAATTGAAGCGCGTTCTTTCTACTCTGGCTGGCAGGGAAGTACTGACCGTGGAGCGAACAGCGTTGCCGGATGTCAGGTCGCTTCACCCGCGCGGGCAGGAACGCTTTCTCGAGACAGATTCAGGCCAGCGCTTGGAAGAAACCCTCCACCAAAATGCATTGGTAACTACCCTCCGGAAACGGCTGACTGCCGCTGTCGATGAAGAGGATGGTGAAGACGATACTATCCGCCGCCCTACCCCGGATGAGGTCAATGGGAGGAAGTAAATATGCAAAAGATCCAGAAACCCACTGAAAGCGAATATGCGTCCTATGCGCGCATGTACATTGACCTAGTGCCGCAGGATGGCCTGGTATTAGATCATTTACAGAAAGCTCTTGTTTCCACGCAGGAATTCCTCCTGGCCTTTCCGCCGGAAGCACTGGCAACCCGCTGGAAGTCAGGTGAATAGACGATTAAGGAAATCATTCTTCACATCCTGGATACTGAGCGCATTTTTTGTTACCGGGCCTTGCGCTTTGCCCGGAACGATGCCACCGCTTTGTCTGGGTTCGAACAGGAGGAATATGTGCCAAATTCCAGGGCAAACGATCGGGATATCGCCTCGATCCTGGAAGAATATGCGGCGGTTCGCCAGGCCACGCTGGCTTTCTTCAACAGCCTGGATGCTGCTGCGCTTGCTCGGATCGGTAAGGTGGACGGGAACCGGATCAGTGTGCGCGCCCTAGCTTGGATGATCACCGGTCATGAGATCCACCATTTAAACAGCATCCGGGAGAAATATATGTGAGTGTGAGATGGTAAAGAGGCGTTTCAAAAAATTGGATTGGCAGATGTTTTCCATAGCAGTGGCGCATTTTCAGAAATGATGCAATAATTGTATCAGGCAGTCTCACCGGTCACTTCAGTAATCTCTCTGGTTTCTGGATAACTTCGATCCGCCCGTTTTATTGTTTGGCAAAACAAAAGGAAACAAATTCGATGATAAATGACCTTCAACAACCCCCGGAACGTTCTGGCTTGAAATGGTTCCAGAAAATTCTTTTAATCCTCATGGCCTTGCTGGTAGTGGTCTGTATCGGCGTTGTGGCTATGTTGCATTTTGGATATTCCATTCCGGGCCTGAAATTGCCACCCTATCTCAGTTTTCTTATCCCGCCGCCAACCGGTATTCCTTTGCCCGTGCGCACTGCTGCGATAACGCCAATCGTTACGAATACGCCCTTCATGACACCCACTCCCACCCGGACAGCGGTTCCAACATATACAATGTTACCGACCAGCACAAAGGCCCCCACGTGGACATTGCTGCCAATATTTATGACTCAATCCGTAACTCCCCTGCCTCCCGTCACCCCAACCGTGACCGGGACCCCTCCAACCGCCACAATAACCCCCTGATGACGCCCCGTGATGAAACCCCTAAAGAATTGCTAGCTATCCTCTTCATCCGCCATGATCCGTGCGCTATTTTCCCGGACTTATAAGAGAAAATAAGAAAGCATCTAAAGGAGTCGCTATGCAAATTGGTGTAGTATTTCCACAAACCGAAATCGGCAATGACCCGGCTGCCATCCGCGATTATGCTCAGACGGCCGAGGGACTGGGCTTCAGCCATGTACTGGCCTATGATCACGTGCTGGGCGCCAACCCGCAGCGGCCCGGCGGCTGGTCAGGCCCTTATACCTATTTGACTCCCTTCCACGAAGTATTCGTCCTGTTCGGCTACCTGGCCGCGGTCACCCACAAGCTGGGGCTGGCTGCCGGTGTCATCATCCTGCCGCAGCGACAGACTGCCTTGGTGGCCAAGCAGGCCGCCTCGCTGGATGTGTTGAGCGGCGGCCGCTTGCGCCTGGGCATAGGGTTGGGCTGGAACGAGGTCGAATATACCTCCTTGAACGAGAACTTCCACAACCGCGGCAAACGCATCGAGGAACAGGTGGTACTGATGCGGCGGCTGTGGACCGAGCCGCTGGTGGACTTCAAAGGGAAATGGCACACCATCCCGGATGCCGGCCTCAACCCGCTGCCGGTCCAGCGCCCCATCCCGGTCTGGTTTGGCGGGAGCGCCGAAGCCGCCCTGCGCCGCCTGGCCCGCCTGGGGGATGGCTGGATCGCTTTATCCCGTAGCGCCGCGGAGGCAAAACCCGCCCTGGCCCAGCTGGAGCGCTTTCTGGAGCAAGCCGGGCGCACCCGCAGCCAGGTCGACCTGGAGGCGCGCATTTCGTATGATTCGGGCGATCCCAAGGTCTGGGAGATGACCATGCGAGAGTGGCAGGAAGCGGGCGCTACGCATCTTTCATTCAACACTATGAGCAAAGGTTTCAAGACACCGCAGGAACATATCCAGGCGATCCAAAAGTTTGCCTGGGCAGTTTTATAGTCGCTCAGTCTGATCATCTTTTCGGCTGCAGCTGATTTTAGAATGAAGAGAGTCTTTTCTGGGTGTCATTGCGAGGACAGTGTCATTGTGAGGAGGGCGTTCTTCCCGACGATCGCGGAGCATACCCGAAGGGTAAGCAATCCCCCCAAAATAAGCATTCGAATCTCTTCAGATTGGCAGAATGGCTCTCAAGCGGAAAATAAGATGGACCCTGTGGAACTGATGTGTCTATATTGGACAACCGCTGGGATCTTCCCGGGGCAGGCCGAAATCAGCCGCTTCGATTTCAAGGACCGGGTGGAAGCAGCCGCACACGCCGGGTTTAAGGGCCTCGGCATCTGGCACACCGACCTGGAGCATATCCTGGTGCATCGCACGCTCCAGGAAATGAAAGCGATCCTGGATGATAACGGCATGCAATACCTGGAACTGGAATTCCTAACGGATTGGTTCCTGGAGGGTGCCCGCAAAGGTGAATCCGACAGCCGTAAGAAAAGGCTGTTGGAGGCCTCCGCCGCGTTGCATGCCAGACACGTCAAGATCGGGGACTTCTACAACTCGGTTGTCCCCATGCCGCGTCTGGTTGAGGCCTTTGCGGGACTATGCAAGGAAGCGGAGCAGTACGGGGCGGCGATCGGTTTCGAGGTGATGGGCTGCGCCATGCTCGACAACCTCCCGGATGCCGTCAAGCTGGTGGAATCGGCCGGGGCCAGGAACGGCGGCCTGATCATCGATATTTACCAGGTTGTGCATCAGGGCTGGACGTTTGAGCAGGTTCGCCGGATCCCCCTCAAGTATTTGCTCAACGTGGAACTGAATGATGGTATTTTGCCCGGCAACCCGGACGATGACCCATCCGGTCGCAGGTTCTGCGGGGAAGGCCAGTACGATATCCAGGGGTTGATCAAATGTGTAAAGGGTATGGGCTATACCGGTCCCTGGGCGGTCGAGGTGATGGCCGGGGAGCTGGCCGGATTGCCACTGGAAGAACTCAGTCGGCGGGCATTTGACACAACCTTGGCGGAGTTTGTGTAATCAGGGATGAGGAAATTGATAATTGGGTAGTGGGTGTAGGACAAGAGGCGGCCATGCAGAATATAGGGCAATGATGCTCATTGCTTGTATTTCGTGACAATGATCCCGGCATTCTCTGCCAGGCTGGCCTGATCCACCGTTAGCTCCTGCAGCTCCCGGGCGGGTGTTCCCGCCAGAGCCAGGAATTTATCCACCCGCGCGAACATCAGCCCCATTAGTCCTAGCGCCGGCGTGCGGTAATGCATCGGGATGGTGATGGCGGGATTCAGTTGGTGGCACACCTCTAGCGCCTCGGCCGCGTTGATCGTAAAGTTACCGCCGACCGGCACCAGCAATACATTCACCTTCTCGATCCCGTTCACCTGTTCCGGCGTAAGCACATGCCCCAGGTCGCCGCAATGACACACCCGCAGCCCATCCACCTGGAAGGTGAAGACCACGTTGCTGCCCCTCCTGGCTCCCTGCACCTTGTCGTGGCAGGTCAGCGTCCCGCTGATACCGATGTCTTTATGGGTATAGCTTCCGCGCGTGTCGATATGAATAAAATTTCCCTTGACCGCCGCGATATTATTATGGTCGAAGTGGTTGTGGCTGGTGGTGACGATATCGACCTGCACATCCGGGACGGCGTACCCCAATCCTTTGCCGAAGGGATCCATCAGCACCCGCGTGCCTGCCTGAGAGGTCAGAAGAAAACAGGATTGTCCGAACCATTTGAGCTGCATGAGCCGCCTCCAGATTTTATTCCCTTGATTCTACTCCATCCAATCACTGTGAAATGCATTTACGGAATACAAATTTGGACTTCTCTCGCCATCCTCCCCCAGGCAGGGTTTTGGGCAGGAATTTGAGCCAATAATAGGTTCTTGATAAATCGTGTAATTGTCTTATAATGAAATAAGATTTCTGGTTGAAAACTCCAGCACGGGAGGTTTTTTTACTGTTGTCGTGTCGGCAGCTTGACCAGAAACCTACAAACCTTCTTTGCAGCCTTCATTCCAAATCATGGCACGCCAATCGAATAGCAATACTCGTTCCGCAAACAGGGTTGGTAATATGGCAGTTAAAAAAGCACCGGGTTCTGTTAATAATGGTGGCGTCGGCATGGATAAATCCCCCTTCGACCGTTTTCCTCCTCTGGCAGAAAAGCTCACCCGCCGGGAACGCGAGATTCTCGCACGCTTGTCCGGCGACTTGTATGACCGTGAGATTGCCACAGCCTTCACGCTTGCCCCCAATTCGATCAAATGGTATACCCGCCGGATCTATGCCAAATTGGGCGTCGGCAGCCGCCAGGAAGCCATCCAGCGCGCCAGCGAATTGGGCCTACTGGATCTCCAGGCTCTGGCAGTAGCCCGCCTGCACAACCTCCCGGCACCTCTGACCCCCTTCATTGGCCGGCACAACGAGCTGCAACAGATCGGCCGGATATTGGCCGACCCGGGTAATCGTCTGGTGACCCTCACGGGTACCGGCGGTATCGGCAAAACCCGCCTGGCTTTGCAGGCTGCCCATGCCTGCCAGGACAACTACCTGCAAGGTACCTGGCTGGTGACGCTGGCCTCACTCTCCGAGCCGGAACTGGTAACGCAGTTCGTGGCAGCTGCCTTCGATCTGCACCCGGACCGGGCCCGCACCGAGCTGGAAGAGCTGGTTGATTACCTGTGTGCAAAGCGGCTGCTGCTGGTGTTGGATAATTGCGAGCATTTGGTGGCTGCCTGCGCAGCCCTGGCCAGCGCCCTGCTGCAACGCTGTCCAAACTTACAGATCCTGGCCACCAGCCGTGAAGCGCTCGGCATCGCCGGAGAATGCACCTATCTGGTACCCTCCATGTCCTTCCCCCAGCCTGACCAGGCCCTCCATCCCTCTAAATTACTGAAGTATGAAGCTGTTGACCTGTTCACCCGCCGGGCCAAATCTGCCCTGCCTGCTTTCGATCTCAACAAACACAACGCCCGCGCCGTTTTGCAGATTTGCTGCCAGCTGGACGGCATCCCGCTGGCCCTTGAGTTGGCCGCCGCACGTCTCAAAGTAATGGATATCGAAGAGATTGCCGGTGAGCTGGATGACCGCTTTCAACTGTTGCGTGGCGGCGACCGTACCGCCCCTGTCAGACTGCAAACCATGCGTGCCTCCATTGATTGGAGTTATACCCTGCTGCCGGAGACCGAAAAGAAATTACTCAGGGCTGTCTCAGTGTTCGCCGGAAGTTGGAGCCTGGCAGCCGCCAAAGCCGTCTGCGCCAGCCTGGCTCTGCCGGGAGCTGACATCCTGGAACTGCTGGAAGGCTTGGTCAACAAATCCCTGGTGCTGGTGCAGCGTGCTCGCGGCCGGAAACTGCGCTACCGCATGCTGGAGACCGTCCGCCAATATGCCGCCGGTAAGGCCTCCCAGGCCGGCGAAGTGGCTGCCTTGCGTGATCGTCACCTGGCGTATTATGCCGCATTCTCAGGGCAGGCCGCTGCCGGCATGGCAGGTACCAATCCGATCGTATGGCTGAGGTGGTTGGACGATGAGATGGATAACCTGCGCTTCATGCTGGAATGGGCCCTGGCAACCAATGTCGAAGCTGGGCTCCAATTGGTCATCCAGACCGATTTTTTCTGGGTTCAACGCGGGCACGTCCGGGAACAATACGATTGGATCGACCGCTTTCTCGATCGCCCCGAAGTACAGGCATTGTCCCGGCTGCGGGTGCAGGCCTTGGAGATTAAGAGTAACATCCTTTTTTGTTACCTGGGCGACCCGGTGCATGCCAGGGTCTGTGTGGAAACCAGCCTTGCGCTTGCCCGTGACCTTGGGGACCGGAGGGAGGAAGCTGTCAGCCTGTACCAACTGGGCTATATCACTGCCAACCAGGGTGAAGCAACCATCGGGCGAAAATTATATGAGGAAAGCCTGGCTTTATTTCGGACGGTGGGTGATAAAGTCGGCCAGGCGCGTGTCCTGGCACAATTGGGGTATATGGCGTCGGGGACTGGCGAGGATGGCGCGGCATTTATGGAGGAAAGCCTGGCGCTTTGCCGGGAGGCGGGTGATCAGGCCAATGTCGCCCTGCGGCTGAAGAGCCTGGCCACCTTGGACTATCGCAAAGGCGACTATGCCAATGCCCGGCAGCTCATCGAGGAGGCCTTGGCCATCCAGCGGTGGTTGGAACTCAAACATGATCTGGTCGAGAGCTTGGATGTCTACGGGCGGGTGGCCTTCCGGCTGGGGGATCCGGTTCTGGCCCGCGCTTCCTACCTGGAAAGTATTGCATTGAACGACAAACTTGGCCGCTCGGGCGAAAATATCTGGCCGCGTGTCGACCTGGCCTATTTAAACTTGCGGCAGGGTCTGATCGTGGAAGCGCACCGGGGGTTTGTGGATAGTCTCAGCCAGGTGCAGGGCAACCAAAACATCGGCGGCGTGAGATTTATAATTGAAGGCCTGGCCAGCCTGGCAGTGGCGGAAGGCCGGCTGGAGCACGCCGCCTGCCTCTACGCCTGGGTTGACTGTTTGGGCCAGAAGTCCGGCGGTCTGCGTCCCGCCAACGAGCAGGCGGATGTGGACCAGGATTTCATGCTCATCCATGCCGGTCTGGATGAGCCGGCCCGTCAGGCCGTCGAGGCCAAGGGAAAGGTCATGACGTTGGAGCAAGCCGTCATCTTGGCACTTGCAGATTAAGGCCGGGCAGAGGTTTCAAAAATTCGCCCTGGATTGTTCAAATCTTGAAAGTTTTTAGTAAATCAGCATTTAAGGAGATGCTATGCGTCGTACTGATAGGGAAATTCAAAGCCGGGAAGCCATCGATCAGATCATTCGCGCTGCCGGGGTCTTCCACCTCGGATTATGCCAGGGCGATCGTCCGTATGTTGTCCCGCTATCCTTTGGCTATGATGGGACATCCGTTTACTTCCACACCGCCGACGAAGGCATGAAGATCAATTACATGACCGCCAACCCGCGCGTCTGTTTTGAAATGGAGCATGATGTCCATATCATCCGGGATGAGCAGGCCTGCAAGTGGGGCCAGGCCTTTTCCAGCGTGATCGGGTTTGGCACGGTCCATGAGATCACGGATCAGGTCGGCAGAAGGGCTGCCATGGAACAGGTCATGCTGCATTATTCCGGGAAGGAATGGGAATTTGATGCTGAGACATTTTCCAAGATCCGCTTATGGTGCATTTCCATCGAACAGGTGACGGGGAAACACAGGGGGGAGTAGGGCTACTCAGTCCTTGTTCTTTGGTCCCCGGTCATCTGTGAGAAGCAGCAAAGCATGAACCAGTTTATCCCAGATAAGCCAGCCGCAGGCAAAAACCGCCCCTTGGGAATCCTGATCGTCGCCATCCTGATGATTCTGTTCGGCCTGGCTGAAGTCGCCACCGGCTTCACGCACAATTTTATCGGGCAGGTCAGTACCTCCACCGCCAGCCTCTCCACCATTCTGGGCGTGGCGCTGGGAGCATTCTATTTCCTCGGCGGACTGTTTCTACTGACCATGCGGCGCGCTGCTGCCTGTATCGCCATCGTTCTGCTGTGCGGCGACGTGTTCGGCCGGGTTGGCATGGTCCTGGCCGGCCTGTATCCGGTCGACTCATTCAAACAAACCTTCGCCATCGTTGTCGGTACCCTCATTGCCGTCTTTTTCGCCATTTACATCGCCGTAAGAATGAAGGCCTTTAAATGAGTGAAGGGAATGGTAACCTCCTTTTCCCATTCCCCCTTTCCCCCATCGTGTCTTGCCAGATCGTATTATTTGGACTAGCCCTCAGGAAAATCCATGACCATAATTTATAAGCTTGCCTATTGGGCGGGCATGATCGCCCAGGCGGTGATCCGTTTCCCCTACCAGAAGACCGCCAAAGCCAGCGTGAAAACCGAGCAGCATGTCTCCCTCACCGAAAATATCCTGCTGGTACTGCTGACAGTTGTGGCCGGGGTTATCCCGCTGATCTATTCACTTACCCACTGGCTGGATTTTGCCAATTATCGCCTGCCAACCTGGCTGGGCTTTTGCGGTTTGCTCGTGCTGACCTCATCGCTCTTCGTCTTCTGGCGTGCCCATTTCGACCTCAAGACCAATTGGTCGCCCTCGCTCGAGATTCGTGCCGATCATGCCCTGGTGACGGATGGCATCTACCGCCTAATCCGCCACCCCATGTACCTCAGCCAGTTGCTCTGGGCGATTGCGCAGATTCTTTTAATGCAAAACTGGCTGGCCGGTCCGCTCAACCTGCTCTTCTTCATCCTGTTCTATTTCCTGCGTTCACGCGCCGAGGAAAAGATGATGCTGGATCGCTTCGGTGATCAGTATCGCACCTACATGCAAACGACCGGTGGGATAATCCCTAAGAGAATGTTATAAAATACAAATTCTCCAAAGATAAACGGTGATAAACGGGATGCCTTATCCCGAAAAGCCGGTTTTACAATGTTTATCGAACCCGGGCTGTTTTATATGGCGGTTTATTTGGTTTTTTTGCTAAGGGTCAGGATCAGGCCAGCTACCAGGGCAATCGCTCCGACCACAACTCCAGCTATTTTCTTCAACCCGAATCCC
>JBEKEB010000103.1:0-13904 GCA_050014055.1 Anaerolineales bacterium | reverse complement strand
AATTTTCAGGACACTAACGGTCATGTGGGAAAGTGACCAAAATTGAATGCTGAGGTCCCTGAGACTCCTTTGAGTAGTGCTAGATCAGTTGTCTTCGGGACACTAAAATGAGCAAGTCGGGTAGAAGATTATCAGAATATGCGACCCTTTTCCAGCTTTTTGCCAGGCATTGCTGGACCGATGGAAGTTCCATTGTGGTTTTTTTTCGTTAACCGCGGTCAAGCGATTGCCAGTTTTGGGGTGGAAAATAAGGATAAGCCTATTGTGGAATTCCAACCTGCCAATCGCGCTTACCAATTGACATCTTTTTTGGGCTTTCGTACTTTTATCCGGATTATGCTTAAAACAAGACTGGTGTTGCACGAACCATTTGCGCGTGGGCCTGCTTTGCAGAAAATGGTTATTGGTACCAACGAACTTGCATTGGAGGAAACCGATCCGGAAAGCGGCTTGCAAATAAAGGTGCTCTATTTCCTGCTTCCTGGCGAAGCCATCGGCGGGCTGGTGCGCAAAGTAGAGGTGACAAATCAATCCAACCAGGCCATGAGCCTTGAAATGCTGGACGGTCTCCCAGCAGTGATACCATTCGGTTTGAATGACCGGATCCTGAAAGATATTGGCCGGACGGTGGAAGCATGGATGGAGGTCTATAACCTTGAACAAAATATTCCTTTTTATCGCCTGAGGGCAAGCGTGGCAGATACTTCGGAAGTGAATTCATTCGAGGCCGGACATTTCATGCTGGCATTCCAGGATAGCTCGGATGGTTCAAAGATCCTTCCGGCCATTCTAGATCCGATAACGGTCTTTGGGCAGAATACAACTTTTAGTGTGCCGGAGGCGTTTTTCAAAAAAGGATTGGATGAATTGCTCGCCGGGAAGCAGACCTCCTGCGGTCGAACACCTTGCGGTTTCACAGGGGTGCAAGCAGAATTGGGGCCGGGCGAATCCTTGCGGATAAACAGCATCTTTGGCCACGCCAGCTCTCTGAAAGCCATCGAATCCCGGGCTGCAACTCTTGGCAGAGAGGTCTACCTGGACAGGAAACGCAGCGAGGCAAACGAATTAGTGCGGAATCTGACCGATGCCATGGAATGCCGCACCCGAGAGCCAGCCTTCGATGCGTATTGCCGCCAGACGTTCCTTGACAATGTCCTGCGCGGGGGCTGGCCGATTTTATTTGGAAGAGGAAAATCGACAAAAGTCTTTCATGTTTATTCGCGTAAACTTGGCGACTTGGAACGCGATTACAATGTCTTTTCCCTGACACCAGAATTTTTTTCACAAGGTAATGGCAGTTATAGGGATATAAACCAAAACCGTCGTGATGAAGTTTGGTTTAATCCAGCTGTGGGCGATTTTAATATCCGTGCATTTATAAGTTTGATTCAATTGGATGGATATAATCCGCTGGTTTTGCTTGGAAGTCATTTTACAGTTCCACCTGAAAAATTGAATGAATTGTTGTCATTTGTCGAAGACCCAGCCAGGCTGCGCGACCTGCTTTCCAGACCTTTTACTCCGGGTGGTTTGCTCAAGGAACTTGGAGAGAATACCGTTCACTTTTTGCAGGGAACTCAGGCTTTTATAGATAATGTGTTGGAAATAAGCAACCAAGTTATGGATGCGACTTTTGGTGAGGGTTATTGGGTCGACCATTGGACTTATAATCTTGATTTGATCGAGAGTTACCTGGATGTTTACCCGGATCATCAGCACGACCTGCTATTTTCCGGCAAAGATTTGCCTTTTTATGACTATAAGATGGTTGTTCCTCCTCGCTCCCGGGAATACATTCTTCTTGATGGAAAACCGCACCAGTTGGGCAGTCCTAATGAAGATCATAAGAAGGCATCCTTGATCTCCACATGGGGTAGAGACTCTTGCTGGGCACGGGTTGGGCATGGAACGGGGGCGATCTATCGCTGCAACCTGTTTGCCAAACTCCTCAGCCTGGCAATCATCAAATTTGCAACGCTTGATCCCTGGGGGATGGGAATTGAAATGGAGGCTGGCCGTCCAGGTTGGTATGATGCCTTGAATGGTTTACCGGGGTTGTTTGGTTCATCCATGCCGGAAACCTACGCCCTTAAAAGGCTGATCAAATTCCTACGCGATATCCTGAAAGATGAAAAGGTGGGAAAATTGCCTCTACCAGTGGAAATAACCCACTTCTTACGCCGGATCGTCAAGGAAATCAACCATTCTAAAGTGGAAGTTTTAGATCAGCGCGATTACCTATATTGGGATAATGTTTCTTTGGCCCGAGAGAATTATCGTGCCAGCATTCGCCTGGGGCTGGATGGTGCGGAGGACAGCCTCGATTACGCCGAATTGGAAAGAATTTTAGGGATTTTCAAGACCAAAGTCGATGCAGGGATTCAGCGCGCCCTTTCATTGAATGACAACATGCCCCCGACTTATTTTGCCTATCGAGTTGATGAATTTGCCCTCTTGACAGATAAAAATGGTAACCAAAAAACTGACTGCCAGGGGCGGCCATATATCCGCGCCAAGCGATTCACGCCTCAAGCATTACCACTTTTCTTGGAAGGAATAGTGAGGGCGATGAGTGTGTCGGAAAGATCTGCAGCAAAGCAGCTTTATAAGAAGGTGAAAGAAAGTCCTCTTTATGACCGGAAGTTGAAAATGTATAAAGTCAATGCACCTCTGGAGACTTTGTCCATGGATGTCGGTCGGGCACGCGCCTTTACGCCAGGCTGGCTAGAAAACGAATCCATCTGGCTTCACATGGAATATAAGTACTTATTGGAGGTCTTGCGTGCAGGGCTTTACGAAGAATTTTTTGAGGATTTCAAAGTTGCTTTGATTCCTTTCCTTGACCCTAAAGTTTATGGACGCAGTATTTTGGAAAACTCTTCTTTTCTCGTCAGTAGTGTTCACCCGGATGAATTAATGCATGGAACAGGATTCGTCGCCCGGCTTAGTGGCGCCACTGCCGAATTTATCAGTATGTGGAGGTGCTTGATGGCCGGTGAACAACCTTTCTTTATGCAAGGAGGTCAGCTCTGCCTGTCGCTCAAACCGATACTTCCGGGCTGGTTGTTCAATAAAGACAATATGCTATCCTCTAAATTCCTTGGAAGTACCATGATAATTTACCATAACCCCAACCGGCGAAATACGTTCGATCCAAGTTGTGTCATCCATTCCATCACTTTGCATCCTGCTGATGCAGACGCCCTTGAACTGACCGGGGATGTCATTTCGGCGCCATATGCGCAAAAAGTTCGCGATCAGCAGATTCGCCAGATCGATGTGTATTTTGGATAGAATTAATTTTTCCAAACAATTGGAGAGTCTATGACGCAAACAGATGTTTCCGGATGGAAATTTATCGACGATGACGGCACTTTCTGCCTGACCAACCCTCATCGTTTTAGTTCACTTTATTTACCGTTGTGCAATGAAGCGGGAATTTTCTCTGCGATCACACCTACTTTGCATGGGGATATCAAGGCTGACCACAATTCCTTTCTGACCCCACCTGTTTCTGTTGAAAATCTGCACGATTCGCGTTCTGCACGTAATTTTTGGATCAGGTTAGCCAGTGCTGAACCATGGTCTGCCACAGGCAATAGTGCCATGCAGGTCTCTCATCACTTTACCGATGCGGACGAAGAATCGTTCCTTGAGGTGGGTTTGCTTTGGCAACGTGTTACACGGAAAAACACACAAATTGGTCTTCAGGCGGAAATTACCAGTTTTGTACCGGCGAGCAATGATAGAGTGGAGTTGATGAAAGTAACGATTACCAATCTATCAGTCAATAAATTGAAGTTTACTCCAACTGCTGCTATACCTATGTATGGTCGTTCGGCGGACAACTTACGAGACCACAGACACGTGACTTCTCTCTTGCACCGCACTTTTTGTGGGACTTATGGAGTGCTTGTCAGACCGACACTTTCTTTTGACGAACGCGGTCACCAACCCAATACCCTTACGTACGCGGTCTTGGGTGTGGAAGAGGATGGTAACCCGCCGCGAGGTTTTTTCCCGATCGTGGAAGATTTCATTGGTGAGGGAGGCAGCCTGGACTGGCCACAGGCTATCGTCCAATCGCGTGAACCAGATTTTCGATCCGGGATGAGTGTAGATGGTTACGAATCCGTAGGAGGTCTACGCTTTCGCGATGTATCATTACTACCAGGAGAGAGCTGCTCGTTTGTCCTTGTTATGGCTATCATGAGCGCAGATGATACGGTACGCATTATCCAGGAATATGGCACTTTGCATCGCTTTGAGACCTGGTTTGAGAAAACAAAAACGTATTGGAACTCCAAAATTGAGGTTCCGCGCGTTTATACCGGGAATAAGCGCTACGATGGCTGGTTGCGTTGGGTGACGGTCCAACCGGTTTTGCGCAGAATTTTCGGAAATTCTTTCTTGCCCTATCATGATTATGGGCGCGGTGGACGCGGTTGGCGCGACTTATGGCAGGACATATTAACGCTGTTGATGATGGAAGGCAGTGATGTAAACCGGATGCTTTATGATAATTTCGGCGGGGTACGCATGGATGGTAGCAATGCCACCATTGTTGGCTTGCAGCCGGGTGAGTTCAAAGCCGATCGTAATAACATTCCCAGAGTCTGGATGGACCACGGGGTTTGGCCATTACTGTCTACCGTTTTGTATATTGATCAAACCGGTGATTTGGCATTCCTTTTACGATCACAGGTCTATTTTAAAGATCATCTGGCTGGTCGTGCCAAGTTCTTGGATAAAGATTGGACGCCCGAACAGGGAACGATGTTACGGACAACTGCTGGCGAACCTTACCAAGGTACAATTCTGGAACACCTGCTCGTGCAGCATCTTGTACCATTTTTTAATGTAGGCGAACATAATTCTATTCTCCTGGAAGGGGCTGACTGGAATGATGCGATGGACATGGCTGGTGAGCGCGGTGAAAGTGTAGCCTTTACAGCCATGTATGCAGGTAATTTACATCGATTGAGTGAATTGGTTCTGGCGATGGAAAAACTTGAGGTGCACGATGTGGAAATTGCCTCTGAGATGATTTCATTGTTGGATACGTTGAGCAATGGCGTGGATTACAATTCGGTTTCAGCCAAGCAAGCTAAGCTGACTGCATACTTCACGAATTGTTTTCATACAGTATCTGGACGGAAAACAAAAATCCTTCTCAAGGACTTGGCAAAGGACCTGGTTATCAAGGCGAATTGGCTAATTAAGCATCTCCGCTCTGAGGAATGGCTGACAGATTCTGCTGGGTTTGGCTGGTTCAATGGCTATTATGACAATAAAGGAATGCGGATGGAAGGTGACTTTCCAAAAGGCGTGCGTATGACCCTGACAAGCCAGGTTTTCGCCTTGATGGGGGGGGTTGCCACCAACGATCAGGCAGATGAAATTGTTCGGTCCGTAGATCGATATTTGTATGATGTCAGGGTTGGCGGCTACCGTCTGAATACAGATTTCAGCGAAGTATTGCCTGACTTGGGGCGGGCTTTCGGATTTGCTTATGGGAACAAAGAGAATGGTTCTATGTTCAGTCACATGGCGGTCATGTATGCTTATGCTCTTTACCAGCGCGGATTGTCCAAACAGGGCTATAAAGTGCTGGAAGGAATATATAAGCATTGCCAAGAATTTGCGCATAGCCATATATACCCTGGAATACCTGAATATATAAATTCGCGCGGTCGAGGAATGTACACCTATTTGACTGGTTCGGCCAGCTGGTACATGTTAACTCTTGTAAATGAAGTGTTTGGCGTCAGGGGGGTTTTGGGTGACCTTATGCTTGATCCGAAGCTCGTGGCAGAACAATTCGGTCCCGAAAACAAGGTGCGCCTGGATATCTCTTTTGCAGAACGGAAAATGGCTATCATCTATAATAACCAAGCGAAGTTGGATTATGGTGAATACCGAATTAGTTCAGTTAGTTTGGATAATAGGCTGTTTGAATTTTCAAGGTTGCCAGTCATCATCCCTCGCAGCCTGATTGGTTCATTGAACCCAGGCGAACCACATTCTATTGAGATTGAATTGGGCAGTCGAAACAAAAAATTATGACTGACATAAGCGGTGCAAATATCCATGTTACTGGAATTGTTCAAGGTGTCGGTTTCCGACCTTTTGTGTATGGGCTGGCGATTCGTTTGGGGTTAAATGGATGGGTGCGGAATACTTCCGCAGGAGTGGAAATTCAGGTGGATGGTAATGCAGAAATTATAAATTCTTTTATAACCTTAATGAAAGCGGAACTTCCACCTTTGGCAAGATTAGATTCTATTGAAGTTGCTTTTGAGATTTCGCGAGGGTTTAGTGGCTTCGATATTATCAATTCCGAATCGCTGGCTGGCGCTTTTCAACCCATTTCTCCTGACGTAAGTATTTGCCCAGATTGTCTGCGAGAACTTCTTGATCCATCCGATCGGCGTTTCCGTTATCCTTTCATCAATTGCACCAATTGCGGACCGCGGTTCACCATTATCACCGATATCCCGTACGATCGATCCAACACAACCATGTCACCTTTTGAGATGTGCCCGGATTGTGCGGCTGAATACACCAATCCTCTCGACAGGCGTTTTCATGCACAGCCTGTCGCTTGTCCGGTTTGTGGGCCCCAAGTCTGGTTGGAAGGAGCGGCTGGTCGCCGTATCGCAGAGCGGGACGATGCCATCCTGTCTACCCAAAAGCTTCTCGCAAATGGGGAAATTGTTGCCATTAAAGGTCTGGGCGGTTTTCACTTGGCTTGTGATGCCTTAAACATAGAGGCTGTTACCGAGCTTCGCAAGCGTAAGCTGCGGGTGGATAAACCTTTTGCTCTGATGATGCCTGACCTGGAGTCAGTGGATGAATATTGCTATATGAATGAATCGGAACGTGCCCTGCTGGAATCCCACCAGCGCCCAATCGTTCTTTTACGACGGAAGCCTGGCAGTCCGATTGTTGCAGAAGTTGCGCCAAAACAGATGACCATCGGTGTCATGCTGCCTTATACGCCCATTCACTATCTACTTCTTACCCGGGAAAGAGGCGTTCAAGATCATTCAAATGAGATTCGTCCGCTAGTAATGACCAGTGGCAATCTCTCAGATGAACCTATTGCAACGGACAATGACGAAGCCCGTTTACGATTGTCGACATTGGCGGATGCCTTCTTATTTCACAATCGGGATATACGTACGCGCTGTGATGATTCAGTCATCAGAATACCCCCCATTCCAGAATTAGCGAGCAAGGAATCGAACAAGGAGAAGATTGATTCTTCCATTTATTTCCTTCGTCGTTCGCGAGGTTATGCACCTGACCCAATCCGCCTACCTTTGGAAGTTCCTGCACTATTGGCGACCGGCCCAGAGCTGAAGAATACATTTTGTGTTACCCGCCAACGCTATGCTTTTGTCAGCCATCATATCGGCGATATGGAAAATTACGAGACATTGAGATCCTTCGAAGATGGTGTCGAGCATTTTGAACGTTTGTTCCGCATCAAACCGGTTGGGATTGTTTGTGACCTGCATCCAGATTACCTTACCAGCCGGTATGCAATGCAGCGCGCACAACTTGGTTCCCTCCCATTATTCCGTGTCCAGCATCATCACGCTCATATTGCAGCCTGTATGGCAGATAATAGACTGCCAGACCGTCATCCGGTGATCGGGTTGGCATTTGACGGCACAGGGTACGGTGATGACGGGGCTATCTGGGGTGGGGAATTCCTGGTCGCGGATTATACGTCATACCAGCGCTCTTTTCATCTGGATTATTTTCCTCTCCCTGGTGGAGATGCAGCAATTAAACGGCCAGCGCGCACAGCGCTGGCGTTGCTCTGGCAGTTGGGTATTGATTGGGATGACCAGTTGGCCCCGGTAAATGATTTATGCTTTGAGGAAAGACAAGCGTTGCGTGTGCAATTGGAGCGCGGCTTGAATACACCCCGCACATCCAGCATGGGGCGCCTGTTTGACGCGGCGGCCGCGTTGGCTGGGGTGAGGCAGAGGGTTAACTATGAAGCGCAAGTTGCCGTTGAATTCGAAGCCGCGTTGGATCCCTCAGAATCTGGTGCTTATCTTTTTGTTATTCTGAAAAATGTGGTGGATGTTGCGGAAGCTTTTCGTGGTCTGCTTGCAGATGTCAATTCTGGTGTTTCTATTCCAAAGATATCAGCTCGTTTCCACAATGGTCTGGTTGAATTATCACGGCAGGTCTGTGCCAGGCTGCGCAGCAAGACAGGAATTGGCGAAGTAGCATTGAGTGGTGGCGTATGGCAGAATATGGCTTTGCTTGAACGAACCACGCACAATTTACGCAAGGATGGTTTTACTGTTTATATTCACCACCAGATTCCTGCTAATGATGGTGGCCTTTCGCTTGGACAGGCGATGGTAGGCGCTTTTCTGTATGGCGTATAATAGGACATTAATGAGGCCATTCTTAGTGATGTCAGAGTGAGTATACAAAAAATATTGTTGGTGGAAGATGATGCTCCTTTGTTGGATGTAATGCGTTATCTCCTGGAAGCTGAGGGGTATGAGGTGTGCACGGCAGTAAATGGGAAACAGGCGCTTGATTTGTTTGTTGCCAGCCGGCCCAGCCTGGTTGTCTCAGATATCATGATGCCGGAGATGAATGGCTATGAGTTGCTTGAAGCAATGCGTATGATGCCAGACGGGATCACTGTACCGTTCTTATTTCTGAGTGCCCGAACAGAACGATCTGATGTCGACCGGGCACGATCTTTGGGTGTTGATGATTATCTATTTAAGCCTTTTGAAGCTCCCGAATTAATTAACGCCGTTCGCTCCCGGCTCGAACGGCGACGGGTTATCGAGCTTTTTGATACACGTGCGGCGCACCTTCAGACTGTTATCATGCTGGCTAATGTTATTGAGACGCGCGATCCGTATACCGCCGGCCATTTGGAACGGGTTCGCCGCCTGGCTCTCAATCTGGCTACCACTCTGAATTGGAATACGGAGGATCTTGCCATCTTGGAATTTGGAGCCATCCTGCACGATATAGGAAAAATTGTCGGACCCAGCCAGGTATTAAAGAAAAACGATCCTCTTTCCAAAGAAGAGTGGATACTTATGCGCCAGCATCCAGAAATTGGGGCAAAGATGTTGGAAGGCGTTGACCATTTAAGAGCGGCGATGCCTTATGTGATGAATCACCACGAATGGTGGAATGGGAGCGGTTATCCGAGTGGAATAAAAGCTGAGAAGATCCCGCGTGAGGGCCGGATGCTTACTATAGCAGACGCTTTTGATGCCATGACATCCAATCGGCCATATCACAGCAGCATGCCAGTGGTGGGTGCATTGGACGAACTGGCTCGCTACCGTGGGATATACTTTGACCCAGATATGGTGGATGCTTTTATCCAAACCTACAAGTTATGAATCAACAAGAAGAAAACCAAATATTTTAGACTTAAAATGGTTTGGTGTTGGGGGAACCCCCATAATTGATATTATCTGTTTGATTCACGTTCCATTTCGCGTTCTGCATCCCTTCGGGCAATGGCATCGCGTTTGTCGTGTAGTTTCTTGCCTTTTGCAATGGCAATTTCCAACTTCGCGCGACCGTTTTTTAGGTACACACGAATTGGTACAATCGTGACGCCTTTTTGGCGAACTGCATCCCACATTTCGCGGATTTCCTTGCCATGAAGTAATAACCTGCGCGGCCGCTTAGGATCATGGTTAAAGCGGTTAGCTTGCAAATAGGGGGCGATGTGTGCTTCGATCAGCCATGCCTGGTTCTCATCCACTCGGATGTATGACTCTGCCAGACTGATTTGTCCAGCGCGGATCGATTTGATTTCGCTACCCTTCAACGCCAAGCCCGCCTCAAAACGTTCAAAGAGGAAATATTCAAAACCAGCCTTCCGATTGGTAGCAACGACTTTCACATTTTCTGGCATATTGTTTTTATATTACCACGAGTTTATTGAGCTAGCTATAAAAAGGGTTAATTAGGAATCTACCCGTGTTTCAGTAGAAAGAGGAAAGTGTTATTCTCGCGCAATTAATGAAAAGAGCAAGGCGGAAAACGGCCAGCCACGCATTATACTATGAAGAGAAAATTAATATCCTAGAACGATCTTCATCCTTCAATTTGACGTAGCCAGGCGGAAAGGCTACAATTGAAAACGGTTTTCAATAAACTAAAGGAACAAAGATGTTTTCCGACTCGATCAATAGGTTCGAGATTTTGCAAAAAAACGGATGTTGCCTTACTGAGCCTAGCGGGGCGGTTGTCAAGTCGAGGAAAGGGAATATGTGTGACCTGACGCCAGGTGAGGTGGATGACGAAGCTCGCAAGCAGTGTCCCGGGCTTGGTTTGGTGAGTGTCTACCGGACCCTTGAGATACTTGAACAACTGGGTTTGGTCCAGCGTGTCCACCAAACAAAGGGTTGTCATGCATTTATAAGAACAGGGGCAGAACACCAGCATCTACTTGTCTGTCAAAACTGCGATAAAGCTGTTTTATTTGAAGGAGACTATCTCGACATACTATTCAATTCAATATTCAAAACAACTGGTTTTTAGATCGAGAGCCATTGGTTGCAAGTTTTTGTCCTGTGCAGAACCTGTCGATCCAATTCTTAGGCGGTCAATTTCATGGTAAGGGATCATTTCAAATTTTTATTAATCAAATTTGGTTTGACCATATGTCTTTTAGTGGCTGCATGTACCAGTCCGGGGCCATCAGTTCAATCCACGATAATTGGCCCAACAGTTACTCCCAATCTAAACCCATCTCCCTCTTTAACGCCCTTTGGCCCTCAAGTCGATATTGCTGACAACACGCCAGCGCCTTCTCCAGCAGATACGGACACCAGTACACCAACGCTTTCCCCGGCCTTTACGGCCACCAGTAGTCCAGCACTCCAAGCGCCAACGATAACAGATGTTCCACCATTGGCGTTAACTTTAACACCCGGACCTATCCCAACATTTGTACCGTCGAAATATGACTTGAGCGTTATGATGGATTATGCGGGCCATCTCTTGACTGCCGATGAAACAATCCATTTTCAAAATTCGACCGGGGAAAACCTGAACAGTTTGGTATTAGCTGTTGAGCCGAATCTTTGGAAGGGTTGTTTCGTACCGGGCAGCATGACGGTAAACGGTCAATCTGTAAGCTTCAATCTCAACAACGACAAGCTGGAAATTCCCTTGTCTGTGCCGCTCTCTCCGAATAGTGCCGTCGACCTGTTTATGCATTATGATCTGCACCTTCCGGCCGCCGATGTATATCATGTCTTCGGATATAACGACTATCAGGCCAATCTGGTGGATTGGTACCCGTTTATTGTGCCGTACGTACCAGGACAGGGCTGGTTATTGCATCCCATTGCGAATGTAGGCGAGCATCTGGCTTATGATGTGGAGAGCTTCGATATGACTCTACACCTGAATGATCCCAACCTGTCTGCAGTCATCGCCGCCAGTGCACCGGCTGAAATCATTTCCTATGGCTGGCGCTATCACTTGGAGAATGTGCGTTCTTTTGTATTTTCCGTCAGTACTGGATATAAGACGGCCTCAACCAAGGTAAACGGTGTTACTGTGAAAAGCTATTTCTTCAATAGCGAAAGTGCGCAGGGGAAGACCGTACTGGCTGAAGTTGCCAAAGCGTTAACGACTTTTGATGCACTTTTTGGGACGGATCCATACCCAAGTCTAAGCATTGTTGAATCACCGTTTTATGATGGCATGGAATACGATGGGCTATTCTTCCTGAGTCGTGATTATTACCTCTCCGAGAACGGGACAGTGCTGAATAACCTGATCGACATTGCTGTTCACGAAACCGCCCACCAGTGGTGGTTCGGCTCGGTTGGGAATGACCAGGCCGTGGAACCCTGGCTGGACGAGGCGCTTGCGACTTATAGCGAGCGTTTGTTCTATGAGCAAAACTACCCAGAGGTAAATGACTGGCAGGCGTTCCGTATCGATGCCTATAACCCTACCGGTTGGGTCGATACGGATATTTACCATGGTGTTGATTTTCGGACGTATGCGAATGCAGTTTACCTGCGTGGAGCTCAGTTCCTGCAGGCTTTGCGTGGTCGGATGGGGGATGAGGCCTTCTTTACTTTTCTGAAGGATTATGCAACGCAGATGGCCGGCAAGCGTGCTTCCTCAACGGATTTTTTTCGTATCTTGCGCCAGCATACCAGAGCGGATATTTCAGATTTAATATCCGAATTCTTCCAATATCCCCATTAGTTTCTTATTTGCGAGAAAGAAAAAACATTAGGAGCGGGTGATGGGACTCGAACCCACGATATCTTGCTTGGGAAGCAAGCGTTCAAATGTTTTCGGAAGAAGCAAATACAAAAATCCCCCTTATTCTGCGACAGGAATATGCCTGAGGTACAAACTCTATCAATTTATATGTAGGGCAATCGTTCCGGTTTCTAATTACTTCTATTGTTTCGGTCGCGGTAATAGTCGCCTTGGCCGATCTCATATTGCTGGATGAATCGAATTGCTTCTGCTGGGCCAAGTTCACGCAGCAGAGCCTCGAAACCCTTGGAAAGAATTTCGTATAAAGCCTGGTACCCGGTGTTCATTTCAGCACCTTTACCACCCAGTTAAAGCATTTTCTCTATTGCAGCTTTCAACTTTGGCAAATCATTCTCGAGAATATTCCAGACACGGTCCAAATCCACACCTAAATAATCATGCACCAGCACATTCCGAAAACCTCGAATTTTGAGCCAGTCCACTTCAGGATGCTTTTCTTGTAATCCATCAGACACTCGCGTAGCAGATTCTGCCAGTGTTTGCAGATTACGGATGATAGCATCCTGTAAGAGATCTGACGCCATAAATGCGTCCCGCCCACCTTCGCCAACATATTTCTCGATACGTTGGATGCATTCATTGATGTGAATGAGGTAAAGCCGATCGTCTTTCACAATTCCTTTGCCTCACTTAAAACCTTTTCGCGAATATACCAGTGCAGAGATTTTTCGGTCACAACATCCACTTTACAACCGAGCAGAGTTTCCAAATCCATAAGCAATCCGCCCATGTCGAACAGACTGCGACCCGGTTCCATATCAACGAGGAAATCAATATCGCTTTGTGTTGCATCGTCACCCCTCGCCACTGAGCCAAACACGCGAATATCGGTCACGCCGTACTGTTTTGCTAGCCGTTGTATAGCCTTGCGATTGAGTTTTATTTTCTCGGTGCGCGTCATCTTAAATACTCTCATAAAACGATACGACTTCATGGATTCTGCGACTGTTTTCTTTTGCTTACATTCCAATTATACAACATGACATCACATATATTGGGAAGCAACAAACGCTGGTGTCAGTGATATTTTGCTGCCTGAGCAATCGTTTATCTGGGTGTCTATTCTGGTGAAATCCCGGCCAATTTTTACGTTTACGCACCCACCGAACCCTGCCATAATATCCAGTGGACGGAGCAGAACAACGTTAGTGGCTAGATCATATTGACGATGAGGAAATAGCAGAGGAATTGGTGGATGGTGTTAAGTTTAGGTGTTCAATGGGGCTATGTTCCTCGTGCGCCTCGATCAATTCTTCATCATCGAATTCACCGGCATAATACATAACCATCTCCAATGTTTCATGCCCAAGCAATTCTTTCAGATGTAAAGGGTCCATTTTGGCGCGCAACGACAATTTTACAAATGTGCGGCGCATGGAGTGGGGTGTTACATGGATTCCTCCTCGCTTCGAGAGGCGACAAAAAACCTGGAAAAGTCCATCAGGAGTGAATCTGGTTCCTTTTCGTGACTGAATGAGTGGATCTGGATCTTCCGCATTTGAAAGGGTGTCTCGATATTTAAGCATAGCCTGTCGTGTCGTGGCACTGACAACTGTAACGCGGGGTTTACCTCCCTT
>JBEKEB010000102.1:0-13906 GCA_050014055.1 Anaerolineales bacterium | reverse complement strand
TCCCATAGAATTGGTCGGTTGCGCCCCAACGCCGTACGCTCAGGGCAGCGTTCCCGTTCGACTGACCAGACGGGAGTGTACTACCGAACGCACTCAAAGGGTTCTTAATGCTAACACCCTTACGATAATCTTTCATCATTTCTTCGGTTGGGGCCAAAACCGGCAAATACAGATATTGGCATCTCACAGCCAATTCGTGAAGGAAATAAGGAAGATCCTCCTGCCGGGCAAAGCCAGAAAGTTGCCCATTCGGATGGATACGAATATCGATTAACTGCTGAACGCCATTATCTCGCAGTCGTTCGAAGAACTCCTGGGCGCTTTTCTGCGTAAAGCCAATCGTATATAGTTTCATCTGCTAATTCCAGGAGTCGCCTAAGTAAAGAGACGGGGGTGTTCCAACAGCACCACATCCACTTAAACAAATCAGGAGGCAACACTGAAGATGGTTCCATTGGATCGAATGACTTCGAAATTGAAAGCCCAGAGATGTACTCTAAGGACTTTTATGAACAAGGGATTGGTTTTTTGCCGAGAGCTCAGATCTGTTCGAATCGGTCTACGGGGACCACGAAGAGGGTGGCGCGCTGGCTGCCCTCGGAGGCAGGGGTGCAGGTCTGCCGCAAGACTGTGATGGCAGCCTCCACCTGCTCGGCTTCCAGACCAATCAGCAAGGTGGTCATGCCCCGCCGTAAAAGGCCGCCGGTGGAAGCGACGCGTGTGACACGGAAGCCGCCGGAAGTAAGACCCTGCGTGACCGAGTCGGAATCGGAATCGCGGACTATGGCAAGGATCAGTTTCATGGCTAGATCTCCTCGTAGCGTTCCACGGGAATGGCAAAAACGGTGGCTCCGCCGATGGTAACCGGGACCGGCGTGGGGAGCGGCAACGGCGTGCCCTCCATCGGGACGGCCAGGTATTCCACGCGCTGCCGGCAGGATTTTCGTAGGGCGGTCAGTGCTTTATCCTCCATACCTTCCGGCAGGCCAATGAAGAGCGTGGCATTGCGCCGGCCTAGGAAACCGCCTGTGCTGGCCAGATGGATAACCGGCACTTGCAGTAAGGCCAGGGCACGCTCGGCCACGTCCACGTCCTGTTCCTGGACGATGGCGGTCATCAGATAACGAATGGGGGGATGTTCCATAATGCCTCCGTTGGGCAGTTACAAGCGCATACAAATGTCGGGTGGTCGGACAATTTCAAACAGCCGAGACGACTGCCTCGGTCGGGTCATCCAGGATGAGCGTCTGGCCATCCGGGAAGACGACCTCGGTCTGTTCGGCCTGGCGCGTTACCGTCAGGCCTCTATATTTTACCGTAACTGGCCATGGAAATGGGTTCTTTCCGGTCAGTGTAAGGCTTGTGGAGGACTGGATGATGACTCCTAATGTCTCGAGGAACATGCCGAGTGGGGCGAGACCCTGGAGCGGGTTGCGTTCCCCCAGGCCTTCGCCGGTCTCGGCGTGGTAGGCTTGGAAGAAGGCATGCTGTTTCTTTAAATTTTGGATGACGGCAGCCATCAGCCGGGTGGTCAGGCGGGCCGCCTCCGCTTGCATCCCATAGGCCAGCAGGCCCTGGCCGACGAGCGCATTCCAGGGAAGATGAACGGCCTGGCAGGTGGAATCAATCGTCCGGTCTGCTGAGGTTGGGCGGGTTTTGGAGTTGCCGGAAGGGCAGGTGGGCAGGCCAAAGGGTTTCCAAAAGCGGTTTGCGGCCAGCAGTGTCCGGTTGGCGAGGGCCTGGAGGCGCGGCAGGGCAGGCGTGCCGGCCCAAAGCGGCAGGAACAGGCTGATGTCTTCGCTGGAGAAATCCATGATCTGGATGGAAACCTGGTCGCGTGATTGCAGGCCGGAAATTTCGACTTGCTCCAGGCGGGTATACACCTGCCCACTGGTGGCAACCGCCAGTCCGGGCCCCCATTGGAAATCCAAGCGCCCCAGGCTTTCCGAGCGGGGGACGACCTCCTCCTGGCCATGCAGGGTGATTTCCGGGCGGCGACTGGCCTCACCTGTTAATTTAATTCGCACGAGCAGGCGAACAGGCGCCGGGAAGGATTGGTCCAGGGCAAATTTCCCATTTCCGGATTGCCTGCCTAGGGTTATTCCAGCCGGGCTGCGATGGGTGGCACGGTCGCGGTTGTGGTAGAAGACTGCAGGTTCATCCCAGCATGCCTCCGTCAGGAGCCGGAGGTCCGCGGCTCTTAATTCCAGGCGTTCCTGTTCACGGGGCTGGTCCAGCGTTCCAGCGATTTGCGCCAGGGAGAGGATTTCATGGGTGAGCATGGCCGAGAGCGCCGGGCTTTCAGTGGCAGATATGCTGGCACCCTGTCCTCCAACCTGCCAGACCGTGAAGGCCGGGTTATCTTCGAGGCCGGTTTGGAGGGGATGGTCCCATTCAGGGAAGCCATCCTGGTCGCGGTCGTGGGCGGCGTTGAACCAGCATTGGGTGAAGGTCTGCAGCCCGGGTTGGACGGCACGCAGGAAATCTGCGTCCAGGCTGTGCTGGTATGTCTGCCAGGCCAGGCTCGCCAGCAGTGGCGCGGCCAACCAGCGTCCGTGCTGACCGGCCAGGCCGGATTTCCAATCCACTGCGCCATCCGCGGCTTGCACGGCTAAAAAGTTTCGGACCAAACCTGCGGCCAGCTCCGGAGCGCCAGGCAGCAGGCTGGCCAGGTAGGCGGCCTCCAGGGGTGGCTGTCCGTTCCAGAGCGGTGAATAATCCGTGCCATCTCCGCGCGCTGAATAGCCCTGGTCCGGCTGGCGGGTGAGAACGAAGCTGGGGTAGGGAAGATGGTGATTGGGGCCAAAGAACAGGCTGAAAGCAGCCTTCTGGCTGAGGGCCAGGGCGGCGTCCCAGTCCGCGTCGCCGGTTTGAATGTCGATGGTCTGGGCTGCGTTGATCTGTTCGATCCGGGCCATTTCAGCCTCCCAGGGACGGGCGGCGGTGCAGCGCGCCAGGTTGAGCGAGTCGGACGGGCTGGCGAGGGCAGCCTGTGCCCAGGTGAGACAGCGCGAGCCAGCGGCATCCAGGACCAGATCTATTGCCAGGGAAGGGTAAGGGCCGGGCCCAGGCTGGGGGCCGCCGGTAAGAAAGATGACCGGAACGAGATCCGAGCTGCGCCCGGCCAGAACATTGACCGATTGCATGGGCAGGGCGGCCAGGTTCTGCCCCGCTTCCAGCGGGGCGAGTTGCCCGCAAAGTTCCAGGAGCAGGGTTAACTGCCCGGGGGTATGGTTGGTAACCGTGATACGCCCGGCAGTGCTATGCGAATCGGGGACCCAATATTCGGTGACGACATCCACGCCGGCGAAGGGGGAGAAATCGAGCAGGAGGAAGTTGGGGTAGAAGCGACGCAAACGCGGCGGCTGGAGGAATTGGGCTGGATCGGTAATCGCTTGGGTCCCCATGGTAAAGCGTGGAAAGATGCGCATGAGACGGACGCGCAAGCCGTACGTGGTGCACACAGCCAGGGCAGGCGGGTCGCCTCCGGTTTCAAGCTCCCAAATCATATCATTCATGTAATCAGGGCTGCACAGCCGGAAATCGGCTGCTAGAGTAAGCGCCAGCGGGTCGCCTGGGGCAAGATTCCATTTGCGCATGGATACAGTATACGGGGGTTTGGGTCGAAGGTCAAAGGTTTTGTGCTAGAATCCTAATTTATGAGGAATTATGCCCAATCCTGAAGATCCGCGTGAAAAGTTTCGCCGGTTGGTGGACTCTGAAGCCGATACCCAGTCTGAGCCGCCAGCAGAGCAGGCAGGCGCGGAAAAGAACACGCCGGTTGTGCATCATCCGGCAATCGATGAGAATGGTATGCCCCTGCCGCGCCGGGTGGATGAGATCGACATGGGCGCAACCCGTGTTACCCCTTCTGCTTTCACCCATGCCCCGACCAGGCGCGCCGTCAGGCCAGCCACGCCTCCGGGAAATGCGAAACCCAACCGGCAACCTTTCAAGTGGCCGAAAGCAGGTGGCTGTTTGCTGCGGGGATTGATCGTGCTTGTTTTTATAATAGTTGCAGTGGGCCTGGTAATGGTGGCGGCTGGCATTTATGAGTATTACTCGATTGCTGCCAGCTTGCCCAGTGTGAGCGATTTGCAACAGCGCGCTTTGCAATTCGAGACCACCCGCATCTTGGATCGTAACGGGGACCTCTTGTATGAGATCCTTGATCCGCAAGCCGGGCGGCGGACATATGTACCTTTGAACGAAATCTCCCCAACCATGCTGGCTGCGACCATTGCCACCGAAGACAAGGATTACTACTCGCACGGCGGATTCGATCCACTCGCCATCGTCAGGGCTTTTTGGCAGAATTTTCGAAGTGGAGAAACCGTTTCGGGCGCTTCGACCATCACCCAACAACTGGCACGTGCCTTGCTGCTGACGCCCCAGGAACGCAACCAGCAGACCTACCTGCGCAAGGTGCACGAGGCCATCCTGGCGACAGAAATTGAACACCGTTACAGCAAGGACGAGATTCTGGAATTGTATCTGAACGAAATCTATTACGGCAACTTGGCATATGGTGTGGAGGCTGCGGCCGAAACCTATTTCAATACGACCGCCAGCCAATTAACCGTTGGCCAGGCAGCTTTCCTGGCAGGCCTGCCGCAGGCGCCCTCGGTGTATGATATCTATTCCAATCGGGATGCCACCTTGGCCCGTTTCCAGACCGTGGTCACGGCGATGCTTACGATAAGTACGGAGCGCCAATGTATTTATGTGAGCAATGCTTCCCAAAAAGTCTGCGTGGATGGCAACACAGCGGCAAATGCCATCCAGGAGATCCAAAACCAGACCTTCAATCCGCCAACCGTCGATATGCGATATCCGCATTGGGTTGAGTATATCCGCAGCCTGCTTGAATCCCGCTACGACCCACAGACGATCTATCGCTCGGGCTTTACCGTCTATACGACGCTTGATCCGGATATGCAGGATGCCGCCCAGCAAATCGTCACGAACCAGGTCGCCGCGTTGGCCGATAAACACGTCACCGATGGTGCTTTGGTAGCCATCAAACCTTCCACGGGGGAAATACTTGCGATGGTGGGCTCGCCCGATTTCAACAACGTGGCCAATGCCGGGCAAATCAACATGGCGGTCAGCCCGACGCGGCAGCCGGGAAGCTCCATCAAACCTTTCACCTACCTGGCCGCTTTCGAAAAAGGCTGGACGCCTGCCACGCTTATCTGGGATGTGCCTTCAGAATTTCCCCCTTCCGGCCTGCCAAACGATCCGAACCCTAAATATGTACCGACCGATTTCGACCTCAAGTATCGAGGTCCGGTCACCGTCCGGACGGCAATAGCAAATTCGCTTAATATCCCGGCAGTCAAGACGCTCCAATTCATTGGCGTGTATGGAGATACCGGTTTGATCGCCATGGCCAAACGCCTGGGGATTACCAGCCTGACACGGGATGATTACGGCCTGTCGCTCACGCTGGGCGGCGGTGAAGTAAGCCTGCTTGAGATGACGGGTGGATATGCCGTCATTGCCAATGGCGGGATCAAGATACCGCCTGTGGCAATCTTGAAGATTGTGGATTTCAAGGGGAACGTGGTTTACCAGTACCAGCCGCCAGCTGGCCAGCAGGTGCTGCGTCCCGAGCATACTTTCCTGATGTCTTCCATCCTGTCCGATAATCAGGCGCGTGTCCCGACCTATGGAACGAACTCGGTCCTGAATCTGCCTTTCCAGGTGGCGGTCAAGACCGGCACTTCGAACGACTCGCGCGATAACTGGACTTTAGGCTTCACTCCAGATCTGGCGGTGGGTGTGTGGGTGGGGAACGCGGACTATACGCCCATGCTTAATACCACCGGCGTGACCGGCGCCGGCCCCATTTGGGCGCAGTTCATGACGTATGGTATCAAACATCTTACCGGGGGAAACCCGACACCATTCAGCATGCCGAGCGGGATCGTGCAGCGCACCATCTGCACTGCCTCCGGTACCCAGCCGTCCAAGTGGTGCCCCAGCCAGCGCCAGGAGTATTTTGCCGCGGACCAGCCCCCGCTTCCGCCGGAAGATGATCTGTGGCGCGATGTGCAATATGATACCTGGACCGGTCTACTGGCCTCCTCGGAATGTACCAACAATTATATAGATGACCGACTGGCGATCAATGTGACGGAGGAGTGGGCACAGGATTGGATCCGTCAGGATAAGGCCGGCCAACAATGGGCGCGCGACATGGGCTTCACGGATAATTTCTTTGTCCCTGCTCGGGCATGTACCACCGGTGACCCGCGCCCGCAGTTGCAGTTTGTCGGTCTGCAGGATGGGCAGACTATCACGCAATCATCATTGGATATCAGTATTGTCGCCAACGCCACATCTGGATTCCGTTCATGGCGGCTGGATTGGAGTTCGAGCCAGCACCCCGGGAATTGGAACAACCTGACAGGAGATGTAAACACTCCCATCGTGACCCCGTCTGATGTTTATACCTGGAACCTGACCGGCATGCCCAACGGCCAGATCACCCTGCGCCTGTACATGCAAGGATCTGGGAGCAACTATGCGGACCAGAATATCCACCTGAATTTAATCGTGCCAACCCCAACCCCCTTGCCAACTCCCACTCCCTTGCCAACCCCCACGGTCACCCCATCGCCGCTGCCGACGGATACTCCCACGGCTACGGCAGTTCCAACAGATACCCCAACACCCGAAAGTATACCGACCCAATAAAGAGGTCCCTGATTTTGTTAACTCCTCGCGCGGAGACCTGCACAGAATTAGGTTGGACGCGCTTTGTCAAGATACGGGTATATGTTTTGCTACAAAAAAACGCACTTCGTCAAAATGCGACTACGTGCGTCACGACGAACAGTAGAACACTCCGACGATTTTATGGCGCGGCAATCGGGCGCCATTTCGGATCAAAATTTTCGCCCTTCTCGCCGGACACGTCGATGGGCGGGTTCCCGCTGGCATTCCTGACAACGTAAATGATAAAGTCAGGACAGTCGGCGCAGGCGGTATTGATGCTTTGATAGACCAACCAGAGGCCATCGGGTGAGAAACTGCCGTGGTTGGCAACAGTGCCGCTGCGCCAATGAACAGCCTGGGAAGTTTGAGGATTTGTGTCATCGAAGAGCATCAACCAGCCAAGCACTTGTGGACCGTTTGACTCGTTGAATAGGACTGTTTTGCCATCCGGTGACCAACTCGGCTGGAAATCCCAGTAGGTGGAGCCTCTGTTGATCAACGCGGTCTGGTTCTGGCCCAGGTCACTCATAACCCAGATTTGAAGCGCATCGGTCAGGCGGCTGTGACCGGTATAGATGATTTGTTTGCCATCCGGAGACCAGGCTGGTTGTCGTGACCAATCCGGCATGCGAACGTCCGGCGAGGATTGCGTCAGGGGAATAATAACGTGATCGATCAAGTTAATGGTGTAAATTTGTACGGACCCACTGGTCGAGGATGCAAAAGCAATGCGATTCCCATCCGGGGACCAGGCTGGGTCAAAATTTCCGGTTTCAGAGGAAGGGATTTCAATCAGCCCGGTACCATCGAAATTGATGATGTACAAATTGGCATTTTTATAATTGTCTGGAGAATCGTCCTGTGATGCCTGGCAAGGAGAAATAAAGACAATATGTAACCCGTCTGGAGACCAATCCGGCTGGCAGGCCCCGCTAGGTATATTCGTTATTTCTTGCAGATTGCTGCCATCCGAGTTGACCATAAAGATTTGGGGAACTCCGTTCCGGGTGGATGCGAAAGCTATCTGGCTGTACCCGCCTCCTGGCAGGGTCGAGGTTGGCCCCAATGTTTGGGTCAACGTGGGTGTCATGGATGGAATGAAAATAGTTGGAACCGGTGTTTTGGTTGGCGACGCAGTAGCCACAAGGGTCGGAGTAGCTGTGTTTGTGCGGACAGGCAGCGGCGTCTGTATAACCACGGTTGTCGCGGTAGCCGTAGCTGGACGAGCGGTTGGAGTAACCAGTAAAGCCAGGAAACCTTTCGAAATGGGTGACCGGAAGATAATGATCGAGGCCAGAGCAGCCAGAATTGCCAGCAGGAAAATGGAAAGAAATACCCTAAAACCCGGACCCCGCCCTGGCTTTTTACGATGTTTTGAAGATGGACTGGGCGGCGGCGGGATGTTCTCGGAAGGCGGAATTTCTTGAGCAAGGTTCCGGTTCTCTTGAATTCTGCCAGTTTGCGGAGAAGGTTCGAGGGTAATCTCCCCCTCCAGGCGCTGTGTCTTGACGTTGGAAGAAACCAGGGACTGTTTGAATTCTTCAGCCGACTGAAAACGATCATCCGGACGGATCGACATGGCTTTTTCAATCGCGTTGGCAAGCTTGCGCGAAATTTTCGGGTTGCGCTTGCGCAGCGGGGTCAATTCGACGTTATCCATGGCCCGCGACAGCCCGTCTTCGGGAATAATGCCTGTCAATGCAGCATAGAGGGTGGCGCCGAGAGAATATACATCGGTGCGCGCATCAGTGCGTGCCGTGCCGTATTGCTCGGGCGGAGAATAACCGGGTGTCATCGCACGCGCACCGGTGGTAGTGGCCTGGCCGCCTTTGATCAGTTTCGCCAGACCGAAGTCCACCAGGTAAATATGGCCATCCGGGGTAATCCGAACGTTGCCGGGTTTAACGTCGCGGTGGATGACCGCCGGGTTGCGGGTATGCAAATATTGCAGGGCATCGCACATGGCTGCGCCGATCCGGATGGCCTCTTCCTCGGAAATGGAGCCGCTGCGTTCCATGCGCTGGCGTAGATCCTCCCCCTCGATGTAGTCCATGATCAGATACTGGCCCTGATCACCGATTACGAAGTGATCGGTAACCCGGGGCAGGTTCGGATGGCGCAAATTGGCCAGGATGACGGCTTCAAGGCGGAACTGGCGGGCATATTCAGCGCTGGTAAAGAGGTTTTCTTTAACGGCCACATCCATGCCCAGGTTCTCGTCCACGGCACGGTAAACCGATCCCATGCCCCCCTGTCCCAGGGTTTCTACAATCCGGAAGCGTCTGTGTAACAGTACACCATGTTCGAGAGTGGTACCCATGCCGAGTCGATTATATCAGACGCGAAAAATTGCACCATTCAGCATCAGACCACCGTAATGGAGGCGTTGTGCAGCTTTTCAGCCAGTTTTACCCGAATAAACGTCCATGGTGCGCCACCGGTTACCCAGAAACCAATCACCATATAACGCAGATAGCCGAAAAAGTAAGCCAGTGCGTTCTCACCGCTGGGAAAGATAAATTTCAAGCCATAGCGAATGATAAAAACACCGACTACACCCAGCAGATAACGCAAAACAAGTTTCCACCACAGACCTTTGGTCTGGAAACCACCCTGACCAGCCAGCCAGACCACGCCAACCAACATCCCGAAGAATAAACCGGCCACAGTCGCTACATCCGACAATGAAAGCGTCTGTGATGCGAACATGGCCCAATCCTGCGGCGGCTGCCAGTTTGTGACTTTTAACCATAGGAAGGGAAGGACTGGCAATAGGAATAACAACAACGAGGCCAGAAAGGCCGCGAGAACCTGCTGGCCGGCATGCAATTTTTTTGTCCAGGCAAATATCGGATCCCAGCAGCGCAGCGCCAGCCACAGGACCAGGCCACCGATCAACCAGCCCAGCAGCACATCCTGGGGAAAGTGAACGCCCAGATACAGGCGCGAAAGCCCGATCAAGAATATGAGCAGCACGACGACTAGCCAGCCCCACCATTTTCGTAAATAAGCCGCCAGGAGACCCCATATGGTGGCAGCAGTTTGGGCATGACCGGAAGGGACGCCGAAGGATGTCTCGGTTGCCAGGGCGCTAACTTTGGGACTGTACCAATATGGGCGCGGCCCATGAAAGGCCAATTTAAAGGCCGCATTGATGTTCGTGCCGATCAATAACATGACAGCCACGCGCAGGCCCAACATGCTATCCACGCACCAGTACAAGATGGGCAGCGCCAGCAAGAAAAAAACTTCAGTTCCCAAAAAGGAAAAAAATTGCATGGGCAGAATTGGCCAGGCCCCCAGCCCCTGCAAGCCAACTATGAGTCGGACCCCGAATTCCAGTATGGATTGCATGAACTCTCCAGGAGATTTGACGATTTAGTGCTATTTATTGTACACTCAAAGTATGAATCGAGCTCTCGCACGTCTGTGGGATTTCCCATCTGCAGCCATCCTTATCCTTCTTCTGCTGACAACCAGCGAGGGCCTGGTTACCACGCAATGGGCCCCGGGTCTGGGGACCGCCGTCGTGCTCGCCGTGATAGGGGTTGTGCTGGGATTGGCCCTCGGTTTCAGCCAATTCAAGCGAACAGCCATTTTCTGGTTTTCAATTGGTTTCAGCATTCCGATTATTCTTCTCGTGCTGGGCTGGTCTTTGTATGCTGGGATTTCCTGGTTGGAACGCCTTGCCGATCTAAGCGGACGCTTGGCATCTTCGCTGGGCCTGTTTATTAAGTCCCAGCCGGTGCACGATACCGCGCTGTTCGTTGTTTTCATGGCGCTGGTGTTCTGGATCATCGCCCTGATGGCCGGTTTTGCATTAACACGTTTCGGTAATTTTATCGCTGCGGTTGTACCGGCCGGTGCGGTATTGGTAACCGTACATTTATATGATGCAGGCAATAAGGGCGGCAACCTTCTTCTTGCTTTCTATTTTCTCCTTTGCCTGCTTGAATTGGGACGCATGACCTATGTACAAAGACGGAGGTTCTGGAAGGAACATAACGTGTCAGTGTTGGCCGAATCGAGAACGGATCTGAACATCACTCTGGCAATCGCCTCGGTCATTCTCGTGCTGTTGGTCTGGTTGGCACCCACTTCGCTCCAATCTTTTTCCAATATCAAAACCGCCTGGGATAATCTCACCCGCCCGTTCCACAATGTGCAGGAAAACCTTGGCCACGCCGTGGCGGGACTGCACGCAGCCGGGAAGTTACAACCAGTTGAATTCTATGGCGATGCGTTGGCGCTGGGCAGCCAGGCTGCGACAGGGGATACCGTATATTTCCGCATCCAGGTGCCAACGGGCGAGGCCGAATATGCCCACGGCCCGGCGTCCCTTAGCTACAGTGTGCCGCGTTATTACTGGCGGGTCCGTTCCTATAATTTTTTCTTGAATGACCAGTGGTATACGAGGGATGCATCCAATACACCTTTCCAGCCGGGCGGGAAACCCATCCCTCTGGCCGTCACGGAGAAGTTGACCGGTGAATTTGCGTTCACTTCCCTGGTGGCGAATCTGGCGGTGCTGATAACACCGGCGGGCCCCGTGTGGGTCAGCCACCCCTCCGAACTGGTTGCCCTGCCAGTACCACAAGGGAAAATGGACCCGGTGGAGTTCCTGTCGGAGCCTCCCGTTATGTCTGGGGAAGTGTATCTCGTTCACGCAAATGTATCCGGGCCGACCATCCTCCAGCTGCGTAATGCGGGGGATACATATCCGGATTGGGTTACTGCTGAAAATCTGCAATTGCCCGGCAACCTTTCGCCGGAGATCGTGGCATTGGCTCATCGGATTAGCGCGCAAGCCAGGACACCTTATGACAAGGCGGATGCCATTACTCAATACCTGCGCAGCAATATCACCTATTCGACCACGGTTGGGAATCCCCCACCCGGCCAGGACTCATTGGATTGGTTCCTGTTTGATTCCAAAAAAGGATTCTGTAATTATTATGCCACCGCCGAAGTCATTTTGTTACGCAGTGTGGGAATTCCTGCCAGGATGGTGGTAGGGTTCGCTCAGGGGGGGTTTTCCCCGCCAAACCTGTATGTGGTGCGTGAGCAGGATGAGCATGCCTGGCCGGAGGGCTATTTCCCCGGGATTGGGTGGGTGGAATTCGAGCCGACCAGCAACCAGGCATCCATCGTGCGCCCGCCCGGCGGGAATCTCTCGTCAACTGGGCAGGGGAGCAACGCGACGCCACCTTTTCTACCCGGGCAGATTGTGGCAGGCCGGCCCACTCCAATACCGGCTGGAGAGGCGGGCACAAACTCCGGGCCAGGCACGTTTTTAAATTGGCTCCTGGGATTGATTTTTATTTGCGCCATCCTCGTTACCATCCTGCGGATAAATTCCTTTGGCTTGTTCGATGAAATTCCCTCAGATGATCAGGGAATTGCACGATGGTCTTTGCCTTTGGCCTTGAAGCACTTCGCTGAGACTCAGGGACTGACCCCACCGGACTGGCTCTCGCGCTGGACCTACCTGGCCGCATTAAATCCGATTGAAAGGTCATTCATTACCGTTTATACAAGCCTGCATTGGTTGGGCGTGCAGACGACTCCCCCACAAACTCCGGCCGAGGCCGCCGCCATACTGGCTGAACGACTCCCGCGTGTTTCGAAGGAAATTGATGCCCTTTTGAACGAATACCAACGCCAGCTTTATAGCCGGATTCACGGAAGACTGTACCCTGCTCGTAGTGCTGCGAAAGCAATCCGGCGGGAAGCAATGCGTGCTGCGTTTCAGCAGCGCTGGAGAAGATTTGGGGGTATATTTGGACTTGGCCGCCAATAAATACTCGTGAAAGACCACTTTAACGCTAAACCACCTTTATCGTTCATCAGGAAACAGGAATGACTAACGAACCTCCTATTTTACTAAACGAACAAATTCTGGCTATCAGTAAATTAACTGGTCAGATGCGCACGTCTCTGCAAGTAGTTCGCAGCAGCCTCCCGCCGAATACCCTGGAAGGATTATCCAATCTGGAAAGTATGCTCTTCCGCGTCAGCAAGCAGGTTAATTTAATGGAGGAAGAGCGCAGTAAACTGCTGGCCCTGGCCACCACCGCCCAGGCAGTCAACTCATCGCTCGAACTCGATGAGGTGTTGCAACTGGTTATGGACACCATTGTTCGCCTGACGGGGTCCGAGCGCGGTTTTTTGATGCTGCGGGATTTGCAGGGCCAGATGATCACACACGTTGCCCGCAACTGGGAGCAGGAATCTATCAACCAAAATGAGTTTGCCATCAGCCGCACCATCATCCAGCGTGTGATCGATTCTGGCGAACCGGTGTTGACCACCAATGCCCAGGAGGATCCGCGCTTTGGCGGCCAGGAAAGCGTTGTGGCGTATAACCTGCGTTCGATCCTGTGTGTGCCGCTTAAAGCCAAGGCGGAATTGATCGGGGTCATATACGCTGATAACCGCATCCGCTCCGGTATCTTCAAGGAAGCGGATAAGGACCTTTTGACAATCTTTGCCAACCAGGCGGCCATCGCCATCGAGAATGCCCGCCTGTTCGCATCCGTCCGGCTCACGTTGGCCGAGGTGACCGAACTCAAGAACTTGATGGACAACATTTTCGCTTCCATCGCCAGCGGGGTATTAACTGCGGATGTAACGGATCAAATTACCCTGTGCAACAGCGCCGCCGAGTCCATCCTGGGTCAAAGCAATGCCAGCCTGGTCGGCCAGAGCCTGGATGATGCGTTCCCACTGGAGCTCCGGGCGCACCTGGCTTCCGTTCGTGAAACCGATAAGGCGGTGGTGGGTCTCGAAATCAGCCATACTCACCCTCGTCTCGGCACCAAGGACTGGCGGCTCAATTTATCGCCGCTCAAGGATGCCAACCATACCACCCAGGGTGTTGCGATCGTGGTCGATGATATGACGGAGCATAATAAACTGGAGGCACAGCGCCGTTTGCTGGAACGGATGGTTTCCCCGGCAGTGCTCGACCAGATCGACCCGGACAGCCTGCAGATGGGCGGCCAGTTACGCGATATTACCGTGTTGTTTGCTGATATCCGCGGTTTCACCAGCTACAGCGAGAAACGATCTCCGGCGGACCTGGTGGCTGTGCTGAATCGCTATTTGGCAGCCGGCGCTGAAGCCGTGCTGGCCCAGGAAGGTACGGTGGACAAGTTCCTGGGCGATGCGGTCATGGCATGGT
>JBEKEB010000101.1:0-14087 GCA_050014055.1 Anaerolineales bacterium | reverse complement strand
GCTGGTTGGCGCTCTCTTTGGGAATAGCCAGGGAGGAGGAAAAATTTACTTGCCAAAAATCGATTAAAATGTATTTTCCTCCGGCGGAAAATTCACGCCCGGTCAAAACCTTGGAGAAAAGAATGGCTTACAGATGGTCTTCTCATTCCCACCTATGGCGGTTATCCGGCCTTTTAGTGGGCGCGATCGTCCTGGGTGCCTGTGGGAATCCGGCTTCTTCAACCCCGGCTCCTTTGCCGGTTAACCCGACCGCCTCGACCGTCCCGGCTACAGCAACTTCGCAGCCCACTCCGCAAACACCGCCTCCCGGCATCAACAATGTCATCCCCAAACCGGCGAGCGTGGTTGCAATGGGCGGAACCTTCAGCCTGTCTGCCGGTAGCGGCATCTATGTTGAACCTGCCACGGACGAAATAAAGGCCATCGGCCAGTACCTGGCTGACCATATCAACCCGGCCACCGGTTATGCGCTCAAGGTACAGGCTGCGAACGGGGCGCCTGCCAGGGGGAGCATCTACCTGAGCCTGTCCGGCGCAGACCCGGCGCAGGGCGCGGAAGGCTATCAATTGACCATCACGCCGGAGCTGGTCAGACTGGCGGCCAACCAACCGGCCGGTCTGTTCTACGGGGTCCAGACCATCCGGCAATTGCTGCCGCCTGCCATTGACAGCTCTGCGGTCCAGCCCGGTCCATGGATAATGGGAACCGGAACGATCAGCGACTTCCCACGTTTCGCCTGGCGCGGGGCCATGCTGGATGTGGCACGGCACTTTTTTAGCATTGCGGATGTCACCCGGTATATTGACCTGCTGGCGTATTACAAGATCAACCGGCTGCACCTGCATCTCTCCGACGACCAGGGCTGGCGCATCCAGATCAAAGCCTGGCCGAACCTGACCGTAATGGGAGGCGGCCTGGAAGTGGGCGGCACTCCCGGCGGATTCTACAGCCAGGCTGACTACAGTACCATCGTGAATTATGCCAGGAGCCGCTACATCACGGTGATCCCGGAAATCGATATGCCGGGTCACATCAATGCCGCCCTGGCCTCCTACCCCGAATTGACCTGCGACGGGGTCGCGCCGGATCTCTACACCGGCACATCCAGCCCCGGCGTTTCGCTGTGTGTCAGCAAGGATATCACTTATACTTTCCTGGAGAACGTCATCGGCGAACTGGCTGCGATTACGCCCGGTCCGTATATCCACATCGGCGGAGATGAGGCGCAGGGCACCAGCACGCCCGATTACATCAATTTTATGAATCGAGTCCAATCCATCGTCACAGCCAGCGGCAAACAGGCGATCGGTTGGGAAGAGATCACCCAATCCCAGCTCCTGCCCGGCACGATCGCCCAGCACTGGAATCTCCCAACCGGCCCATACACTTCGACGGAGCAGCAGGCGGTGCAGCAGGATTTACTGCAGGCGGTTCAGCATGGCACCAAAGTCATCATGTCCCCGGCAGATAAGGCCTACCTGGACATGAAGTACCAGGATGCCACTGCACTTGGGCTGAACTGGGCCGGAGATATCAATGTCGAGACGGCCTACAACTGGGATCCTGCCAGCCTGGTCTCAGGAATATCCGAAAACGATATCCTGGGGGTGGAAGCTCCGCTCTGGTCCGAAACGCTGAACAACATAAACGATCTTGAATATATGGCTTTTCCGCGCATCCTTGGCATTGCCGAGATCGGCTGGACGCCACAAGCCGGAAGGGACTGGAACGGGTATATGGCCCGCCTGGCCGCGCAAGGCCCGCGCCTGAAAGCGCTGGGGGTGAACTTTTACGCATCCCCGGAAATTAACTGGCCGCAAAAGTGAGTAAAACGGATCCCGGTATGTCCAACCCAGGCACCTACGACCTGATCATTGTAGGCGCAGGCCCGGCCGGGATTTCCACCGCGCTGCACCTGGCGAAGATCGCGCCGGATATGATCGAGCGCACGCTCATCCTGGAAAAAGCGCACCACCCGCGTCCCAAACTGTGCGGCGGCGGATTGTTGCCGGATGCGGAAATCATTTTGCGCCGGCTGGGGTTGGACAGCCGGGAAGTGCCGCATTGCGACGTAGACTGGGCCCATTTCGATTATGAAGGGCAGGGCTTCCGCATGCGCGCCGAGAAGAAGGGCACGTTCACATTCCGCACCATCCGCCGGCACGAGTTCGACGCCTGGCTGGCGGGCAAGGCGCGTGAGGCCGGTTTTCTCATCCAGGAGGATACGACGGTCAAACGCATTTCTACCAGCGGGGCGGAGGTGGTGCTCGAAACCGATCGGGGCGAGTACCGGGCCCGGGTCGTTGTCGGCGCAGACGGGTCGAACAGCGTGGTGCGGCGCTACGTCGTCCCGCAGGAAGCCACCCACACCGCCCGCCTGCTGGAGATCGTCACCGAGCCGCGGCCGAAGCAATCCTTCCACGTGCAGGCGGATTCCTATTTCGACTTTATGTACGTGCCGCAGGGCATTCTGGGGTACAGCTGGGATTTCCCCGCCCTGGAAAACGGCCGGCCGGTGCGGGTGCGCGGCATCTACGATAGCAATGTGTATCCGGTAAAAACGGATATTTCCCTGCAAGCCGCGCTTGCAGACGAGTTCGGCCGGCATGGCTACCGCCTGGCTGAATATAAACTGGAGGGCCATCCGCTGCGCTGGTTCGAGTCGAAGAGCGCCTTTTCGGCCCCGCATGTATTGCTGGCCGGGGATGCCGCCGGGGCGGATGCGCTGTTCGGCGAAGGCATCAGCATCGCGCTCGGCTACGGGGAGCTGGCGGCGAGTGCCATCCAGGAGGCTTTTATCAGAAAGGATTTCAGCTTTCGGGAGTACCGGAAAACCATCCTGCGTTCGGAATTGGGCAAGGCCCTGCGGCGGCGCACCTGGACGGCCAAACTCTACTACCGGCTGCGCAGCCGTCCCATCCAGGCGCTGGTCTGGAGAAAGCTGGGCTGGCTGGTGACATGGGTCATGCAAACCTGCATGATCGGGTGGGCCAGCCGGTAGCGAAGAATAGAACGCGGATGAGGAGGATTCAACTGATCTGCACGGATGAAACCAAAAGAATCCGCGCCCATCCGCATCATCCGCCTGATGCGATTGCTAGCTACCTGACTCTTTCGTACGAGCGGTGGTCGAGTAGCCCCGAATGTACTCTGAGAGGCGTATCGCCTGTCCTGCCTGCACCTTGACGCACCGTTCGTGCCGCGAACACCGGCGACACGCCGGTGCGAGACGGCAGGCACAGGTGGCCGGACAGGCCAGGGAGGCCACATTTCAAGGCTTTTTTGGTTATCGTTGGTCTCGATTCGGCGGCTACGCAAGCACCGCCTACTCGACCAACGGTTTACACTTGAAACAAACTGCCAGGTGGCTAAATCCGCGTGCTATTTTTTAATTTGTTCGATAAATGAGGGGGAATTCAAACCGCGTTCCAGCAGGTAGGTCAGATATTTCTGAATCAATGTCTCGAGTTCGTTCTGGACTGCCAGGCTGGGCTGGCGCGCCCGTTCTGCTTCCTCATAGGTGCTGCGCTGGAAATGGCGGAAATACTTGAGCGCATCCACCGACACGCTCCAGACGCCCGGCAGCCCGGCGCCGCATTTCGGGCACAGCACCCCGCCCGCCGCCGGAGAGAAGAACTGGTCGACCGCCCGGATCTTCTCACCGCAGTTGGCGCACTCGAACAGGTGCGGGCGGAAACCCAGCAGATCCAGCAAGCGCACCTCGTAATAGCGCAGGGCCAGCCAGGGCTGCGCTTCCGTGGCAATGCGGCCGAGGATTTCGGTCAGCAGGCGGAAGATGGCGTAGTTTTCCGATTCGTCTTCGTAGGTAAAGCGGTCCAGCAATTCGACCGCGTAGGAGGCGTAGCCGGTTTTGACCAGGTCCTCCCGTAGGGGCAGGTAGGCATCCAGCGTGTCGGCCTGGGTGACGATCAGCAGGTCGCGCCCTTTGGCCAGTTGCAGGGTGACACGCGTGAAGGGCTCGAGGTGCCCGGCCTTGCGCGAGCGGATCTTGCGGGCGCCCTTGGCGATGGCGCGCACTTTGCCGCGCTCGCGCGTATACAGCGTCAGGAGGCGGTCGGCCTCGCCCCAGTCGGCATGGCGCAGGACGACGGCTTCGACCCGGAAGGAACGGGCTTCTCTCATGGAAAAATTATAGCATGGGAGGGGGCTAATAGCCATTAGCTTCTAGGAGGTAGGGGAGGCGGGCAGCGGGGGCCGCGCAGGTCGCCCAAGCACGAACCCCCCAAGGGCGGGGGCACCCGAAATATCCGGGTACAGGCAAGTACACCGTTTTTTGGGGGTGCGCGCGACCCGTTTACCGAAACAACCGAAAATAAAAACAATTTAACCCCCACTGCTGGGAAGGTAATCCAGTTAATACACTATATATGGGGGATTTTTGGCTTTTTTGAATGAATTGATCCTCCGGAATCGGGCTTAAAAAGGGTTGTTTTGGGTTGTTTTTGGGCGTTTTTTGAGAAAATAATCCCCTTCGACAAGAGACCCAAAGGTTCGGCCAAGACTTCCGAAGTTTTTAAAACTTAGGAAGTCTGTCCCAAGTATCAACGACGAGCTAGTCGGGATGGCCTGCTAGAAAAATAAATCTAGCATTTAAGGCAGAATCTGGTTGTGTTCCGAAATAAGCAGATTGCTGATGCGGCCGTTGTTTGATAGCAAGTGTTAATCAAGGCTGGCAGGGCGTAGGAGCGTTTTCCCCCACAGCATCCCGGCGAGGAAGAACAGTACCAAGAGCCCTGCGAGTTCTTACCTGCTTCGCCCCTCCGGGATGCTTCGCGACCCCTACAGGATGCTACGCGAGGGAGACTGCGCAGTATTGGGCATTAAGACCCAGGAGTTCTTACCCCTTTCGCCCCTCCGGGATGCTTCGCGACCCCTACGGGATGCTTCGCGAGGGAGGCGGCGCGGTACAGGGCATTAAAACCTCGGAGTTCTCGAAGAACTCCGAGGTCTGCTTCAGCCCTTGACGACCCGCCGATTGAAGGATCAATTACATGCGGGGACCCTGACCACAACCTGCGGCGATACGCTGGTGTAAATGAATCCTTCCAGTGCATACACCAGGGCTTTACCCAACGGCGCGCTGGTGTAATAGGAGGTCACTTTAGGCCCGAACGTGACCAACAGGTTGCCGTTCAGGTACAGGCGGTAACCCGTGGCATTAGCCACCCCTGCCCAGTATAACGACACGCTCAGGGTATGGGGGGTTGTGCTTGTGTTACAGGTGTATCCGCCCACGAACGAGGCGGGGGCCTGGAGCACAGGCGCAACCACGACGTTGGGGGCCTGCGCCACGGGGCCCTGCGTGCTGGCGCCCTGGGCACCTATCCAGCAGGTGACATTTCCCGGAGCCTGAACCAGCCACCAGGTGTTCTGGCTGTTGCGGCCGACCACGTTGTAAGCCGTCCCGGCGGTGAGGGAGGTGACGACCGCATAATCAGTCCCCGGGCCCTTCCGGCAGTAGGCGTTCACGGAAGGGATCACCTGAGCGACCGACTGGACAGCCAGGGTGGCTGTTGCAGGGGGCGTGGCGGTGATGGCAACCGTCGGAACAGGCGTTGCCGTTGCAGCCGGCAGGCTGGTGGCTGTTGCCGACGGCTCCACAGGGAGCGGCGTAGCCGTCGGGGTGGGCAGGCTGGTCGCCGGCGCAGGGGGGACGGTTGCAGCCGTATTACAGGCCGCCAGAAAGAAGCAGGCAGCCAGGGTGATTCCGATCCATTTGCTGAATATCTTTTGGGCAAGCATAATCCACACGCTTTCGTTTCTGATACTGAATGATTCTTATCAATAGCGTATCACATGGCTCATGCGAGGTCAACGGATTATGTGCGTGCTCTTAGAATATTTTAACCAGGGTGGCGTATTTAGGGGATATTCTCAAGCTGTACCGATCTCATTTTCCAACACACATACGAAATTCTCCATTAAGAATGCAATTGCCCCGAATTTCCTCCTCCGGCATGCCGAAAAAAGGATATACTGGCCCGCTTAAGAGCATGCGTATGTCACCATCAAATATCATTTTCACGACCACCACCACTACCACCCCGCCCCCGGCTTGAACGGGCGGATGGTCGTACCTGGTTCCAACCCGGCTTCCGAAGTCTGCTCTCTTCGGAAGTTTTTTGTTAAAAATTTTTACCACAAAGGACACGAAGTACACAAAGGAAAAAATTTATTAAAGCTTTTTAAACGTTGTGTCCGTTGTGACCTTCGTGGTGAAAAGGTTTTTTTAGATGAAAAGATATTAACCTCGATCCTGCGGAAGAGCACCGCGGGACAAGCGGACACGAAGTACACGAAGGGACATGAAGAAATTATATGTTTTTAAACTTTTTTATCCTTAGTGTCCTTAGTGACCTTCGTGGTAGAAGTTTTTGTAATTAAGTCATTATCCGAGGAGAGTCATGGCAAGTTATCAAGGCGTTCTGAAACGGTATCAAGGCTTGTTTGACCTGCCGGCGCACACCAAACCGGTGACCCAGCTGGAGGGCGATATTTTTGCAAGCTCTGCAAAAATAGTGCGATCCTGGAGACAGAGGTCAAGGCCAGGGAGGATTTATCTGACGGGCGATCAGAGAAAAAAGCCCGGCTTGTTAGCAGGCCGGGCGAGGGATATCATTTGAGGGCATAGGTCACGCTGACCGTCACCGAGATCTGCGTCTGCCCGGGCTGGATCGGTACGGAGGCATTCGGAGCAGAGGCGCCGCCGCCGCCCATGCCATAATAGGGCAGGGGCGAGTTGTCGGAATAGGTGATGGCTTGAATTTGACCCAATTGCACACCGGCGGTTTTGGACAGTTCGGAGGCCAGGCTGCCGGCGTTCGCCATGGCCTTCTGGCGGGCCTGCTCCATCGCGGCCGTTTTATCGGCCACGTCAAAGCTGATACTGTTGATATTGTTGGCGCCTGCGCCCACGGCGGTATTAAGCACATTGCCCAGATGGCTCAGGTCGCGTACGGTCACGTTGACGGTGTTATCGACGGAATAATCGCCACTGCTGATCACCTGGCCGGTGGTTTTATCAAATGTCTGGCCGTTGGTGTTGGTATAGACGCTGAAATTGCTGGTCTGGATATCCTTCGCAGCAATGCCGGCGGTTTTCAAGGCGTCCACCAGGGCCTGGGCCTGCGTGTTGTTTTTACTGACACCCGCAGCCAGGTTCGGATCTTCCGTATGGACACCGATGGTAATATAAGCGATATCGGGGGTCAGATAGACCGTGCCATTGCCGCTGACGTTCAGTGTGCGGGGTTGCGCGGCGGCTGTTCCACAGCCACTCAGCGCCAGTGCCAAAACCAGGATGAAGCCAAAAATGGAAAGTTTGGTACGCATGCAATCCTCCTCGTCGAATAATGGTATAACATCATTGTACAGTTTATTGAAGACGCTTCACAATAGAAGATTGTTCCCGGCCAGGCTTGTTTTTTGCACGCTTTGCCTGTAGAATTGATACAAATGTTCTAAACTATCCCGCGACTAGCAGGAAAGTCCTGTAAGCAGGAAAGTCCCGCCCAAGCGGGAGGAATCGGGCCATGGCACTGAACTTCCAGCAGGTGTTCGAGAAAATTCGCGAGATCGGGTTGGGGGCGCGCGCCCGCCAGGAAACGCTGGACGGCTTGCGCAAGAAGGCGCGTACCCTGCTGGCTGCCTGGGCGGATAAGAACGCCGAACTGCGCGACAAGCTGGAGCGCGCCCGCCAGGCCGACCCATCCGTGCGCTGCGCCATCCCGCTGGACGAGCGCCTGGAGGCGGCCTTTCCAGCGCCGGCCGGCCGGAATTCCGTTACCTTGCTGGCTGCGGATGGGTCACAGATCCTGCCAGACCGCCATGCGGCAGTGCAATATTCACTGGTCAACGTCGGCGCGATCGCCATGCAATCCGGCTCCGGGGGCACGCCGGAGGTCTTTACCGACAGTCACCTGCTTTTCGGCGACGAACTTTTTAGCGAGACCGGCCTGGTGACCGGCGAAGCCATCGAGCAACGCCGTGACATTGCCGAGCGGCGCAAGCTGCTCGAACTGGCCCCGGACTTCCCAGCGCCCGTCCTGGCTCTGACGGACGGCCCGGTCGAACTGTGGGGGGCAAAAGGCGCCGGCGAGGACGACTACCGCAAGAATCTCGAAATCCATAAATCGATCCTGTCGCAGTTGCAGGCCAAAGGCGTGACGGTGGCCGGGTACGTGGACAAACCCGGCGCGGACCTGGTCGTGCGCACGCTGGAAATCGCCCAATTATCCACCGACGAGGAATTCAAAAATATCCGCGGCCTGCACAGCCTGCGCGGTGTGACCGACCGCTGGCTGTACAGCTTCCTGCCCGGCGGGCATCGTTCGGCGGTCTTCGGCCTGCAGTCCGGCTCGCGGGCCCATTACACCGGCGACCTGGCCCTGCATTTCTTTTACCTGAACGTCGGCGATACGCAGCATCCCTGGCTAGTGCGGGTCGAAATCCCGAAGTGGGTGGCTGACGACGTGGAGAAACTGGCCCTGCTGCATGCCGCCCTGCTGGAACAATGCAGCATCATGGGAGCGAAGCCCTATCCTTACATCCTGCAGCGCGCCCATGAAATCGCGGTGGTTAAATTCGAGGAAAAAGCGCAGGTCGAGCAAATGCTGGAACTGGAACTGCGCCAGGCCGGCGGTGAACTGGATGAAATATCGGCCAAGCAATCCGCCAAGAATTTGAAAGGCCGGTCAAGGTAGGCACCCAAAAGGTTTCGTGAAATTCGGTGAATCCTGGGTATCGCGTTAAAAAAACACCCTGGTAAATAAGTGCGGCCGCAAAAAAAGGATAGGAAACATGAATGCAATTCCGATCGGTCACCTGCTCCACTCAAGCACAACGCAATTCACCGCCGGGTGCGCCGTCGCGCAACTGGAAGCCCCGGCTTTCGGCGCGCTGGTGCGCGCCCCGCTTGACCAGGATTACGGCGTGTATGGCTTGATCTATGATATTCATATCGACGAGGATGGGCTGGTGCGCCAGCTGGTCACGGCCGGGAATATCAGCCCGGAGGTGATGCGCGATAACCGCGAACGCCGGATCGTGCCAGTCGAAATGTCCGTACTAACCGTGGGGTACGAACAGGACGGGAAGATCTTCCACATGCTGCCGCCGCGGCCACCGCTCAGCCTGGATGTGATAACTCTGTGCTCGGAGGCGGAACTGGCAAGGTTTACCGGGGCCGGCGCCGGCCCGGAGCCAGGCCGCAGGGATTTCGGTTACTTCCGGCATATCCTGCAGGCCAAGGACATCCCGGTGGGGGAAGTGCTGGCGGCGCATATTTTGCAGGTGAAACAAAAGACGAAAAACGACCAGTGGGTCGGGCAGGCCACCCGGGAACTGATCACGCTGTTGCGGGATGATTACCCCACACTGATGGGCGTGCTGGGCGCATTGGGAGAAGTGGTTTAAACACGGGCAAAATCATTTACCACGACGGGCACGAAGGACACTAAGGAAAAAATTTATGCCAAGAACCTCGAAAGCAAACTTATACAGACCAATTCCTCCTGAAGTTGAGTCGGTCGGGAAGAAAATGCTCGATGCAGCATTTAAAGTCCATACGAGTTTGGGACCCGGGTTGCTGGAATCGGTGTACGAGGCTTGTCTTGCTTATGAAATCCGCAAAAGCGGCATGACTGTCGAAACCCAGGTAGCCCTGCCAGTGATCTATGATGGCGTCCAAGTGGATGCCGGATTAAGAATAGACATGTTGGTGGAAAAATGTGTGATAGTTGAACTCAAATCGGTCGATAGCATGATCCCGGTTTATGAGGCACAACTGCTTACCTATCTCAAACTCGCCAATTACCGCCTGGGATATCTAATCAACTTCAATGTTCCTCATCTTCGGAACGGATTTAAAAGGATGATTATTTAACCGTCGTGTCCCTGGTGTCCGTGGTGGTGAAAAATATGCCTTCAAAGCGAAAAACGACCAAGACCAGTGCTTTTGGCTCCCCCGGACGAGCCGGGCATGACTCGTCGGCTTTCTACGCCGGCAAATTGTACGACAGTCAAGCCCAGGGACAGGAGGTGGGCTATGTTGAGAATCCGATCCCGTCTGATTGCCTGGACCGCATCTTCAGCCATTCCGCCGAGAGCATGAGCGAACTGCCGGATTGTTCGGTACACCTGATGGTGACCTCGCCGCCCTACAACGTCGGCAAGGAATACGATGAAGACCTGAGCCTGGAAGATTACCTGGCCTTCCTGGGACAGGTCTGGAAGGAAACTTGGCGCGTACTCGTCCCGGGGGGACGCATGTGCATCAACGTGGCCAACCTGGGCCGCAAACCCTATATCCCGCTGCATGCTTTTATTGCGGAACAGGCCATTCATATGGGCTTCCTGATGCGCGGTGAGATCATCTGGAACAAGGCCGCTAGCGCCTCCGCCTCGACCGCCTGGGGCTCGTGGAAATCGGCCAGCAACCCGATCCTGCGGGATGTGCACGAGTACATCCTGGTCTTCTGCAAGCAGACCTTCAAACGCCCAAACCCCGGCAAACGCCCCAACACCATCACACGCGATGAATTCCTGGAATACGACAAATCCGTGTGGGCCATGCCGGCCGAGTCGGCCCGCAAGGTCGGGCATCCCGCCCCGTTCCCGGTGGAGCTGCCGCGCCGTCTGATCCAGCTTTACACGTTCGAGAACGAGATCGTTCTGGATCCCTTTATGGGCAGCGGGCAGACCGCCATTGCCGCCTTGAAATCCAAGCGTCATTATGTCGGGTATGAGGTTGACGAAAAATACATTGCACTTGCCAACCAGCGGATCCAGAAGGAAAGTGAACCGTGAAAACTGCTGGGGTTGTGTAATGAAAAAGTATGAAGAAGCTTTTTTTACCACAACGGGCACGAAGGCACACAAAGGAAAACGAATGGATAAATTCGTTCAAATAAGATTTGCTCCCATTCCAGCGGAAACCGAAGGCATCGGAAAGAAAGTACTGGATGCTGCTTATGCTGTCCATTCTTCCCTCGGCCCCGGCCTGTTGGAATCTGTTTACGAGGCCTGTCTGGCACACAAACTCCGCCAGCAGAAGGTGATCGTAGATACACAAGTTGCCATGCCGGTCATGTTTGAAGGAATACAGGTGGAAACCGGTCTGCGGCTGGATCTTCTGGCCGGTAACCTGATGATTGTAGAATTAAAATCAGTCGAGACCATCACTCCGCTGCATGAGGCCCAACTTCTCACCTACCTCAAAATCACCGGCCTGAGGCTCGGCTATCTTATCAACTTCAACGTTGTTCATCTCAAAGACGGTATCAAGCGCATGGTGAATTAAGACTCAAAGATGCGCGAAAATAATAAAGAATCCTTTGTGTTCCTTAGTGACCTTCGTGGTGAAAAAATATGACTGATAACTTGAAACCTATTGGATACATCATCGGCGGCGGATTAAAAGAATCCTTGCGCGCCCGGCTGACCGTGCCGGCCCAGGAAGTCCAGGAAGGCACATTCGTCGTCATCCCGAGCGGCGACTGGCAGTTCTACGGCCTGGTGACCGATCTGCAGCTCGGCGCGACCGACCCGCGCTTCGCGGATGAGCAAAGCGAGACGCGCCTGCCGCCTGCCCTGGCACAGGCACTGCACGGCCAGACGCTCTACACCAATCTCGAGATCCTGCCGGCCCTGATGCTCGAGGTCGGCCCCGACCCCGCCTTGCCGGATTACCCCGCCTGGGCGCAGGAACACGCCGAAAAGACGCCGCGCCCGCTGCCGGTGAAGACCGTGCCGCCACAGCATGCCCCGGTGCGGCTGGCCTCCGGCGGCGACATCGCCGAGATCTTCGGCGACCCGGCCAAGGACGGCAACTTTGTGATCGGGTACACGCGCGAGCAGGGCCATCCGGTCTGCATCAACCTGGACAGGTTCGTCCAGCGCTCGGCGGGCGTATTCGGCGCCACCGGCACCGGCAAGTCCTTCCTGACCCGCATCGTGCTGGCCGGGCTGATGCAACACAACCGCGCCTCGGTGCTGGTCTTCGACATGCACAACGAGTACGGCTACGACGACAGCGCCTCCGACACCGGCCTGCGCGTGACCGGGCTGAAGACCAAGTTCGCCAGCCGCGTGCGCGTGGTCGGGCTGGGCGGTGGGACGACCATCCGCGGCACAGCCCCGGACTTCAACCTGGAGATCGGCATGGCCGACGTCAGCTCCGCCGACATCGAATTGCTGACACGCGAACTGAACCTCAAGGAGACCACCCCCACCACGCTACATGCCCTGGGCGCTTCCTTCGGGCGGGACTGGTTCCGGCGCTTCAAGGAAATGAACCGGGACGAGATCGAGGTGGAGGACGAGAAGACCGGCAAGGTCAAAAAGGCGCCGCATCCCGGCAGCGTGGCGGCCTGGGCGGATGAAGCCGGCGTCAACGTGATGGCGGCCGAGGCCCTGCACGACAAGCTGCGCCGCCTGTTCGACAAGGAATATATCGTCGAAAAGCCTGCCGCGGATGCCATCGGCGAGATGATCAAGTCGCTGGAGGCCGGACGGCACGTGATCCTGTCGTTCGGGCAGGCCTACGAGACCGACCTGGACTACCTGCTGGTCTCGAACCTGCTGACCCGCAAGATCAAGCAGGTCTGGGAGAACAAGACCAACGCCTTCCGATCCAGCAGCAAGGAGGAACCCCGCCAACTGGTCATCGTGGTCGAGGAAGCCCACAAGCTACTCAACCGCGAGATGGCCGGGCAGACCACCTTCGCCAGCATCGCCCGTGAAATGCGCAAATACTACGTGACCCTGCTGATCATCGACCAGCGCCCCTCCCAGATCTACGACGAGGTGCTCTCGCAGCTGGGCACGCGCATCTCCGGCTGGCTGGGCGACGAGGACGATATACACGCCGTGCTGGCGGGCCTGGCCGGGCGTGATTCGCTGCGCGGCATGCTGGCGCGCCTGCAGCCCAAAGAGGAGGTGCTGCTGCTGGGCTGGGGCGTGCCGATGCCGCTGCCGGTGCGGTCGCGCCGCTATGACGACAATTTCTGGCACGAGCTCTTCGGCGCAACCGGCAAGCGCAGCCAGGCCCAGAATTTGAAGGAGCTGGGGTTCTAGGCTGGTATGTGCCCGGCACCGTTGAAGGATTTAGGAAATTAATATTACGTATGTGCCCGGCACCTTAAAGGTGCCGGGCACATACCCCAACATACCCCATCACATACCCGACCAGGTGCAGCATGCCCCCGAGAATGATGTCCTTTACCGCAGGCAATTTCTACCACATCTACAACCGCGGCAGCAACCGCCAGCCGGTTTTCTTCGAAAACGAAAATTACCTATATCTCCTGCGTTTGTTCAAGAAGTACTCCCAGATCTTGCGAATTTCTGTCATCGCATATTGCCTGATGCCAAACCATTACCATTTTCTGGTCAGGCAGGATGGTGATTCTCCTGCAGGGTTGTTATTCCAGCGTGTTTTTAATGCATACACAAAAGCCATTAATAAAAAGTACGACCGCAATGGAACGTTATTTCAAGGCCGTTTCCGTTGTATTCTTTTGGTCAACACATCCCAACTTTTTCAACTTTGCCGTTACATTCACGCCAATCCGGTCAAAGCCGGACTGGTTCCATCTCCTGAACTGTGGCCTTTTTCCAATTTCCGGGAATGGATTGGAAGTCGTGCCGGGACATTATGCGATCTTGATTTTGTCCGTACAAATTTTGGCTCAGCTAACGAATATATTGAATTTGTTCAAGAGTACATCGACAACCGGGCTGAACTCCACTCCGAGATCCAGCCTTATTTGTTGGATGACTAAACTGGAATGCATAGAAATGCATATTCCCGGCAGCTTGACCCCCGGCGGGAATGCTTGAATTACGCATATGCCCGGCACCGTTCAAGGATTTAGGAATTTAATATTACGCGGGGCTGTCCAAAAAGCAACATTGGACAGCCCTGAAATATCGAAAAAAACAAGATTTTGTCAGAAGGCAAAAAAACTGGCGGTTATTGAATCGCCAGTTTGGCTATATTATGGGCGATACAGAGCAAACCCTACTCTGTTTTAACCTTCTCCATCCCCCTGAGAGTGAACCTGCGA
>JBEKEB010000100.1:0-14148 GCA_050014055.1 Anaerolineales bacterium | reverse complement strand
GTTGCCATCCGCGAAATAAAAACCGGACATGCGGCCGCTGGCACCGTCGCCGACCAGGTCCAATTCCGAAAAATTTTTGGTCAAATGTGAACCGACCGCTCCAAAGATCCAGTCTACGTTGGCGGCTCGTCCTGCGCTGAGGCGCTCATGGCTGAAATTCCAGACATGCCGTCCCCAGGATTGCAGCTCGACGAACTTCAAGCTCGCTCCGTCACCCACTTTTATCTCAACGATGCCAGCGTGCAAGGAGGCAGCGCTTTCATCCGGCGAAGCTGCCTCGTGGACATAGGTAACCGAAGCGCCTTCATCCACCCAGACCAGGATATGCGAAATGTGCGCTAACCCAGCCCCCGGCCCCCACAGCAGGCTGTTGAGCGGCTGCTCGACCGTCACGCCTTTGGGAACATACAATACCACGCCGTTTTGCGAAAGCGCTCCGGCCAGCGCGGCGAACTTGCCTTCCTCCGGGCGGACTAGTTCACCCGCCATGCCGGCAACCAGGTCGGGGTGTTTCGCCAGGGCGGTGCGCAGATCGGTAAAGATGACCTTCTTGCTGACCAGTTCCGGGTCGAGTGTGACGCGTGAACCGCCCGGCAAAAGGATCACCTGGCCACCATGCCGTTCGGCAGTCAGTGGCTTGAGCAGGTCATCCGGTACCGGCGCAAGCTGGTCAAATACGCCGCTGGTAGGCAGGCGAAAGCTATCCGCGGGCAGCAGGTGCAAGTCGGTGCGCCGCCAGGCTTCCTCGGTCACGCTGGGCATCGCCAGCCGGGCATACGTCTCCCAGGCGTGCTGGCGATACTTTTTCAGTGCGCCATCCTCCGGAAGCATATCCGCAGTGAAAGTAAAGTTCCGTATGGCTGGTTCCGGGCGGCGCGAGCGGGTGATGACGATCTTGGGTTTTTCTTCCATAATTTACTTTCGATTGTCTTTGCGAGGAGCGTTCTGTGCGACGAAGCAATCTTCTTGTTGGCAAAGCATTGCTTCAATGCCGAAGCACGGCGGCCAGCAATGACACTATCCTATCGAACCTTCCATTTGAAGTTGGATCAAACGATTCATCTCGACGGCGTACTCCATCGGCAGTTCCTTTACCAGCGGCTCGATGAAGCCGGAGACCACCATGGTGGTGGCCTGCTCCTGGGTAAGACCGCGACTCATCAGGTAGAACAACTGCTCCTCACCCACTTTCGAAACTGAGGCCTCATGGCCGATGGTTACGTCGCTCTCGTCAATTTCGATGGTCGGATATGTATCGGTGCGGGACTGCGGATCGAGCAGCAGCGCATCGCAGACCACGTGGGATTTGGCGTCTTTGGCGCCCTTGTAGACTTTGACCAGGCCACGGAAGGAAGCCTGCCCGCCGCCCTTGCTGATGGACTTGGAGGTGACCTTGCTGGTGGTGTTGGGGGCAAAATGCACCATCTTCGAGCCGGCGTCCTGGATCTGCCCCGGGCCGGCGAAGGCCATTGAGAGCATCTCGCCATGCGCGCCAGGTTCCATCAGGTAGCAGGAGGGATATTTCATGGTCAACTTGGAACCCAGGTTGGCATCCACCCACTCATGCGTGGCGTTGCCGTACACCTTGGCGCGTTGGGTCACCAGGTTGTATACATTGGTGGACCAATTCTGGATGGTTGAATAACGCGAACGCGCCCCGCGCTTGACCACGATCTCGATTACGCCGGAGTGGAACGAGTTGGTGGTGTATTGGGGAGCAGTGCAACCCTCGACATAGTGAACTGAAGCATCTTCATCCACAATGATCAGCGAACGCTCGAACTGGCCAACGTTGGCGGTGTTCAGGCGGAAGTAAGCCTGCAGCGGCAGATCCACTTTGACGCCTTTCGGCACGTAGACGAACGATCCACCCGACCAGACCGCCGAGTTGAGCGCCGCGAACTTGTTGTCTTCGATCGGGATGACCGTGGCAAAGTATTCGCGGAACAGGTCCGGGTGCTGGCGCAAGCCATCCTCGATGGAAAGGAAGATGACACCCTGCTTTTCTAGGTGTTCGAGGATGGAGTGATAGACCATCTCGGATTCATATTGCGCGCCTACCCCTGCCAGGAACTTGCGCTCGGCCTCCGGGATTCCAAGTTTATCGAAGGTATTTTTGATGGTATCCGGGACATCCTCCCAGGACTTTGTTGAGCCTTCGGTTGGTTTTACATAGTAAAAGATGTCATCCAGGTGCAGCCCGGAAATATCCGGACCCCAGGTCGGCATCGGACGGCTGAGGAAATGTTCCAGGGCCTTCAGGCGGAAATCCAGCATCCACTGCGGCTCACCCTTCATGCGGGAAATATTCTCGACCACTTCCCGGCTCAAGCCCTTTTCGGACTTGAAGAAGTAGTCTTCCTTGTCATGAAAACCGTACTTATATTGACCAATGTCTTCCAAAATCTTCGCGTCTTCGCTCATGGTCTCACCATAACCGTTAAAAAGGAAAGGTAATAGTTTTACCTTCTGATGTTTATGAATTTTTCTTTACGTTTTACGAATTACGTTTTACACGATCCGTTCCTACACTTTTTCTTCCTCATACTTTTCACGCACCCAATCGTAGCCCTGTTCTTCTAGATGCAGGGCCAGGTCGGGTCCGCCGGATTCGACCACCCGACCATCCAGCATGATATGGACATATTGCGGTTTAATGTAATTCAGCAAGCGCTGGTAATGCGTGATGACCAGCGTGCCCAGATGCGGACCAGACAGGGCATTGACCCCCTCTGCCACGATGCGCATGGCATCGATATCCAGGCCCGAGTCAGTCTCATCCAGGATGGCGATCTCGGGTTTGAGGGCGGCCATCTGCAGGATCTCGGCGCGCTTCTTCTCCCCGCCGGAGAAACCATCGTTCAGGTAGCGCCCTGCAAAAGAAGAATCCATCTTGAGCATCTCCATTTTTTCCTTGAGTATATTGCGGAACTCCAGGATGGGGATGCCTTTATCCTGCGGGTTTTCGGCGTGCCGGCGGGCATTTACAGCCGTGCGCAGGAAGTTCGCCACAGTCACCCCCGGGATCGAAACCGGGTACTGGAATGCCAGGAACAGGCCCAGGCGGGAGCGCTCATCCGCCTGTAGTTCGAGCAGGTTCTTGTCCTTGAACCAGACTTCCCCACTTGTCACTAAGTATGAAGGGTGCCCCATCAGGGTATAGGCCAGGGTGGATTTACCCGTGCCATTCGGGCCCATGATGGCATGGGTTTCGCCTTGTTTCACGGTCAGAGAAAGGCCTTTCAGGATTTCCTTGCCTTCGATGCTGACGTGCAGGTCTTTGATGACCAACTCGGACATATATACTCCTTTTTCAGCGTTTATCTGCCGATTTGTGATTATAGCAAGAAAGAGGGAAAAAGTCAATATTTATCACATTTTTCTAGTATATTAATACGCAAGGCATAAAACCTTCTACCAGTCCCGCGCCTGTCCCGCTGCCTTTGATGTACTTGGCTGGGAAGATTTGGGTTTACCAACCTGGTAATCATTCAAACCCTCGGGATAATACGTTCCCGGCTTTACATTTGATACATTTCATCTTCTCCTCCTGAATATTTATGATAATTATCTATTTTATTGACAAATGGCAATGAGACTGTTATACTCCGATTTATGAAAAGCACCCGCGATCGTATCATGCAAACCCTGTTACGCCAGCCGCGCACGACCATCAACGAATTGGCCAAGGCGGTTGGAATCAATCCAATTTCGGTTCGGCACCACCTGACCAATTTACAGGTCGAAGGGTTGGTGGGCACCGACGAAGAACGACATGGAGTTGGCCGGCCGCGCCTGGTCTACTTCCTGACCGAGGCTGGCATGGAACGATTCCCCACCCGCTACCTGCGTCTTACCACGCGTCTGCTCGCACAGATGAAAGAGAGCATGCCCGAGCCGGTCGTAAGCAAGCTGTTCGCTCAGATGGCGGATGGATTGGCAGATGAATACGCCAGCCAGATGCAGGGCCTGAACATGGAAGAACGTCTCGATCTTGCCAAAACCCTTCTGACTGAGGAAGGTTTCGATATCCAATGGGAAAGAACCGGCGCTCAATACCAGATTCATGAGATCACCTGCCCGTACCTGCAGATCGGCCTGAGCCACCCGGAAGTCTGCACAGTCGACCAGACACTCATCTCCAAGATGTTGGCCGTCCCGGCCGAGAAAGTGCAATGTCTTTTGCAAGGGGACGCACATTGCACATATGTGGTACAGGCGGAGGCCTTGGCAAAATGAGCGATGCAAAAGTCACCCCGATCCATTGGGAGATCCACGACACGCATCCGGAACTGGTCGAACCCCTGAGAACCAAGCTGGCCGAAATAGTCGACCCGGAGATTGCGTTAAATGTGATCCAGCTTGGCCTGATCCGCAAAGTAAGCGTCGTTGACAGGGAAGCCAGGATTTATGTTTTGCTAACCACGCCGTTCTGCCCGTACGGCCCGGCCATGCTGGAAACGATCAAGCAAAAAGCCACGGAAGCCATGAATATGCCGATCAGCCTGGAACTGGGCATGGAAATGTGGGACTTTTCATATATGGAAGATCCGGGTGCGCTGGATTGGGGAATGTATACGTAAGCAGTCTGATAGTGGAAAAATTGAATAGTCATATAGTTATGTGCCTGCCAGCTTGAAGCTGCCGGGCACATAATGTAATTTAGAACCTATCCGAAAATTCATAAAGAGTTTGCAATTTGAGCGCATGCACTCAAATAGCGGTTCTTTTATAATTTTCGGATAGATACTTACTACAATTTGAACTAACCCATTAATTTCATTGCCAGGCTCATATCCCCGGTCACTTTGAGTCTGCTCTGCATGATGACCTGCATAACGTCCAAGTCACCGGAAAATATTTTGAGAAAGTCAGCCGAATCGGCGCTGACGGTCAGTTTGGACGCCGGAGCCGTTCCCTGGCTGACCGTGCACCTGGCATCTTTGATGGTCACGTTCCAATTAGCAGCCTGGACGCCGCTCACCTTGAACTGGATATCAGCGTCGATGTCAACCGCTTTCTCAGGGACAAACGCACTGGCCATGCGGGCCATGAATTCGGAAATGCTGGGGTCTGGCATAATGAATATCCATCTTCGGTCTATAGAAAATAGGGATTTACTGGGAATTAATCACCAAGACTCCAAATCACAAATAATTTTTGGGGTTCTAATTAATTTTTCCCTGCCTTGGTGCCTTGGCGGTACGACTTCTAGAATCTCAGCAATAATGTAACCAGGATCTGCGCAAACAGGATCTTGAAGATCAGTGCAGCGGGATAGACACTGGCATACGCCAGGGTGGCCTGGTCAGTGGCGGTCTGATTGTTGGCAGCTGCAAGCCCAGGCGGGTTGGTCATGGCAGCCGTCAGCGCACCAAGAGTGCCGAGCGTCTCCAGCTTGAAGACCTTGATCGTCAGGAACAGGCCAACTACAACCGAGATGATGGTAATGACCGCGCCTGCCAGCAGCAGGCTCCAGCCCTGTTTCTGGATGACCTGCACCAACTGTGCACCAGCCGTGGTGCCTGCGCCGGCCAGGAACAGCATCAGGCCTAATTCACGTGTCAGGTTCTTGGCCGCCGCGGGAACATTCAGGCGCAACGGGCCGATCCGCCCGAAATGCGCGATCAACAGGCTGACCAGGAAGGCGCCCCCGGCTGTGCCCAGCTTGACATCCACCCCGGTTGCCAGGTGGAATGGGATCAACCCCAGACCGATCCCCAGCACCAGGCCCAGTAAATAGGGTAGCATATTGGTCTCTTCGGCCTTCCGGGTATCCCCGCCAGCTTTTTGGATGAATTCCTTCACTTCCTCGCGGTCGCCGACCAGATGCAGGCCATCCCCGATTTCCAGAATCATGCTGCCAACTGGGCTGATCTCCAATCCCTGGCGGCGGATGCGGGTGATGATCACGCCGTAATTTTCCCAGACCTGCAGTTCAGCCAGCGTCTTGCCAACAAAGCGGGCGGAATTTAATTCCAGGTCCTGGGTGGCGATGCTGGCATTCATATCCATCGGTACCTCGGTCTCCTCACCGAGCACCAGCTTGATCTTTTCCATCTCTGACTGCGGACCCACCACCATTACCACATCACCCAGGTGCAGGATGAAATCGGGCTTAACCATGCTGACTTGGTCGTCGCGTCGCACACGCGTAATGTTGACGTGCGCTAGGCGGTGCGGATCCAGCTCGCGCAGCGACTTCCCATCCATGTTCTGGTTGGTAATTAGCAACTGTTTCACCACCAGGGATGGCATTTCCTTCTGGCGCTCGGCTAACCAGTTCTGCTCCTCCTTCCGCAGGTCGCGCTTGAGCAACCTGGGCAGGAACTGCACCAGCAGGACCACCCCGATCATGCTGAACGGGTAGGCTATGCCATAACCAACCGAGACAGCCGCGTTCGTGCTGGGGAACATGCGGGCAAAAACGTCCAGGGCGGCCGCCAGCGCTGGGGTGCAGGTCAACGCCCCGGTGTAGAGTCCCGTCGCCAGGTCATCCGGCAGCTTCAGCGCAAATGCCAGCTCTAACGTGGCCAGAGCCCCCGTCAATGCCACGGCCACCCCGATGATGACATAACGCAGGCCCTGCTTGCGGAACAATCGGAAAAAGCGCGGACCAGCCTGCAGTCCCACCGCGTAAACAAACAGTAGCAAGCCTAAGTCCATGACTACTTTGGGAACCGAGATACCGTAGTTACCAAAGACGAGCGCTACGAAAAGCACGCCGGCCGTTCCGAGTGAGATGCCCCGCCAGGAGAAACTGCCCAACAGCGCCCCCACTGCCAGGATCGTGAAGAGTGCCAGCATTTGGTCTGCAAAGAGAGTGGTCATAGGCCCGCAATTATAAACGTAAATGTAAGCAAATAGCCTGATGGGGGGAAATCAAATAGACTGAATTCGGCACATGTAATGACAAAAAAGCCATAACCTTCGGAACTGATTAGGCTACCGACCAGTGTAGAAGGTTTCCAAGTTCATTTGAACAATGTGTCCGCCCGTCATTCCCATTTGAAATAGTACACTGCCGGATAGCCAAAAACCAGCGTGCAAGCAGTTAGGACCAGGATTGATTGAAGCGAAGGAAACAACCCCTGCATCGCCCTTTGGATTGCATCTATCGATGCGCCAAGCGGCGTCCAATTGCTGATATTGAGTAACACGGCTGGCATCATCGGACGCGGTAACCATATGCCGCCGAAAAACATCATTGCGAAGAACAATAATCCACCAATCCCTTGAGCCACCGCGTCATTTTTGACCAACGCGGCAATGCAAAGTCCCACGGCGAACATAGAAGTTACGGTAAGTAGATCGGCTGATAGAAACGCCGGGAAATTCTTTGGGAACTCAAGGCCAAAAGCGGCTACCCCCGCTGCGGTCAATAGGATGAATCCAACTATAACGATAGCTAGATTAATCACGATTTGGGCTGCAAGAAGCCACGACGGCGGTACGGGCGTGATGGAAAGACGCCGCAGAATGCCCGTTTCCCGGTATTTGATCAAGCTACGGGGTAGCACCATAATGCTCAACATCATTACCGTCAGTACGATGAGTACAGGAAAAGAAAGAGAAAAATATGAAAAACCGCCAAGGTCGCTGCTCACTTGTCTCAGCGCAGGAATGCTGCCAAAAACGATGAGCAATACAAGGGGCAATCCAAGCCCAGTCCCTATGCCGATTGGAATACGCCAGGCCAGCCTGCTTTCGTTTAGCAGCAGTTTGCCAAATGCGAGGCGGGGTGTCTTTATGCGGGAGTCGTTCATAATGGTTAATCCTTTGGCTCTTCGTGGATATGCCGGCCGGTCAATTTGACGAAGGCGTCTTCCAGAGTCGCTCCTTCCGACTGTATGTCCAACGCTTCGATGTCATTTTTGGCCAAGGTTAAAATAACAGCATTGACTAGCTGCCCGGATCCCACGACTTTGATACGCTTTCCCTGATGCTCAACAGTTTTTACCTCCGGCAATGCCGAAAGCAAGCTGTCATTGAACGGCTTTGATGGCAAGAACCGTACCTGCTTGCCGCCTGTGACTTTTTCAGCTAATCCATAAGGTGAGTCGAGCGCTATGATGCGCCCGCGATCGATCAAAGCCACCCTATCGCAAAGCCGTTCTGCCTCTTCCATGTAATGAGTAACCAATATGATCGTGGTTCCCCGGTCACGGGTTTTTTCTATAAGTTCCCATGTGTCAAGCCTGGCCTGAGGGTCAAGTTCGGTCGTCATCTCGTCTAGCACTGCAATCTTCGGCTGGCCAATAAGCGCCAATGCGACCGACACTTTTTGCTTCTGGCCGCCGGACAGTGTTTTGTAGTAGCTGCCCAGTTTCTCGCTGAATCCAAGCGCATTAGCCAGCTCTTTCGGGTTTGCCGGATTTCGGTAGAAAGACTGGTACATGTCCAGAATCTCGACGACTTTCAACTTGTCGGGGAAGGTGCTGGATTGCAATTGGACGCCGACAACTGGATGGAGCTCCTCCCGATTGGTTTGCGGGTCAAGTCCAAGTACGGAAATAGCGCCCCCATCAGGGTGTCGCAAGCCGGTTATGCATTCGACGGTAGTCGTTTTGCCGGCCCCATTCGGACCGAGCATACCGAATATTTCGCCTTCGTTTACATCAAATGACACATCTTCAACCGCTTGAATATTGCCATACGTTTTTTTGAGATGAGACACTGTTATCGCTATCGTGCTTGTATTTTGTATCATATCCTTTATCCAATTATCATAGCCTCCAAGACGAACCGGGTTCTATTCATGCTTTTTGTAGAACCAATTTCGCATCTGGATCAGCTAACGGTTTATCGTGGGAGGATGTCGTTGAGCGCCGCTGGCGCTCCCAGTATGCGAGCTCTATTTCGAATGCCCCTCTGATTTCTTCGGCTTGGTATCCAAGACTAAGTGCATTGTTTACCACGGTGTCCATCATGGCCTTCAATTGGTCTTTGCGGACCCGCGTCAAATGCACGTCGTCAGGATGTACGCGTACAAACGTACCACGCCCACGCTGCGTTGAAATCACGCCTTCGGTATCCAATGCCTCATATGCTCTAGCTACGGTATTAGGGTTGATCCGTAAATCGGTTGCGAGCATCCGCACGGTTGGCAATTGCTCCCCCGGATTTAATCGTCCAGTTGCTACCTGGTTCTTGATACCGTAAATAATTTGCAAGTAAATCGGATCTGCGCTATTAGGATCGATGCGAATTTCCATAATCCTCCTTAAAATGTACTATTTGAATTAGTACAATTATATATACGCACGTTTGGGTTGTCAAGGCATTCTACTGAGCGTGCCGCTGTTCCTCCCGATGGGCACGTTCAACTACTGGCAGGCTTGGGCCTTTATCGTTGTCTTTATGATTACTTTCAGCGTGTACGGGGTCTATTTCTCCATCAAAGATCCGGCCCTTATGGAACGCCGCAAGCAGGCCGCGCCGGGCGCGTAGCAATCCACGTTGCAAAACATCATAGCGGTTGTCGCATTCACGATGTTAATCGCCGTGTTCGTCGTCTGTGGCCTCGATCATCGCTTCGGGTGGTCAGCCTTGCCGCCGGCGATATCCTGGATAGGCGACGCGCTCGAGGTTTTTTCGTTCTTCATGTTTTTCCTGGTCTTCAAAGAGAACAGTTTTGGAGGTTCCAGTATCCTTGTGGAGGAAAGCCAGAAAGTCAGCTTGACCGGCCCGTATGCCATCGTCCGGCACCCAATGTATGTGGGAACCATTGTCATGGTCATCGGCATTGTCCTGGGGCTGGCCTCCTGGTGGACACTCTTGATCCTTGTCATCCAGATGCCTGTATTGGCCATCCGCATCCTCGACGAGGAGAAGGTCATGGAGAAAGAACTGGTGGGTTACAAGGAATACGAGCAGAAGGTGCGATATCGCCTGATCCCGTATAGCTGGTAAATCTCCAAGAAATATTCACCATTGAGCACACAGAGAGCGCAGAGTTCTATAAAAAGTCTCTGCGTTCTTTGTTATCCCGGCGGTAGGCCGGCCTTTTTCCGAAATATTAAAACACCAGGACATTAAAGCACGAAATTCTAAAGTAAATATTCTTGCTTGCTTGGAGAATTTATGACCTGGTGGCACATTTTCCGCTGGAAAAGGAAGAGCCAAATATCTGAAGTCTTGTAACTGGCGCTAACACGTGCATTCGGCAAAGGAAAGATAAGAAGTACCAAAGAACCACTGGCAAAAAAAGGTAGATGAAACAATGTATGCTATAATGACCTAGTATGACCGAAAACATTCCCGCCACCCCCACTACCGAAGAAAGCGCAGCCCACCGGGCCACGCTGACTAGGCAGCGCTGGGCACTGGCTGGCATTATTGTCGGAGTCTTGGTTATGGTTGCCTTGTTTGTCTGGGCGATCATTGCCCTCAGCAGCCACCCGGCTGCCGCCGCGAATGTGCGTGATATCTTCATCATATTCATGGCGCTAGAGAGCCTGCTGATCGGCGCGGCCTTGGTGGTGCTGATCATCCAATTGGCCAGCTTGATCAATTTGCTGCAAAATGAAGTCAAACCCATCTTGAGATCCACCAATGAAACCGTTAACACCCTGCGCGGCACAAGCGAGTTCCTGAGCGAAAACCTTGTGGAACCCGTTATCAAGTTGAATTCCTACCTGGCCGGGCTGAAAAGATTGTTCGACTTGTTCGGCATTAACCGCAAGTAATCCATCCGCATAAAAGGAGATATAAAATGGCTGATAATGATGATTTTGGTATGTTCCTGATCGGATTTGTGGTAGGCGGTGTGGCTGGCGCAGTGGCAGCCCTCTTGCTGGCACCCCAATCCGGCGAAGAAACCCGCACCCTGATCAAAGATAAGAGCATCGAGCTGCGCGATATGGCGGCTGACCAGGCCGACATGCTTGCCACCCGGGCCGGCAAAGTTGCCGACGATGCCAGGGTGCGCGGCAAAGAGCTGGTCGATTCCGCCGGTAAGACTGCTAATGAAGCCAGGGCGCGCGGCAAAGAGCTGGTCGATTCGGCCAAAAAGGCGGTCTCCAAGAAGCCTCCTGTGGATTTGGCCAGCGAGTAACAAAAGTGGTGCTTTTATACAAGGGTTTGACCGGAGCTGGTCAAATCCTTGTCTTGTTTAAACGGGCGGGCAGTGTAAGAAAATGCTGGCGCAATCCGTTTATACGAGCATCTTGACACATGCACATCTGGAGAGTACATTTAAGACAATATTGGTAAATTATACATTTTATTCCAATGGCTATCATCCGGATAGGAATAGGACCCCATGTGTTTAAAAGGTTTTCCATTCCCACCAGGCACTTTATCCTGGAATAATTCTTTCTCTGCCTGCGAATCAACCTCCCGAGCTTCCCCCACATTTAAATTAATCCCCAACGCATGAATCAATCAACAAAGCCTTAGAGATCAATGCCAACTAAAGCATGTGCTCGATGATGGCTTTATGCATCAACGCAAAGACTACTTCGCCAACCGGCGAAATCACTGCAATGGTCAGGCAGGTTAATCGATGCCCGATCCGGAAATTAAACTCGAAGTCGCCTCCCCGGTTTATTCTGATGATACGAAATAAAGGAGCATAATATGATGAAGGGTTACTTTTTTGAGATCATCGCCTGCCTGATAACTATTACACTTGCAGCCTGCAATCTGCCGCAGGCTGTGGGTACGCAGAGTCAGAGTGGAGGCGTAACTGCACCAGTTCCACAAAATCTCACTAGGTTGACTCCAATTGTTCCCCCGGTACCAATCGCTACCCCCTCCATATTCTCCCAGACGGTCTCGAGCGTGACCACCATTCCGCCGAATCTATCCGGAGGAACAACCGTTGCCTGTCCGGCCGGGACCATCCTGACAGGGGGAGGTTACTTCGGCAGCAATTCCCCGGACCTGTTCGTATTCTACAGCGCTCCATTGACCGATGCCTGGGGGGCTTACGCCATGAATACCTCCTCGTCAAACCTGCAGTTAACCGCCTATGCCGTCTGCCTTACCGGCCCGGCTGGTTTGTCCACCCAGGTGGTGGATGTCGGCGGAACGGTTCCCCCGAAAGGGCAGCCAGGTGGCAGTGGGGTGAGTGCCACGTGTCCTCAGGGCAGCCTGCTCACCGGAGGGGGTTTCAGAAACAGCTATGCCAACAGTAATGACAATATTATGGTAGAAGTGCAAATAAACACACCGGTTTCTGAATCCGGCAATTGGTGGGCCGTCATGGAAGTAAACGATGCCCCCACCAGTGTTTTGGAAACCACCTATGCCATTTGCCTGTTTGGTGCCAGTTCCTTATTCAGCTCGACCATAGTCTCAAATGTGAACATAGACAATCCCGGTACCTCCCTGGTGGTCAACTGTCCATCCGGTAACGTACTGACCGGCGGTGGCGACAATGTAGAACTTAACACTTTGGATGTTACCACACCGATAATGGCCATCGCTTCCTATGAGAATAGCAGTAATAGTTGGGAAGGGATCAGCGCGGGTGATTTTAATCACGCGACCGGATGGGTGGACGAGACTTCAGCCGTGTGTTTGAGCTCTCCGCCTGCTTCGCCCAGCCCTGTTACTCCGATCCCGATTCGAACCCTGAGATTCCCGGGACCCATTTTTACCCCGCATCTGAACGCTTACTGTCGTTCCGGTCCTGACCAGATCTTCAATTCTGTATCCCTGGCAATGAACGGCCAGGCCTATCCGATCGTCGGAAGAAATCAGGAAAACACCTATTACCTGCTGGGTCTAACCAACCAGGTGGAATGCTGGGTGCTGCTGAGTAGCGGGGAGGCGTCAGGAAACCTTGCATCGATCCCGGTCATGCTGCCAATCCCTACGCCAACCTCCACCCCAAAACCAATCCAGGCGAATTGTTCCATTGCTGCGAACCAGAAAGCATGTCAAGCGATCCCGGGTTGCGTTTGGCAGGGTTCCATCTTTGTAGCTGGAGGAAAGTGCTCTAAAAAATAGAAGCGAGCATGCAGACATCCTGGTACCAGGCGATAATTCACCTGCCTATCCATAAGATCCAGGCAGGTGAAACCTTTCAGAAGGAAAGCAAAGCATAATGACTGCGTGAAAAATTGAACAGTCCATCCTGAAAGCACTCATAGATGCGGAAGCTGCTTGCCATCTTCTTTCAGCTCCTTTATCATCCCTTCTCCTGGATGTATGACTTCGTTGCGGCGGCAGTTTCGCTGGGGCGCTGGCAGGGTTGGGTTCTGCAGGCGCGACCATTTTTAAGCGGGCGCGTGCTCGAGATCGGGTTCGGCCCTGGGCACCTGCAAATGACACTTAATGTTGACGGATGGATTGCATTCGGACTGGATGAGAGCCGCCAGATGAGCCGCCAGGCGGGCCGCCGCTTGCGCAGGGCAAAATATCCTGTTCGTTTAACCCGTGGCTATGCGCAGAACCTGCCCTTCCCTGATAGCGCATTCGACCGCGTGGTGGCTACTTTCCCATCGGAATATATCTTCGAAGTGCAGACACTGGCGGAAATCCGGCGCGTACTGAGGCCCGCCGGAGAACTGGTTATCGTGCCATCCGCCTGGATCACGGGCAAGCGGTTGCTGGAGCGGCTGGCAGCCGGATTGTTCCAGACGACCGGGCAGGCCGGCGTGCTTGAGCTGATCCTGCCCGGGATGAAGAAGCGCCTCGCTGCCAGTGGGTTCGCAGTGAGGCACGAGTTGGTGGAACTGGAGGGAAGCCGGGTGCTGGTAATTATTGCAACTCAGTTTTTTTGAAGTTCTTTACAAGAAGAGCTGTCAGTTCATTGGCAGGTAATGGTTTACTATATAGAAAACCCTGTACTTTGTCACAGAATATTTTCTTAAGAAATGCATTTTGTTCTTCATTTTCCACCCCTTCTGCAATTACATCCAGACCAAGCGAACGAGCCATCGCAATAATTGCCACGGTTATTGCCTCGCTGTTTTTATTGACCAGGATATCCTGAATAAAGGACTGGTCAATTTTGAGAGCTCGTAGAGGAAATCGTTTCAAATAACTGAGAGATGAATATCCATTCCCAAAATCATCCAGTAAGACAAGCACGCCCAGGGCATTCAACTCGTTCAGAACGTCGATGCTGTATGAGATGTCTTGCATGGCGATCGTTTCTGTGACTTCCAACCGGAAGGATTGGCCGGGAAGTCCGGT
>JBEKEB010000099.1:0-14263 GCA_050014055.1 Anaerolineales bacterium | reverse complement strand
GCACTTTGGTAGCAGGTGAGCAATTTATCGCCATATATGCTGGACGTACCTGTGGCTTCATAAGTTGGGAACAGCGAATTATTACCATATATAAGGCACTTTTTTGAACGCTAAACATGTACCTCTGAATAATTATTTATTAGAGAGGAAAATTATGCCAAAAAGAACCGATTCTGCTTCCGATGATTCAATCGACGAAGGTCGCCGCGCGATGCTAGATAAAGCTGTCGGAGATATCGTCAAACGCTACGGCGATGGTTCCATCATGCGGCTGGGCGATGCACACAAAATGACCATTGACGCTATCCCAACCGGTTCTCTTTCTCTGGATCTGGCCCTTGGCATCGGCGGTATTCCGCGTGGTCGCATTACTGAAATCTATGGGCCGGAATCTTCAGGCAAGACTACCATTTGTCAGCATATCGTCGCAGAAGTCCAGAAAGTAGGCGGGACTGCCGCTTATGTGGATATGGAACATGCCTTGGATCCAATTTATGCAGCCAAGTGTGGTGTGGATGTGGATAACCTGCTGGTCTCGCAACCCGATACCGGTGAACAGGCTTTGGAAATCACAGAAACACTCGTCCGCTCTGGAGCGGTGGATCTGGTGGTGATTGACTCTGTCGCCGCTTTGGTTCCCAGATCGGAGATCGAAGGTGATATGGGCGATGCACAGATGGGCGCGATGGCTCGCCTGATGTCTCAGGCGCTGCGCAAGCTCTCCGGGGCTATCAATCAAACCAAAACATCTGTTATCTTCACGAACCAATTGCGCATGAAAATCGGTGTCATGTTTGGCAACCCTGAAACCACCACTGGCGGCAACGCGTTGAAATTCTATGCCTCTGTACGTCTTGATGTACGCCGAATACAATCAATCAAAATAGGTGCGGAAATCGTAGGCAACCGGACACGTGTCCGGGTGGTCAAAAACAAGGTCGCTCCTCCCTTCCGTACTGCAGAATTCGATATCATGTATAACGAAGGTATCTCCAAGGTCGGTGATCTGATTGATCTGGCGACACAGCTTGGTATCGTGGATAAGCGCGGTGCTTTCTTCTCTTTTAACGAAACTCGTCTCGGACAGGGACGTGAGAACTCCAAGGAATTTCTTCGCCAGAACCCGACGCTGGCCGATGAAATCGAGGCTATTATCCGCCAACGTGCCACAGGCGGCGAAGTAGCTCTCCCACTCGCCATCGGCGAGGAAAGTGACAGTGAGGCCGGCGGGGAATAATAGGCTTAAGGCCTTTTATATTAACTTCTGATATTCAAAGGATACAGATGGATACGCGACGATCTTACCCTGCTTTCGTATCCATCTGTTTTTGTTTTATTGGCGTTGTTTTTATTGGGCTGTTTGTAACTGCCTGCGGGGGTAGTACTTCCCCACCTCAAGTTGCCACTCCTTTTTCACCTCCAACATCAACTCCGGAACAACCTACCGCCACACCAATCACAATCCTGCCTGCTGTTCCAACTTCAACACCCATTTGCACAGATAATCTGACTTTTATTAGTGATGTAACTATCCCGGATGGCACGGTGGTAGCTCCCGGCAGCATTCTGGATAAGCAGTGGCTCGTTCAAAATAGTGGTGATTGCAATTGGGATGCAAGTTATCAACTTCGGCTTATTTCTGGCAACGCTCTCGGCGCATCGACCGACCAGGCTCTGTATCCTGCGCGCGCTGGAACGCAGGCAACTGTACGCATCCTGTTCATTACACCGCAGGAAGCCGGGGAATACATCAGCGAATGGCAGGCGTTTGACGCGAATGGAATCGCATTCGGAGAATCATTTTTCATTAAAATTGAAGTGCAGCAGTAATCCTTTCTTGCACAGCCGCGTTTTACACCATTAAATCTGTCTAAATACCCAAATCCTGCCTTAAATTGTCTTCGCTAAAAAACTGCCATTGTTCCTCCTTGTTATAGCCAGCTTCTTGCGCGCGCTTAAGTATTTTTTCATCGTTGCCGCATTTGCTATTTTTCGCTTGTAAATCTTTTAATACCCTGAAGGAACACTCCCTATTTCTATGGATACTGGTAGAATCAATCTTATTTGGAGTGTTTAAGGTTGAATAAAAATCGTCTTGTCAAGGATATCATCGAACCGCAATACGTGATCGAAGGCGCCGGGGTGCTTTTGCGCCGGTCCATCTTTCCACATGTTTCGAATCAGTTTGATCCCTTCCTGCTCTTTGACCATTTTGCATTCAATGATCCGGTAGAAGGCCCCATCCGCGGCTTTCCTATGCATCCACACCGCGGGATTGAAACGGTGACCTATATTCTAAAGGGCAGCGTTAACCACCGTGATAGTCTGGGTAATGCTGGCCTTATCGGTCCCGGTGATATCCAATGGATGACTTCTGGAGGGGGGATCCTTCACGAGGAAATGCCACACCGTGGACCAGATGGGCTTATTGTTGGTTTCCAATTATGGGTCAACTTACCCGCCGCGCTAAAAATGATCCGTCCAAATTACCAGGGAGTTTCAACAGCAGATATTCCTCCTGCAAAAGGCCCGGGATGGATTGCACGCGTGGTGGCCGGTGAATTGGTTGGTGTTTCCGGGCCAGTGAAAGAGATTGCTGCCAATCCGGTATATTTGGAAGTTGCGATGGAAATTGGAGCTAAATTCACTTTACCGATCTCCGAAGACTACACAGCCCTGGTCTATGTCTTTGATGGACAGGCAACTTTTGGAGACCAGGAAGTGGGTGCAGTGGAAATGGTTGTTTTAGAGAAGGGCAGCCGGATCGAGATCCATACCGGCGAAACGCCGGTACGGTTCATCCTGATGACTGGGGCGCCCATTAGGGAGCCTATTGTCCCATATGGGCCATTTGTCATGAATACGCGTGAAGAAATCCAGCAAGCCTTAATCGACCTGCGTAATGGGACATTCGTGCAGGCCACAAATCCCGTATAATTGGTGCATACTACCAAAAATCTTTCAATAATAACATTTCATCTGAGAGACATTGGCAAACCAAAATGGAACCTTCAACCATAAAATATCCTACAAAAGTTGTTTATGGCGATCGAATCGGCAGAGCGGGCACACTGCGATTAGGTTGTTCAGCCGTTCTTTTTGGTAAGGATCACCAGACGGTCCTGCTAACCCGCCGTTCGGATAACGGTCAATGGTGTCTGCCGGGTGGAATGATTGACCCAGGTGAATCAGTCGCAGAGGGATGCAAGCGGGAGGTCTTCGAGGAGACCGGGCTCAGAGTCCGTGTGGTCAGGTTGACTGGTGTTTACAGCAACCCAAACCGGTTGACTATTTATCCAGATGGGAATAAAGCATTCGTTATCGTTCTTAACTTCGAGGTCGAACAAGTCGGGGGAAAATTGGGATTAAGCGACGAAACCACAGAAGCCCAGTTTTTTACCACCGCCGAAGCAGTACAAATGAATTTGTTCCACGGTCATGCTGAACACATTCGCGACACACTAATCGGAAATTATTCTGCTGCGATCAGGTAATATTCGCCGGAATAGACCATTCTTACAACCACAGAACTTGATTCTATCGTGGCAGTCCCCTACATGAACCGAGCAATTTCATCTTGCGCTTACCATTCGAGTGAATACCGAATGAAAAGTGTTGCCCTATAGGATTATTATTTCCAATCCGAACCATCATGGGTTACTCGGAAATGCTTGAAAAAGGTGTTTTTGGGGAAGTGAATGCCGAACAAAAGAATGCCGCTTCCGAAATTCTGGACGGCTCCAACCAATTACTTACATTCATAAACAATCTAATTTGCGAGGCACAGATCGAGACGGGACGGCTTGTGACTAGACCGGCTATATTCAAACCCACTTAATTTGTTGCCGGAGCCCATACGATCGCAGGATTTGCTATCAAAAAGAAGAATTTGAAATTTGAGCTGGAAATAGCTCCTGATTTACCACAGGATATTTATTGGGATGCCTACTGGCTCAAACAAATCCTTCTCAACCTGATAAATACCGCCATTAAATTCACTGAAAAAGGCTCAATTATGGTCTGCCTTTTCATGGCTGATAAAGATAATTGGGTGATTCAAGTGTCGGATACCGGACCGGAGATTCCAAGAGAAGCCCAGAAAATGGGTTTTGAAGCATTTCGCCAGGTAGAAGGGAATACACGCGGCGGGTCAGGGCTGGGGCATTCCATTGTTAGCCAGCTGACTACCCTCATGAATGGAAAAATCGAACTTCAAAGCGAAATTGGAAAAGGCAGTACATTCACTGTAATATTGCCGATAAAGGTCCCCTAGATACCATGCAGCTCGCATTCGTACCGCTACCGTTTGCAATATAAGACGATGAAAAACTTGTTACGAACTTTTCGTATGCGCTGAAGGCGGCTGGTTTAAAGTTCAAAACGCAAAGCAAATGGTCAATCCATCGAAACACTATCGCAAATGGACCCTGCTGTTGTTGTCCTCGATCTGCACCTGCACCGATGTAACCGGCGAATAAGTGCTGGCGCATATCCGATCAAATGAAAGCCTGAAAAATATACTTCCTGGAAACCACCGAACCTATTATGGCAGGTGTGCTGAGAAAGCAAAGTTATTTTGGTCTGCTTACACCCATCAATTGCAGCCAGTTGTGTGATCTGACCACCCAAATAAGATAACCTCAAAAAGCCAATGCGAACCTTTGAATCAGTAGCGTAAACCCGTCCAAAAGACCAAACCTAGGAGCGCCCTTATGGAACCACTCAACCCTTCTGCCCAAAAAATCCAGAACATCCTGCGCGGATTCGGGTTCGATTATAAAGTGATCGAGTTTGCCGAATCCACTCGCACTGCCCAGGAAGCAGCCGACCGGATCGGTTGCCAGCTCGGTCAAATCGTTAAATCGCTCATTTTTCAAGGGATGTCAAGCAATAAGGGAATCCTGGTACTGACCAGTGGGTCAAACCGGGTGGATGAAAACAAGGTTAGCCAATATTCTGGGGAATCGATTGGTCGGGCCAACCCGGAATTTGTCCGAACCATGACCGGATTCGTCATCGGAGGCGTACCACCAATCGGTCACGATCAACCTTTGGAAACATATATCGATGAAGATTTATTACAATATACCTATATTTGGGCTGCTGCTGGAACGCCAAACGCCGTGTTCCAATTGCCATCTTCCGATCTTATAAAAATCACGGGTGGAAAAATTTTGCGGATAAAACCGGAATAAATCCAGCCGCCTACTCTTCCAGTGCATCCTTGGCTTTCTTCTGTTGCTTGCCACGCTCGTCAGTATTCAATATGCGCTTGCGAATGCGCCACGAAACTGGTGTCACTTCAAGCAATTCATCGTCTGCCAGGTATTCAATTGCTTCATCAATGCTCATCTGGCGCGGCGGTGTCAGGCGGATTTCCATGTCTCCATGTGAGGAGCGCATATTGGTCAAGTGCTTTTTGCGGCAAACATTGATCGGGATATCGCCAGGGCGGGCATTCTCGCCAATTACCATCCCTTCGTATACCGCCACTCCGGGACCATAGAACAGGTTGCCACGCTCCTCGGCGCTTTTCAAGGCATAGGCAGTGGTTTCGCCCACTTCCCAGGCTGCTAAAGAACCAGTGGCACGCTGGGCCATCGGTCCTGACATTTCTTCATATCCGTGAAAAAGGGTGTTCATTACACCCATACCACGCGTTGCAGTCAGGAACTGGTAGCGGAAACCCAACAGGCCACGCGTCGGTACGATATAAATCAACCGCACGCTGCCTTGCCCGGTATCCTGCATATCCATCATCTTGCCGCGCCGTCCACCCAACATTTCCACCACTACTCCAACGGTATCGGGACTGGTTTCGATATGGACTTCCTCATATGGCTCAAGTTGGGTGCCGTCTTCTGCCTGATGAAAAATCACTTCCGGGCGCGAAACTTGGAACTCATAACCTTCCCGGCGCATGGTTTCGATTAGGATTGCCAGGTGCAATTCCCCTCGCCCGGAAACCAGGAAAGTATCTGCTGCCTCTGTCTCAGCCACTCGCAGGGAAACATTCGTGCGAAGCTCATCGAATAATCGCTCACGCAGCTTGCGTGATGTGCTCCACTTACCTTCCCGGCCCGAGAATGGTGAAGTATTCACTCCGAACGTCATCCGGACAGTCGGCTCTTCCACTCGAATCGTCGGAAGCGCCACGGGGTTTTCGGGGTCGGCCAGGGTTTCACCGATGGCAATCCCCTCGAGTCCGGCCAGCGCGATAATCTCACCGGCTTCGGCATGTTCCACTTCCACTTTGTTCAGGCCCTGGTGGATATATAAATAACGGGCGCGTTCCGGAACATTTTCGCCATCCACTTTCAAACGCGCCAGCGCCTGGCCTACCTTAATGGTACCTGCATGAACCCGGCCAACTGCTGTTACACCGCGGTAATCATCATAGCCAAGTGTCGTGATAAGAATTTGCAGCGGAGCATCCACATCCACTTTCGGAGGTGGAATGTGCCGCAGGATGGTTTGGAAGAGCGGCTGGAGGTCCGGGCCGAGTTCGGGAGTGAAACCAGCCTGGGCACTGGTGGCCTGGGTATAAATGATGGGGAAATCTGCCTGCTCGTCGGTGGCGCCCAGTTCGATAAACAGGTCAAAAGTCTGGTTGACAACACGGTCGGGTTCGGCATCCTTGCGGTCTACTTTATTTATAACAACCACAGCTTTGTGCCCCATTTCCAGGGCTTTCTTCAGCACGAAACGGGTCTGTGGCATTGGGCCTTCAGCGGCGTCCACCAATAGCAGCACACCATCGACCATGTTCATGACGCGTTCCACCTCACCGCCGAAATCGGCATGACCGGGGGTATCCACGATGTTGATCTTGACCGTTTCACCGGTGACGGGGTCCGGAATGGAGATGGCGGTGTTCTTGGCTAGGATGGTGATGCCACGCTCTCGCTCGAGGTCGTTCGAGTCCATCACGCGCTCAGCCACCTGCTGGTTGTCACGGAAGGTGTGCGACTGGCGTAGGAGACCATCCACCAGGGTGGTTTTACCGTGGTCCACGTGGGCAATAATGGCAATGTTGCGGAGATCGGTTCGTTCTTTCAGCATAAGTCGGCTTTCAGGAAACAGCTTTCAGCAATTGGGAAGTGGCGATAAAAAACCCCGACCAAAGAGGGCCGAGGCTCGTCATGAGCATAATTAAATAATTTCGGCGTACAAGATGTATTTTATCACAAATTCCAATGGATTTAATCTATCGTGCGGCAAATTTTCCTTTACCCGCAGGATACATCTACTTTATGAACAATGTCCGAATAAATCTGAGCTTTATGAAATCAAACGGCTTATCCGAAAATTCCGGGCTACAAATTCAGGAGGAGTCCGCATCTTGAGTCTGTGGTTTCACCGTATGCACTCAAAATACGGTTCTTCTATATCTTTCGGATAAATTCTTGGTAAGCTGTGCCATTAAAACGTACCAAAATTTTGGATATGAAAACGATCAGGATGGGAAATGTGGGAGACTTTTGGAAAGCTCGGAAGCTTGTCTAAGGGCACCATCCTTTTCCCAATCCTTTAGATAGCTCCATAATTCTGGCTCTTTCTCGATCAATTCCGGGTCAGCACGTGCACCCAATGCATCAAAGAATCGGCTGATAAAGTTGCGTAGAACAGCCGCCAATGCAACATCAGTGATCTGCTGGTCGTTCAATCCGTCATGACGAAGAATGTCGACATCTGCTTGGGAGACCGACCTCGATTCGAGGCTGACCTTGCTGGCATAGTCCATCATGTGAACTTCTTCCGGGCTGAGGGCAGCATTGTGATAATCTTCCAGGATGGCAATGACTTGCTGGGCAGTAAACCCATTCTTACGAAGCACCGCTCCGTGCGCCAGCATGCAGTAAACACAGCCGATTGCGCGCGCCGCCGCAATGGTCACCAGTTCATAGGTGCGCAGATGTAGATGCGAACGTATCGACTTCATTAGCGGCAACCAAAGGCCGATCATCTCGGGTCGATGGCTCCATGCACGGTTTACGTTCCAGACATAGCCATCTTTTTCGATATCCTGGTTGTAAACCTCACGCAACGCTGACTCAACATTTTCATCAGCAACTGGTTGGATGTGCCACATAGACGTCCTCCTGTCTATTTATCGGTCAGAATAAGAGGGTTAACCATCAATAATTATAAATTTGTAATATGATATTGTCAATCTTATTTATCATTTTTATATGTCTGTTCCTGGAACTTCAGACACCTGATGGACCAGAACAAAACTCACAAAATAAATAATCGATTCTCGGAGAAAAACAAGGATTATCTGCGAACGCAATTTCTGTAGGGCATTGCAATCTCCCAAGTAATAATCTTTCATTATGGTACTGACCAATCGCAATAACCCTTCCGTGCCGTTTGTAGTGGTCAGCAAACTCATCCCCAGCGGACTTCTTGGAGTTGTACTGGAGAATGCGTCTGACGTCTTCGTCGGAATCGTGCCGGTGGTTTCGCATGACCGGCATTTCCTCGACCGGACCGTGAAACGCTTCCTGGAGCTGGAAAATGGACGGGTGAAGGAATATTTCGGCGGAGACTGCTATTATGTAGATATGAAAGGGAGGAGAGAGCAGGTAATTAGTTAACAAGTAAGAAGGGAAAAGGAAGAAATTTTTTTGCGGATCATCTCGCAAGAATTTTTTATATATTTGAGTAGAAGGGCAGGATCAAGCGGTAGTTGGCAAGACCTGCAATGACAGCACCGCTATAAAATGCGCCAGGGCCCCAAGAAGAACGAAGATGTGCCAAACTTCGTGGAAGCCAAATTTTCCCGGCACGAAATCCAGGATCTCGGTGGCATATACCACCGCGCCCAAGGTATAAATTACCCCACTCACAAAGAGCCACACCATTGCAGCGACCGGCAACACGGCAGGCACCTGTGGTGCAGCCATCACACACAACCAGCCCATGGCAACGAAGATGCCCGTATGCAACCAGCGCGGCGACTTTATATAGAAAACGCAGCCCACAATCCCGATAACTGCAATCACCCATATGAGCGTCAGTAATCCCCAATGCCAGAAGCCGGTGAAGGCAAGCAAGCAAAAAGGTGTATAGGTCCCCGCAATCAGCAGGAAGATAGCGGAATGATCGATTTTTTGCAGCGTTTGCAGAACAACCGGCTTGACATTTGCCATGTGATAGATGGCGCTCGCAGTAAACATGGCAATCAGACTAACGCTGTAAACCAGGACTGAAACGACTTTTACCGGCTGACCCTGGGCGATGACGAGCAAAGCAATCATTCCAAATAGAGCGGCAATCGCGCCACCCAGTTGTGTCAATCCGTTGAAAAGGTCACACATTTTGTATTCACAAGAATCATTTTCGAGCGAAATTCGATATATATTCAATGACACTTTGCCAGAAAAATCAGACCAATTCCAAAGCTACCTGGCGGCTATCAAAAAGGCCTCGCAGACTTCTATCCGCGAGGCCAATCAACAATCCTCAATTGTAAATCATTAATTTTACGTGCCTTCTTCCCACGAATTCAGATACTTGGATTGTTCGGGTGTCAGGTCATCAATCTTAATGCCCATGGCAGCCAGTTTGATGCTGGCTATCTTGGCATCGACTTCGGGCGGGACGGAATAGACACGCTTCTCCAACGTTTTAGAATTTTTGACAATGAATTCGGCCGCCAGTGCCTGGTTGGCAAACGACATGTCCATCACGGAGGCAGGATGTCCTTCAGCAGAAGCCAGGTTGATCAGCCGGCCTTCGGCCAGGAGGTTGATCTTGCGGCCATCTTTGGTCTCATACTGGTCAACAAAGGGACGGACAAGTTTCGGTTCGCCTTTGGAGAGATCCGCAAGGCCGGGGATATTGATTTCCACATTGAAATGACCGGAATTGGCCACGATCGCGCCGTCTTTCATCACTTCGAAATGATGGCTGTCAATTACGTTGATATCGCCAGTGACGGTGCAGAAAATGTCGCCAATTTTGGCAGCTTCCAGCATGGGCATGACCTGGAAACCATCCATGATAGCTTCCAACGCTTTGAGCGGATCCACTTCAGTAACAATGACCAGCGAGCCCATGCCCCGTGCCCGTGAAGCCAGCCCGCGTCCACACCAGCCATATCCAGCTACAACGAAGTTCTTGCCGGCCAATAAAACGTTGGTGGCGCGGATGATGCCATCCAGTGTGGATTGACCCGTTCCATAGCGGTTGTCGAAGAAATGCTTGGTCATGGCATCGTTGACTGCAATGACCGGGAACTGGAGCATCCCGTCCGCCGCCATGGCCCGCAGGCGGATGACACCGGTGGTGGTTTCCTCGGTACCGCCGATGATGCCGGGCAGAAGTTCGCGCCGGTCCTTATGGATGGTTGCAACTAGGTCGGCTCCATCATCCATGGTCATATGCGGCTTGTGGTCGAGCGCTGCGCTGATGTGTTTATGGTAGGTCACATTGTCCTCGCCCTTGATCGCGAAGGTGGGCACCTCATAGAGATTAACCAGGGCCGCGGCCACGTCGTCCTGTGTGGAAAGCGGGTTGGAGGCGGTCAGTACCAGGTCTGCGCCTCCTGCAACCAATGTACGCGCCAGGTTGGCAGTTTCTGTGGTCACGTGCAGGCAGGCCGATAAACGCACACCCTCCAATGGCTTCTCATTCTGAAATCGTTTGAGAATGCTTCTCAGCACCGGCATTTCGCGCTCGGCCCATTCAATTCGTCGCCGCCCGCCTTCGGCTAGCGATTTATCTTTAATGTCAAAATTGTTCATATTCTTCTCCCAAGAATTAATTACAAGATGATTGCATCCAGAACGCCTTTATCATCAAAATGCTGCCGGAAGCGTTTCACAAATGCAAGGCGGGTAAAGGCATGGTTCTGGGTGCCCTTTTGTTCGAGACAGAACGTCGCTGCCAAGGAACCTATCTGGCCGCACAATTGCCAGCTCCAACCACGCGCAAAACCAACCAGGAAACCGGCTCGGAAAGCGTCCCCCACGCCGGTCGGATCCACAATGCTGACTTCCGGAACAACCGGGATATTGTACTCCTTTCCAGCCGCGTACACAGACGAACCATCCTTGCCACGCGTGACAACAATCACGTCCACGTGCCGGAGCATTTCAGTAAGGTCAAATCCGGTCTTCTTGGAAATCAATTCAAACTCGTAATCGTTGACAAATAGAAAATGAGCACCATCCATATCGCGGATAAGCTCCGGTCCTTCCAGGCGAAGGACTTGCTGGCTGGGATCATACAGGTAAGGAATCTTTAATTCACGGCATTCTGCCGCGAACTTGGTCATGGCATCCGGGGAATTGGGTGAGATAACCACTAGATTGGGGCGGTTCTCAAGTTCACCCAGGCTCTGCTTCACAGCAACTTCCATTGCGCCCGGATAGAAGCTGGCAATCTGGGAATTGGCTTGATCAGTGGTTGCAAAAAAAGAAGCGGTATACAGTCCAGGGACAATCTGCATGAGGGTTGTATCCACGCCTTTGCTCTCAAGCCACAGTCGATATTCACTGAAATCCTCGCCGACCGTCGCCATGACGCGTGGATGCTCGCCCAGCAAAGCCATGGTATATGCAATATTTGGCGCGATACCGCCGCGCTGGCGGGACATGGAATCCACCAAAAACGACAGGCTGATTTTCTCCAGTCGTTCAGGTAGAATCTGCTCCTTGAACAAACCCGGGAAGGTCATCAAATAATCATAGGCAACAGAACCGGTTAGCAAAATATCCATAATACTCCTGGTGGGTTGGGTAGGTTACACGAAAAAAGTTAACTGGGTGATCCTTCATGGGTTCTACCGTGCTACCATTAAAGGCAGGTTTATATCAAACGGCGGATAAACTATCCCATTTTCTGTGACAATGGCCGTAATCAACCGGTTGGGAGTTACGTCGAAAGCCGGGTTACGGGCCCTGGCCCCATGTGGTGCAACCAACTCTCCATGAAATTGTAATCCTAGAACTTCGTCCGGGTCACGTTCTTCGATCGGAATCAAGCTGCCATCCCGTATTGACAAATCAATCGTCGAAATTGGAGCCACCGAATAGACCGGGATACTGTTATCGTGCGCAGCCAGCGCCAGCATATAGGTGCCGATCTTGTTGGCAACATCGCCATTGGCGGCAATCCGGTCCGCGCCAAAAAAGACTTTCTGGGCCTGGCCGGTATGCAAAAAATATCCAGCCATGTTATCACTTATTATTTCAAAGGGAATGCCGTATTGCTGCAATTCCCAGGCCGTCAGGCGTGACCCTTGCAAACGCGGCCGGGTCTCGTCCACCAGCACATGGATGTGCTTACCCTGATCATGTGCCGACCGGATGACACCCAAAGCCGTGCCCCAATCCACCACTGCCAGCGCGCCGGTATTACAGTGATGGATGATTGTATCGCCATCGTCAATCAATGTGGCTCCATGAACACCCATCCGTTTGTTTATCTCCACATCCTCATCGGCAATTCGTTGGGCTTCTTCCAACGCCAAGGCACGTAAGTTATCCAGGTTCTTTTCATCCTGAAGCTTGCTGATCGCTCGTAACTCCCGTTCGAGGGCCCAGACAAGATTCACCGCGGTTGGCCGGGTTGATTGAAGGATAACCGCAGCCGCCTGCATATCTGCAAATAGGCTGGTGGCATCGCGAGCAACGGATTCACGCGCTGCCAAAGCCAACCCAAAAGCCGCTGCCGCGCCGATTGCAGGTGCGCCACGTACTGTCATATTTTTTATGGCTTCGGCTACTTCGAGATAGGTATGCAAAGTGGCGACTTCCAGCGAAGCTGGCAGACGACGCTGATCAATCATACAAAGCTCATGCTTCTCAAAATCCCAAAAAACAGTGCGCATAATCTACACAGGAAAAACGCCCTTTCAAGGGCGTTATTACCGCCAAAGTTTATCATGTCAGCCTGGGATTCGCAAGCATTGACACCACTTCTTTTCTAAATTATAAAGATTGTTAGGGGTTCTTAAGTATATACCAACAAATAAAGGAAAGTCAAAGTAAATACAATCAGTGTCAAGGTTTAATTAGAATGTCCCCTGATTGCGGCTGAATAGCAATGTCCCCCCGCGGGGGGACATTGCTATTCAGCCGAGCTGGTAAGGCGCGGCCGATAGGCCCAGGGGTGATTCGGAGCAGGTTTGTGAGCCTTGCTCAGGTTGAGGAGGGTGTGATCCAGTGCATTGGTTGTGACCACTTCCGCCTGGCGGGTCTGTTTGTGGAATATGGTGTAGTCCAGCGGATTGTTTTTGTAGAGGATGGCAACCTGGCCGAGGGCGTCCTGGCAGATGTTGACCTGAGCATTATGCCAGGCGTAGGCGGGGCGATCTGTCTGGATTTGATAGACCACATTTTTGAACTGCACGGTAAGGTTTTTGGAGACGAGACGGGTCTCCTGCCAAGTAAGAATCTGGTTGAGGTTCTGGTGGGCTAGCACAGAGCAGTGGGCATCCAGGGAAGAGCGCGCCTGGACCGCAAAGCGGGCATTGAAGTCAACGATGAACTCAGGCAAGTAAAGATTACCGTGCTACATATTGTTAAGCCCCCCGCAGGCGCATTTCCTTGACCAGGCGATCCTGTAAGGTCTGGTTGGCGCGCTCGACCCGGCCTTTGGCCTGGGGCGTATTGGCACACAGGATCGGGATTTCTAGGCTTTGCATGGCTCGTCCAAACTGCGTCAGGTTGTCTCCGGAGACCGCATGGGGGATATTGACTCGAAAGATGCCGTGTTTATCGGTGTAGAGCCCGGCAGGCCTGCCATGGGCACCCAAATACTGAGTCAGTAGACCGCAGTAGCCAAAAAAACTCTCCTCCGGCACAAACGACAAGGCTCCCAGCTGCCCCGTAGCATCATCGATCATCACCAGCAGCGTACAGTGCTCCGAGCGCCCCTCAAACCAGTCATGATCCGTCCCGTCCATTTGCACTAGTTCCCCATAACATGCCCGCCACTCCCGCAGTGGATGCCCTGCCTGCTTCCGGACTTTCTTCGCCTTCCAGATCCCTCCTCGATCATGATATTGCGGACGCTCCCCAAACACAACTTCAGCCATTCCAGCTCCACTAACTTCTCGTGCGCCAGCATTGGCCCAAAGTCAGCATAACGCCCTTTGAGCAGATCGAGCGCAGCCCGCACTGTCTCTTGCTCCAATTGATGGTGGCTTGCCTGCCCACGCTGCTTTGATACCAACCCGGCTGCACCTTCTCGCCGATAGGCTCGCAACAAACGCTTCACTTGCCGAACGCTCACTCCCAGGATCTCCGCC
>JBEKEB010000098.1:0-14282 GCA_050014055.1 Anaerolineales bacterium | reverse complement strand
GCAGAGCACAGGTTGTGTGCGGCGGTGATGGCGTGGATATCTCCGGTCAGGTGCAGGTTGAAGTCCTCCATTGGAATGATCTGGCTGTACCCTCCGCCGGCCGCGCCACCCTTGATGCCAAAAGTCGGGCCCTGCGAAGGCTGGCGGATGACCGTGATCACCTTTTTGCCCAGGTGCGCGCCCAGGGCCTGGCTCAAACCCACCGTTGTGGTGGTCTTGCCCTCGCCCAGCGGCGTGGGGGTGATGGCGGTCACGTCAATGTATTTTCCGTCCGGGAGGTCTTTCAAACGTTCCAGGATATCCAGCTTTACTTTGGCTTTATACGGGCCGTACAGCTCCAGTTCTTCCGCCAGAATGCCAATTTCTTCGGCAACCTGGCTGATCGGCTTGATATCCGACTCCTGGGCTATCTCAATATCGGAGGGTACCGGTCGGCGTAATTTCAATTTTGTAGGCACGAATTTCCTGGTCATAGGGTCTCCATTATTTTATTTTGATTTCTAGGGTAATTTCTTAATTCCGGCAAGCCTTATCAGTGATTCTTTTCGAATGGATGATACAATAATGTGACAACGTTGTCAATGTATTTCGAAATTTGTCAGACAACCTGCCTCCAGGGTGTGCTCCTTCAAGGCTTCACGCAGTGAGGTGACACTGGTAGTGTGCTGCCTGGTGATGATTTCCACATCAAACCGTTCGCCGGGCTTGGGATGTCCCATGATGTTCAAAGACTGCCGCGCAATGGTAATGGCATTTTGGAGGTTTAATCCTGGTAGGCTGGGAACATGGTCAATCCACATGAAAATATTATCATCTGATATATCAATATGCAAGTGACAAATACCATAATTGACTTCTGAGATATTAGATGCTAAGATTTTCCTAGGAAAATCATCTACATTAATTTACCGCTTATGCTTCAGGAATACCAGGAATTTCGTCAAAAGACAAATTTTTAGAAGGAGGCGACTCTCAGTAAAGTAATTTCTAATCCAGTCCATTCCCTTTTCCCCTGTTTCCAATTTTTCCAAAAGAAAATGCGGATGCCATGCTGGTGCCGTACGGAGGACAGATCTGCCTTCGGCAGTATCCGAAAAAGCCGAAACCGAGTTTGTGCAGGTCGGGAGCGAGTTCTACCGAAGCTGCCTGCTATGTGTCCAAGGCTGCTCGGATGCACCGGCATGCCCCTTTTGCCCGTTTACTGAAGCGGGAACTCGAAATCCCGCGTTTCAGCAGGGGTCCTCTGCTCGACCAGACATATCCTCCTGCTGTCCAGAGTGATTATTACGGACAGGTTTTACGAAGAACAAGAAACATCTCATTTATATATAGAAGAAAGGAATTTCAAATGCCACTCGGAATCCAACCTATCCATATTGTGATCATTATCGTGGTAGCTTTTTTGATTTTTGGGGGCAACAAGCTGCCGGAGGTGGGCCGAAGCGCCGGTAAAGCCATCAGCGAGTTTCGCAAAGGAGCCAAGGAAATGACGGATGGCTTCCGCGAGGAAGTGAGCCAGCCTGGAACAACCCGGGCAGCCGGTGCAACGTTCCAGTCTCCTTCGCTTTCCACCGCGAACCCCTCGGCCCCATCCCAAACACCCCCAGCCGCCTCAGCCGGGCGGTTTTGCATTCAATGCGGTGCCCCGAACCCTCCCGAATCACGCTTCTGCAACAGTTGCGGGACGAAACTCCCTGAGCTGAACTCCTAAACAGGATATTTCTATTGGTAGTGTCAACTGGTTAACCGGATTGAAATGGTAGGCGGTTTCATATTGTGACTAAAAAATCAATGCCTTTTCTGGATCATCTGGAAGAGTTACGCAAGCGCATCCTTATCTCGCTGCTGGCGATCCTGGTCGTGACTGCGGTGGCGCTGGTCTTTTCCGATACCATCCTTAAAGTTTTATTGATGCCAGCCGGGGGCATGAAACTGAACGCGTTCAGCCTGATGGACGGTTTCATGATCAAATTCCGCATTGCCCTTTACATCGGCATCGCCATGGCGTTCCCGATCTGGGGCTTTGAACTGTACCGTTTTATTGGCCCGGCCCTGCTGGACAAGGAACGCAAAGCCCTGCTCCCCGGTTTGCTCGCCTCCTCGGTGCTGTTTATTCTGGGAGTGCTCTTTGGCTATTACCTGCTGCGCGAAATGATTTCTGTGATGATCGCGCTTTTCCCGCCCGAAGTGACCTTCCTGCCGGCCGCCGACGATTACATTTCGTTTGTGACTTTCTTCCTGGTGGCCTGTGGGGTGGCCTTTCAGTTGCCGGTGGTGCTCACCATCCTGGTCGAGCTTCACATCCTGTCGGCTGCCATCCTGAAAAAACAACGCCGGATCGCCTATTTTGCCTTGTTCGTCTTTGCCGAGGTTGCCACGCCAGTTACCGATCCGATTATCGCTCCGTTGGTGGTGATGATTCCTCTGGTTCTATTGTACGAAGCTAGTATCATTGTGGCAGTCCGGATCGAAGCTGGCCGGTTAAAAGATTCCAGGTCTCAAACAACCATTGGCTAAAATAAGCCAGGGATATTTGACAACTTTTAGAGGAGATTGATATGCCATTCGGAATCCAACCCATTCACATTGTGATCATCATTGTTGTGGCGTTCCTGCTCTTTGGGGCCACCAAATTACCTGAGATGGGGCGCAGTCTCGGAAAAACGATCAGCGAGTTCAGGAAAGGTACCAAGGAAGCCGCTGAAGGATTCAAAGAAGAAGTCGGTAAACCAAATAATGCAGCGTCACAACCTGCCCAAACTGTTTCCCCGGCAACCGCCCAACCTGTAACATCGACGGGAAATTTTTGCATCCAGTGCGGTACAGCCAATCCGCCCGAAGCGCGTTTCTGTGCTTCCTGCGGGGCGAAACTCGCTGAAAAAACGGCCTGACATTCCGGGGAAAGCTGGCTTTTCTTGCCGGACGATGGCTGACGCATGTGAACTTGTGCTGGCAGTTTTTGGGCTTTTCACGCATGCTTCGTCCCTGCCGGCTGGAGCTGACAGCACAATGTAGAAAACAACTTGCGGAACCTGAAGCGTTGGCATTAATCTAAAAGGAGAACTCATGCATACTATATTAAGAAGTGCAACGAAGGAAGTAATGGTGGGAATCGACCGGCCGTTCATTATCATTGGCGAGAAAATAAACCCTACCGGACGCAAGAAACTGGCAGCTGCGTTGACCGAAGGAAACCTAGATTATGTTCGCCAGCTGGCCGAAAGCCAGGTGGCCTGGGGAGCGGATGTTTTGGATGTGAACGTCGGCACGCCTGGCCTGGACGAGGTGGCAGCCATCAAGAAAGTCATCGAGTTGGTGGCTTCGGTCGTTTCTGTCCCGTTGTGCCTCGACTCCGGCAGCCCGGAGGTGCTGGCGGCCGGCCTGGCAGTCGCTCCTGGAAAAGCGCTGGTCAACTCGGTCAGCGGTGAAGAGAAGCGGTTAATGAATGTTCTCCCGCTGGTCAAGGAGCATGGCGCCGCCGTCATTGGCCTGACAATGGATGATAACGGCATTCCCAAGACGGCTGAGGAACGCGTCGCCGTGGCTGAAAAGATCATTGAGCGGGCTGTCAAGATGGGGATTCCTGTCGAGGATATCATCATCGACCCGTTGGTGTTGACGGTGGGTTCGGATAGCCAGGCTGCCCTGGTTACGCTCCAGACCATTGACCTGGTACGCAAAGAGTTCGGTGTGAATATCAACCTGGGTGCCAGCAATGTTTCTTTCGGCCTGCCGGATCGATTGTCAGTAAACCAGGCTTTCCTCGCCCTGGCGATCCAGTTGGGCGCCACCTGCTCCATTACCGACCCAACCAAGCTCGGTGCCACGATCAAAGCTGCAGACATGCTGTTGGGCCGTGACGATAACTCGCTTCGCTATATTAAGTATTTCCGTGCGGCCGAGAAGCTGCGCGAGCAGGAAGCCGTTAAGACACCATAAAAATCATATAACATCCAGAATAATATCATGCAGATATCACTGCCCAGGAGCTTTACCCCGGGCAGTTTGGATTCGGTCCGTTGTGATCCCACCCAGGCGTGGTTCAAAAAAATCTTGTTTTCCAAATCCTTTTTTCCATTAGGATAGTATAAGTGTTACTTTATGATACGGGGAATGACGTTATTATAGACTATAATTATCTTAATATCGATTTTGTTTGTATTTATTTATGAAAAATCATGGAGATCAAACTAATGAATTCACGCCGTTTTCAAATCATTGTTAGCTGTATCGTGTTATTCGCGGTTGTGGCAGCCTGTTCCCTTTCGCCGGCAAGCTCGACAACCGGAAGCACAGCCGGGAATGCTGGCGCAACAAGCCAGCCTGTCAGCGGATCTTCCGGAGGAAGCTGCAGCAACGCCTATTTCCCGGTTTCAGTCGGGACCAATTGGGCCTACTCCAGCACCGGCAGCACTTTGGGAGCGTATACCTATACCTGGACCGTAACTGACGTTGGGAATGCCGGGTTTAGCACCAGCGATCAATACAGCACAGGCGTTAATGCATCAATAAAATGGAATTGCCAGAATGGGAACCTGGCGGCATTGGATGCGGGATCGACCAGTCTCAGCGTGACAAACTCATCTATGACCTTCAAGATGACCAGCAATTCCATTACTGCCGATGGCTATAATATCCCGAATACTTTTAATAATGGAACAACCTGGTCTGAAAAAGTAACGGTTGATGGCACATTCCAATCCGGCACGAACAGTGCGAATTCGCAAATTGTCTCCAATGTCAGTTGCAATGCGGCTGGCACTGAATCGGTTACCGTCCCGGCCGGGACGTTCGATACGGTCAAGGCCACTTGCAATCAAACCTTGCAAGTTTCGTTCCTGATGCAAGGAACGCCGACACCTGCCGGTGACCCCGATATGGTGAGCATTACCGACTGGTATGCCAAAGGGGTTGGATTGGTCAAATCGGTCAGAGCCAGCAGTCTAAGCGGTACCGAGACCATCGTTTTGACACAATATAAGGTTCAATAAAGGCATTCGTGGAATCTACTTAATATTAGTGAGGGCGCTTTGTTTGAAAGCGCCCTTACTATTTATTCCGGATTGTGTTGCACGAACCAGGCAATTGCATATGCTTTGGATGAAAGCTAATCATTCCATTTGGCAGATCAGGTTATCTCCGGGATACGGCGGATGCGCGGGTCGCTGAACACATCGCTCTCGTCGTGGCTGGGGCTGGAGAATTCGGAGACGATGGCTCCCAGGTCGCCTGCCTGGAACCAGTGCAGGATATCGGGCGGGATGGTGTATTGTTCCCCGGGATGGAGGCTGATCTCGTGAAAGACGGTATAAAAGGCTTCGCTGCCCTCGGGAGGGTGGCCTTGGACAATGGGAGAGGGTTTTCCGGCTACGTACAACCAGACTTGCCCCCAGCGGCAGCGGAAGGTTTCCATCTTGCCGGGACTGCCCGCCAAAGCTGGATGGCGATGCTCTGGGCAGGTCTGGCGGGGAAATAGAATTAATTCCTTGGCACAGTACCGCTCGGTGTTAATATATACCACCAGCTCGAGGCCGGTCTTTTCCAGTTCACCCAGGCTGAATTCGGCCACTTCGATATTCCGGCGTTCCTCAGGCGTGATGGTGATTCCGGCCTGCGCCAGCATCTGTATGGCGCGTTCCTGCGCTGATTGAACCTGACCACGTGTGATCATCGTTCCAACTCCTTTCCCGGCTTCGGACAAGTTGAACAGGTAACCCTGCGGATTTTATCACCAACCGGATACGACGATATATACCGCCCATATCTCAGCAATTCCCAATGAATCGCTTTTGCTGGATGATTGCCTGGGAGAGTCGAAAGAGGTTGATTATTTATTGAGAGTCGTTTTTTGGAAATAAGCATCCAGCTGGTCGTAAACCGCCTGGTCCAGCCTGGGCGCATCGATGGTGACTTGTTTCTTGAGTTTTTCGGCCGGCAGGACCAGGATGGGCGCTTTTTCGATTTCCAACTCGGCGGCCGGGTGGATGAAGACCACTACGGGTTTGATCGGGACCGTCTCATTAACAACTTTGCCGAGCCGCTCCCGCAGAGCCTGCTCGGTTCGCAAAGCACTCTTGATCGGGTCGCCGACATGTTCCTCCACGATGGAACGGAGCGCCCGGCCGATGGTCATCGCCTCCCGCCATTTTCCATCCTTGTAGGAAAAACTGCCCGCCAGACCGATGGTTTCCAGGATGACCACGCCATTGGGAGTCAGAAGCAAATGGTCGGGGGGAAAAGGCGGGTAGTGGTATAGGTGATACGAATCCGCCAATCCTTTGAGAGCCTTGTCCAAGCGTTCCTCCGGGCGCGGCTTCCGGACCCAGCGGTTGGCGTAAAAGATTCCCAGCATGGCAGTCCCCAATCCAACCACCATCAACGCGAAGGAGAAATTGGCGGCTTTGGGCAGGAACAATGGCAGCAACACGCTTGCCAGCAGGAGCACCAGTCCGCCGATGCTGGCCGTATTGGACAGCTCGGCGCGCGTGCCAACCTTTTTCCGGTCAATATATGTTTTCATTCGACCTGATACAACCTCCGGTAGATTGGAACTAAGGCAGTATAAAGTTCGCGGTATTCCCTGTACAGGGCTTCATAGCGCTTCTGCCGGTTTGCGTCCGGCTGGATGACCCGGTCGATCTTGATCAGGTCGTCGATCTCCTCCACGCTGGAATAAATCCCCAGACCGACCGCTACAGTCAGGGCTGCTCCGGCAGCCCCGGCTTCCAGGTGGTTCTTTACCTTGCTGAGAGGTTTCCCGGTAATATCGCTGATGATTTGCATCCAGATTGCACTGTTGCAGCCGCCCCCAATGCCATTAAACCCGTCGATGTGAAAGCCGACTTTCTCCATCGATTCGCAGATCCAACGCAGGTGATAGGCGACGCCTTCCATGACTGCCCGCACCATGGTACTCTTGTTGTGGGATAAATTTAATCCGATGAAAGCGCCGCGCGCATAATGGTCCAGCACGGGGGCCCGTTCACCCGAAAGCCAGGGCAGGAAAATGAGCTTGTCCGATCCGGCGGGGACAGCTTCCGCCATGGCACTGAGCAACTCATAACTCGACTGGCCGGATGCGGCCGCCAGGCGTTTCTCTTCCTGGCAGATTGCATCCCGGAGCCACATCAGCGCCCCTCCGCCGGTCTCAATCTCTCCGGCAATGATGTACTTGTTCGGGTCGATGTGGTTAAGTCCCCAGAATGGTTTGACCGGGTCGTTCCGGAAGGTGGAAGTGGACACGCCCACCCAGGTGGCGGTCCCGATGCACAGGTGAACTTTGCCCTCCCGGTTGGCGCCCGCCCCGGTCTGGGCGACAGCCACATCCCCGGCGCAGATCACCACCGGGGTGCCCGGATTCAAACCGGTCTGCTTGGCTGCAGCAGGGGTGACCTCGCCAATCACTTCGGTGCAGGGAAAAAATGGGGGCAGTTTCTCAACCGGGATCTCCAGCTTGTGGCAGACTTCCTTTGACCACTGCTTTGTATATGGGTTGAACAAGAAGTAGACCGAAGCCCCCACCAGGTCGATGGCAATCCTACCGGTCAGCTTGAACAGGATGTATTCCTTGCAATCCAGCAAGTAAGCGGTATTCTTCCAGATCTCGGGGCGCTCCTCCTTGAGCCACAGGATCTTCGGGATGCTGTCCTTGGCGGTCGGGATGTTCCCGGTGTTGTCGAAAAGGAATTTGGGCATGTCTCCAGCGTAGAGCCGGTCCGCCTGCCTGACACTGCGCAGGTCGAGCCAGCTTAGCATGGGAGTCAAAGGCCGGCCCTTTTCGTCGACCGGGAGCGTGTTCCACATCTGGGCGGAGACCCCCACCCCAATGATCGCCTTTGGGTCGACCCCGGACTCCTGGATCACCTGCCGCGAGGTTGTTGCGACCGCCTGCCAAAGCTCATCCGGGTCCTGCTCGACCCACTCGGGACGCGGGTAGGAAATCCCGTAGGACTGATAGGTGGAATGGATCACCTGGCCGGTCAGGTCGCATAAAACCGCCTTGTTGCCGCCCGTACCGGTATCGTGAGCCAGGATATATTTCTTGGTTGCCAAGTTCTTTCTCCGCTGGTGCAGGAATGGGTCAAGCAGAATGGTTCATTTATTGGTGACTTCCTTGACGTACTCTTTGAAAGTAGCAATGAAGAAGCGGTTTTGTTCGGGCGTGCCCACGGTGATTCGGATGAAGCCGCGTGCCATGTTGTGCCCGCTCATCGGCCGGATGAATATTCCCCGCCTGGCAATGCTATCGCGGATTTCCAACGAATCTTTCCCCAGGACACTGGCATCGATCAGGACGAAATTGCCCTCCGACGGGAAAGCTTTCAGGCCGGGAATCTTGTTGATCTCCTGATAAATAGTATTGCGGCCTTCAATGGTATTCTTCCGCTTGCGCTGCTGGTCGGCGTGGTCCTCGAAACCGGCCATGGCGGCAGCCAACGCCAGCAGGCTGACGTTCCAGGGGATCCGCACACGGTTGAAAAAGCTGGCCAGCTTGGGATCGCACAGCAAGTAGCCGATACGGCAGCCCGCCAGGCCGAAGGCCTTCGAGAAGGTGCGGTTGACCAGCATGTGGGGGTACTTGTGGATCAAGCCGGCGCGTGTGATGACTTCGTCTTCCAGTTCGTAATAAGCTTCATCGAAGAAGGTCGGAATGCCCAGTGCAAGAATCTGCAGCAGGTCCTTTTCTGCCATTTGGAGCCCGGTCGGGTTGTTGGGGGAGCAAACGAAGATCAACTTGGTCTTGGGAGTGACTGCTTTCAGGATGGCTGGCATATCCCAATAGAAATCGGGTTTCATCGGCACCTGGACCGCCACCCCACCGGCAACCTTGACACGCGCCTCATACATCGGGAAAGTAGGTACGGGGATGACGACCTCGTCACCGGGTGCAACAAAGGTGTGCACAACGAAATTGATCACATCCGTGGAGCCGTTCCCCAGCACCACGGCATCCCCAGACAGGCCGCTGGCTTCTCCTAGCTTCTTGCGCAGGTCAGGGCCCGAACCCGGGTAGAGGTTCCCAAGCCGGGCAGCTTCCACTATGGCATCCAGGACAGACTCGGATGGTCCCAATAAATTCTCGTTTGACATCATGCGTATCGTTCCGGGATTCTCCCAGGCGACGTCCATATGTTTGTCACTATAAGGTTCCGCACTTTTTACCCATGGCACGATAAAATCTTCAGCAGTTCTCATCACAAAATCTCCATAATAATTCAAGATATAGGGGCGTTACCCCGCCTGTCAGCGTTCGAGTTCTTCGACGCTCTTGTACCATTTCATTTTTTCGCCGATCCTGGCACGCGCTTTCCATTTGAGGGTCTTCGGCGCCGCCTCGATCATTTCCTGCAACTGGTGGATGCGCGTGCGCACGACCTGGCCATCTTCGGCCGATAGGGCCTCGTATTGGTCGAGACGATCGTCCAGGATTTTCAGATTCCCGGTGACAGTCCGCCAGAAGCCCCAATCATTGCCCAGGATTTTTGCGATTAACGCCGCATTGACAGTCTCTTCGTCCCGGTCACCCATGGGATGCTCGCGCAACAACATGACGGTGTCGATCAAATCCTTTTCGTTGATCTGTACGATCTGCATCTTCTCAAGCAGCAACTCGGCCAGCGGCAGGGTGTATTTTTCCAGCTCGAGCCGGCCGACGAAATTGATCGGGTGACAGAAATCAAGCACATTGTAAAATACGTCAATGTGACGGCCGAAGGCCAGGTCATGGAACAGCATGCGCCGGTCTCCGAACAACTGGGTAACCTGTTTGTCTTCCTCATAACCGAGCTCGCCCAGCACGCGCGTGATCTCACGGGTAAAGCGCGGATAGGAGGCAAAATCGAAATCCGTGAACACGCGCCCCAGCTTGTCCTGGATGTATCCGAATTTTTCACAATGCGTGCGGAAGGCCAGGGCGCCGATCAAACGCATAATGATATGCTGGTAGGGTTCGTCGCCGATGGCTCCCAAGATACGGGTCCGTTCGGAATAAAAATCCTCTATGATTTCGCCGTATTTTGCCATGATCACGCCTCTTTTAATCAGCCGGAAATAAGCAGATGGCCTTTCACCTTGCCGTTTTCCAGGTTAATGATGGCTGCTTTCATGATTGCCTCCGCGTACTCGCTCCCGGCGTTGATTGCCAATGTACGCCCGATATGGACATGCCCGGGCGATTCATGGATGTGACCGTGCAACGACAGCATCGGTTGGACTTTCTCAATGAACGCCTTGACCGCGGAAGAACCGGCCGACTTCATCACCACCTGTCCACCCGAGGTGATCATCTTCAAATTCTTGTCCAGGTCGGGGCAGGTGTCCAGCCCGGATCCAATCGGCGGTACGTGCAGCACGGCGATGGTGCGCTCCGGGTTCTGGATCAAACCAGCCAGAGCATCCAGTTTCCTGGCCAGTTCGTCTTCCTCGATATCCCGGGCGCACGCCCAGGGTGTCATATTCGCATTCGAGAGACCGACGATCTCATAGCCACCCTCGATCTCAAATCGGACATTGTCCGGGTTGCGGATCGTTTTATATTCGGCGATAACCTCGTCAATGGAATACAGGTCATCGTTTCCGGCCATGAAATACAGGGTTGCATTCCGGGGCGCAAGCTTTTCTTCTGCCAAAGCCATCCACTCGTGTACGCGCTGACACATTTCCTTCTCGAAGCGGATGGCCATTTTTTCAGGCTGATTCTCGAGTTCCTCAGCTTCATCCTTTTCCAGTACGATCGGATAAAAGCCAACCCGGCTGATTTCCTTCTTGATCTTTTCCAATTCATCGGGGGTGCAGGCAGTCTCTTCCTTCCCAAACCAGCTGCCCACGTATTTTCCGTTCCCCTGGTGGATGACCGGCACCATCGCCTTGCCGGTGACATCCCCACCTACAATCAAAACCGACGCCTGGTATTGCAGGCTGGAGGCGATAAACTTTCGGAAAACCGCATCCGATCCATGAAAATCCGAACCATACAGGATACGGGTTAATTTCCCGGACTGGAATATATTGGCAAGTTTCATTTCTTTCTCCAAAAAAACTTCTTTTTATCAGTGGTTCGGCGGGCACTGCCCGCCGAACCACTTTTTTCCCTCATCCGTCCCGGATCCACATTGTTCCTGAGACAGAAAAAGGAAAGCGTATATTAGACAGGCGGTACCGACTGGAAGGTCCAGTTAATGTCAATGCCTTCCTTCCTGAGACGATATGTGCGCGCAATGTAGAAGACAATCAGGCCGCTGAGAATAAAACCGATCAAGGTTCCCATGACCCCTAATCCGATCCGTCCACCGACTGCCGGGTACAGGAAGGAAGCGATGATCATCCATAACAGGTAAAGCATGGTAATCACCCCGATGATCGTGATGACCGGCACGCGGCCAAGCTTGCGCTTGACAAAGGCGCTGGCATTCTCGAATATATCCGGTTTGGTGAACGGTAGGAGAGTAATGGCCAGCACCGGGATCAGCTGGGTCCAGGTCGCGAAGAACACAAAGTTAAGCTGGGCACCCATCACGCTGCCGGGCCAGAACAGGCCGGAGGCGTCCAGGGCACCCACCTCGGCGATCACGGCGATGATGGCGATGGCAACGATCGGGCTGTGCAGGGTCGGATGGATGTAGCTGACCTTCTCCGGGATCAGGCGGTCAAACGACCAGGCGAAGATGATCCGGCTGCAGTAGAAGAAGTAGGTCTGGGCCAGATTGATGAGGGTATAGAACCAGGCAATTGCCACGATCCACAGCAGGATGAGATTCGGCTTCAGAATGGCCGCGTAGAAAGTGATCCATGGCATCGGGTTGGCACTCGTGACCCCGGCATTGCTCAGGTACGACTCAGCCGCGATCCATTCCAGCGGAACCAGGCGCTGCAGCAGGATCGCCGCGACTACAAAGATTGCCCAGGTCACCAGCAAAGAAGCCCAACTTCCGGCCAGCAGGGTGGTATCGGCCTGCTTGACTTCACCGGCAAAGAAGGTCGGGATATAGTAACCGTAGAAGATCCAGAAGCCCATGATCAGGCCGGCCAGGGTCATCATGGCCACGTTCGGGTTGGTCACCATCCCGTTGTCTTTGGCAAGCTGGATGCGGGCCTCATAACTGCCCGCGCCCATGAACTTGTCCCAGGCAGCCGGGAAGGAGCCCTTGGCAGCCGAACCCAGTTGGAAGTAGAGGACAACCCAGGCAAGCAGGCCTAGGAAGAAACCCACTTCCAGGATGCGCAGGATCGTGCGGGTGGGCAGGATCATCAGAACGAAAGTGATGATGGTGCAGATCGTGCTGATCAGGGCGATCCCGAGCGGGGTCGAAGACCAGTTGGCGAAGTTGGTGAATCCCGGATTGTTCATAACGATGCCCATGGTATGGAAGAGCACCGGGAAAGCGGTCTTCGGGATCCAGGCAATCAGGGAGCCCGCCACCATGGCGCTGAAGATGACCAGAGTCCAGCTTGCTGCGAAAGCGAGCGGAGCGCTCAGGGTCCGGCTGGCAAGGGTGTAGTCAGCCGCCGAGCGAGGCATGGTCGCGCCGATGACGGAATAAGTGTAGGCGTGGAAAAGGCAGAAGAACATCGCCACGGTCAGGACGCCAATGATACTGCTTCCAGGCCAGACGCCTGCCACCCAGGAGAACGGGATCAAGCCGGAGGACGACAGGCTGATGCAGTGGACGCCGAAAACCATGGCGCCAAAGATGCCGATCGTCCGGACGAGGCCCGAACTCTTGCGTGCATACAGTTTTTTGTCTGTTGCCCCTGCAGGGGCAGCCATTTCAGTCATTGTAAGTTCCTCCTTCACATAACAAGATTGAGGTTAAGGTGAGACACGACGGGTGATGTCAACTCTCTTGGCTTTGTTCGGCAGCCTCCTTTCCCAGTACGTTCTCACGGTTTTGATCCTGGCTGGTTTCCAACTCGACATCCGTGTGGAGACGGGTGTAATCGCTTCGTAAGAAATCCTGTGAGAACACGACCGGCGTCTTGGTTTCGTTACTGAAAATGATGCGCGAAAGCATGATTAGAGGGAAGCCTTCTTCGACCCGCAACTGTTGTGCCACCGTTTCCACCGCCGCGACCGCTTCGACGGTCTGGGAGATCAGACCGGGTTTGATGTTGTACACGCTGGTCAACAGGTCGAGGGTTGAACTCTTCTCCAGGTCCCAATCCTCCAACTTGGGGAAACGCGCACATGGAAAAAATCCGCGCTCCAGAATAACTGGAACGCGGTTGGCAAATCGCAGCAGGGAAACACGATAGATCGGATTCCCAATTTCGATCTTCAGAATATCGGCCAGCCTGCGGCTGGCCACCATCTCGCTGAATTCCAGCAACTGGCTGGCAGTGGCTATGTTCCGACGCTGCATGGCTTGAACGTAGTTGACCATTTCCTTGGCGTCATAAGTGATCTTTGGCTTGGCTACGTATGTCCCCGAACCGTGTTTCCGTTCCAGTAGCCCTTCGTTCACCAGTTCGGTAAGCGCCTTGCGGACCGTCATCCGGCTGACGCCCAAATCCTCGCTGAACTCCCGTTCCGATTGGATCTTGGTCTCGGGCGTCAGCTTGCCGGTCAGGATTAAATCCGCAATATATTCCTGGATTCGGCTAAAAAGGGGCTTGTTGATCTCGTCCGACATCAACCACTTTCCTTTTTTTAGGTGTTTTTTCCTTGATATTCACTAAGTGGTATATGGTATAGGGGTGGTAAGAAGAGCAAAAAGGCTGTCTGGAAAACGATAATAATAAGAAAACGGCCTTATTTTGGCTGTTTTAAGCTGGCTTTAATTCATTATAGGTCGAGTTTGTAAAAAGTCAAGTGGGAAATGGCATTAACTTGCTTTTTTAAGGTTGTTTTTCCTGCCAAACCGTAAAGTGGTATATGGTATAGTGCCGCAGGAAAATCGTTCTCTGGAGCCATAGCACCCAGTGACAATCACCGTTAAACAAATAGTCATAAATGATATGCAAGAAAAGGGTTAAAATCCGTTTACGATTTTCTAACGCATTTTTTGTCATGCAATGACACGCATCGCGTATAATTACTGTAAAGACACGTTGGTTTCTTAAAACCCGGGATTTCAGGCTACCTTTATCCTGGAAGGTTTCACGCAGTTGCTGGTGCTCCGGGATGAACGGGGCACTTTAATTGTATCGTCTCAATAAGTGGTAAGAGAATAGGGGGTGTGGGGGGGGGGGGGGCGCCCCCCCCCCCCCCCGGCCCCCGGTGTTTTGTTGGGTGATTTTTTTATTTTTGTGGTGGGCGAAAATAAAGAAACCACCCCCACCACCCC
>JBEKEB010000097.1:0-14398 GCA_050014055.1 Anaerolineales bacterium | reverse complement strand
TATGAAAGATTACCTCAAAGCGAGTTTCATAAGCAGTACGATCTTTGGTTAATCTATTTTATGACTTTGATCAATAAAGGTCTAATTGAAAACGCTGCAAAAAGATTAGAAGAAATATCTGAAAACGATATTCAAGCTCTGGATCTCCCTGCCAAAGATGTGATCAGATTAAGAGGAGAACTGGCGGCTGTTCAAGGGGTGATCATTTTACATAGTCAGGTAAATCCTTTACTGGCCAAAGAGTCGTTAGAATTGGCGCGTAAAAGTTTGGCGGATGTAGGTTCTTTCCGTTTGGCCTTTGCCAATAATAATTATGCGGTCTGTTGCCTGCTGTTGGGGGAGATTGAGGAGGCGAGAGGGTTGTTTGATATAAATTCTGCCTGGGGGAAGAAAAACGAGTTAGCCCAGTCGAGAGTAATGGGAACCAGTTACCTGGCAGAGGCAACTGTGATGACTGGAAACCTGCGCCGGGGGGAAGAACTCTTCCTGGAGACAGTCCAATACGTGCATGAAGTAGGTCTTCAACAAGGAGCGGTTTTTTCCAAGACGAACCTTGGTCTAGGAAGTATCTGTTATGAGTGGAACAGGCTCGATGAAGCCCGACAGTATCTTACTGATGGGATCAACCTGGCCGAGCAGGGGGGATATCTGAACCAACTCCTGCCGGGTTGTGCAACTTTAGCGCGTATCCAGAATATCCAAGGAGATCTGGCGGGCGTGCAGAAGACAATTCAAAGGGTGAGGAAATTGGCCGAAAAATATGGGGACCCTCCTGCTGCGGTTTCGTATATCAATGCGATTGAGGCCGATATGGCGCAACAACGTGGCGCTCTATATATTGTAGATAACTGGCTCGCCTACCACAGACATGGTTCATCGACTGCCACCAATATTTTCTCACAATATGAACAGGCCACACTTGCGCGTGTATTAGCTGCAAAAGAAGATTATTCATCAATGATCAAAGTGATAAAACCCATGTGGGAACTTGCTCTTCGACAGGGACGCGTGAAAGACACAATTTCCTATGAGGTTATCATGGCCAAGGGCCTGTTTATGAAGGGGGAGCCGTTGCCAGCCATGGCACTCCTGGAGGGGGCTCTGTATAAGGCTGAATCCAACCATTTTGTGCGGACTTTTCTCGATGAGGGCGGCGTGGTTATCTCAATGATCAAGCAGTTATTAGCCTCCGGGACAGACCGAAATGAAAAACCGGAAGAATGTTCGAGCGAGTACCTTTTCTTCCTTTTGGACGAAATGGCCAAGGATACATTGAAAGCTTCCACCCGTCAGTCTCTGCCTAGCAACGCAGTCGGGGTCGAACCTCTCACAGATCACGAAATGTACATTTTACGCATGTTGGAAGCTGGCTATCAAAATAAACAGATCGCCCAAGAATTGAATATCAGCTTGAACACGGTGAAATATCATCTGAAGAACATTTATGGGAAGCTGGGGGTGATCAATCGAACGCAAGCGGCCAGAATAATCCGAAAAGAAGAGCGATAAAGTATCTCCTTTGTTTTTTTTTCACTACCCTCAACCCACCCGAAAGGGTGGGTTCTTCTTAACTCCGACCCGCTAATATATAAGCATGTGTATCTCTAAGTTAATAGGGATTCCTTCAATAATTCCCTTGACAATAAATGCACAGGAAGGTTGCATAAGGAGGTTCAAAGATAAGTTGATAAACCGATGAAATGCTGAAAGAACGAATCTGATATCGTCTACACAAAAAATAGATTGTTATCTCGAGAAGGAGATGAAAAATATGGAACGTAACATAACAAAGCGGGAAATAACCCGGCGCACGTTCTTGAAACTTTCGGCTTCGGTAACGGCGGTTGTGGCAGCAAGTAATTTGCTGTCGAAAAACCGCGCGACGAGTTTGGTGACAAGAGCCAAAGCGGCCGGTTTATTTACCACGGATGCCTGGTACCCGGGTCTCTGCAAAATGTGTATGCAGGGCGACTGCCAGACACGTGTCCACGTGGTGGATGGGATCGTTGTAAAAGTCGAAGGCGATCCGCGTGCAATCCAGAATGTCGGCACGCTTTGCCCGCGCGGCAACTCCGCCATCATGCAAATGTATGACCCCTACCGGGTCAAAGCGCCCATGAAACGGACCAACCCCAAGAAGGGCCTGACGGAAGATCCCCAGTTCGTGGAGATCTCCTGGGATGAGGCCATCCAGACCGTGGCTGCCCGGTTAAAGCAAAACATGGATGATACTCGCAAGGTTGTCGCAGTCAGCGGTTTTGGCGTGAACAGCCTATTCCTGGGCAACTTCGAAGCTGCCTTCGGCAAAAACCCCATCCAGGACACACCGGCGCGCGGCTCTGCCTGCGCCTACCACCTGGGTGGATACATGTCCAACCAGGTCGGCCCGGACAATGTCGTGGATATTAAAAAGGTTGAATATATCCTCAATATTGCCCGAACGCTTGGCCCGAACATTGCCGTCTCTTCGATTTCGTCCCGTCATATCATGGATGCCCTGGTCAACCGGGGCGTGAAGATCGTGAATGTGGACCCCCGCTGCGGCCCGGAAGCCTCCAAAATGGAATGGCTGCCCATCCGCCCCGGCACCGAATCGGCGTTCCTGCTGGCTATACTCCACACGATCCTGTACGAGATCAAGACCTTCGACGTCTGGTTCGTCCAGAACCGCACCAATGCGCCTTACCTGATCGGCGCGGACGGCGATTACGTGCGCGATCCTGCGTCGAAAAAGCCGCTTATGTGGAACAGCAAGAAGAATGCGGCGGTCACTTTTGATGACCCGGACACCGCTAATCTCGCCTTGGAAGGGACATTTACTGTCAATGGTGCGCAGGTCTCCCCGGCATTCCAGCTTATCAAGGATGCCATGCAGAGCTACACGCCCGAGTGGCAGGAGCCCATTTCCACCGTTACAGCGGCAAAAGTGCGCGAAATCGCCAATGACCTGGTGACACACGCCCACATCGGCGAGACGGTCGTCATCGATGGCGTCACCATGCCGTTCCGGCCTGTGAGCATCCAATACGAAAAAGGCGCCTATGCCCACCCGATCGAAGGTCCCTTTGGCGACTTCACAGGGAAGATCATCGACGAGCTGCTCGGCAACCTGGAAGTGCCAGGCGGTCAGAGCGGCAACTCGCAGCCTGGTAAAACCTGGCTCCAACCGGATGCGGATGGCGTGCGCCTTCCGTCCGGCGAACCGGGAACCAATTATTACGGCTATCTATGGACCAATCCGATTAACTATTCAGACCTGCGGCAGTTCTATCCCGTCGCCCATACGCTCGTCTGGGGTCTCCCCAAATTTATCAACAATCCCGAGAAATACGCCGCCGGCGCCGGCTTTAAGCTGGATACCCTGCTCTCCTTCGGTGGTGGCCCTATTCGCTCCAGCTTCGATCGAGCTGGGTTCGAGAAGGCCTGGTCTGCTGTGCCCTTCCACGTGACCGATCAACTGATCTACGACGAAACCGCCGTGCTGGCGGATATCGTCCTGCCGGATCAAGCCTTCCTCGAAAAGTATGGCCGGTACAGCGGGAGCAGTGCGCCTCCAGGACACAAGGTCGCAGTCGAAGATACCCGGGGCGGGGTCTATTTCCTGTTCCGCGACTCCTCCGCTATCACGCCTGTTTACAACGCCCGCGCCATGGATGAAATGTTGATCGATCTTGCCGACGCAACGGGTATTTTGTATGGCAAGACCGGCATGATCAGCAAGATCAATGCCTCGCTGGCGAAATTCCCGCTGGATACCACGACTAAATTCACCATGCAGCAGTACTCTGAAGCTTTCCTCAAGCAGAACTTCGGTTTAGGCATGTCGCTGGCAACCGTAGGAACCGATGCGAATGGCCCAATCCATGCGTATAACACGCGTGGCGCCAAGAACTACAACTATTCCTACTGGCCTAATAACACGACGCGGCACCCGATGTACTTCGTCATGCTGCCACGGGTAGCCGCCCAGTTGAAACAGAACCTCGCGAAGTCAGGAATCCCTGGCATCCCAGGCTGGGATAACCAGGATGATTTCTTCAAAGCTTTCGCGCCGATTCCTTCCTGGGTTCCGTGCCACGAGTTCAATGCACCCGCGGAATACGATATGTGGGCGATCAACTGGAAGACGCCCATGGCTCCGTTCTACTGCGGAAATACCTACGGCAATGTCTGGCTCCATGAAACCATGAAGACCTTTGATCCATATGAATATGCCTTATGGATAAACAGCGCCACCGCTGCCAAGAAAGGAATCAAGGATGGGGATCAAATCGTGGTCGAGTCGCGCTATGGCAAAACGCAAGGAATGGCCAAAGTGACCGAGCTGATCCACCCGGAAGTGATCGGATTCCCGGCCGGGCATGGAGCGGCTTCCTCCATGGCGAACCCCATTACGGCTGAAGGTGGGTACTTTAATGCCCTCTGCAACCTGGACGAAAACAACATGGCAGTGGATCCATTGACTGCCCAGGTAGAAGAAGGCCCGGCCGTGAAAGTCTATAAGGCTTAGGAGGTAAGATCATGAAATACGGAATGGTAATCGATCTACGCAGATGCATTGGCTGCAATGCCTGCACCATCGCCTGCAAACAGCAGTATGGCAACCCGCCCGGCATTTTCTATTCCCACGTAGGCATCACCGAAGTGGGGACATACCCGAATGCCAGGCAAGTCCCTCTGCCGGTTCTATGTAACCACTGTGACGAGCCGCCCTGCGTCGATGTCTGCCCGACGGGCGCAAGCGCGAAACAAGCCAATGGCATGGTGCTCATCGACGAGAATAAATGCATCGGCTGCCGCTACTGCATGGTGGCCTGCCCCTACAACGTGCGCCAGTTCATCGGCTCCGCGCCAAAAGGCTACTATCCTGAAAAGGGAGGGCTGACGGCTTACGAAAAAGTGGCCTATGCCCAGCACCAGGTTGGGACGGTTGAGAAATGCAGCTTCTGTGCAACCAGGGTTGCGGCTGGGCAACTCCCGGCTTGCGTGCTGACGTGTGTCGGACAAGCGAGATTCTTCGGCGACCTGGAAGATCCAAACAGCCAGGTATCCCAGTTGATCGCGAAATTTGACGCCAAGCCGCTTCAACCGGAAGCCGGGACCAAGCCGAACGTGTACTACATCGGCTTATAGGAGCATGAATATGACAACAGAAGTTAAATCACAACGAACGTCGAATGGCGTCGCCTGGTTGGTCGGAATGGTGGTCCTGGTGGTGATCGGTTTGATCGCTTGGATCGTCCAACTCAGTCAGGGCATGGCCGTTCTCGGTATTGGCCAGATAGTCGTCTGGGGCGTGTACATCGCGGCTTTCTTCTCCTTTGTCGGTCTGGCCAGCGGACTGTTGATCCTGGCAGTGCTGGCGGACCTGGGAGTCATCCCGGGTCTGCGGGCTTCCCGGTTCAATATGCTTATCGGGGCACTGGCAAGCTACGTGGCAGGCGGTTTCATGATCCTGATGGATATTGGCAAGCCGCTGCGCGTATTGAACATGGTCTTTGATGCGCAATTCAAATCACCCTTCGTATGGGATTTCTTCAGCCTGGCGTTGGGTGTGATCGTGACCATCGTGTATTTGCTGGTCGCACCAAAAGGCAAGTGGCTGCCAATCATAGCCGGGATCGTGGCGGGAATAGTCGTTATTTTCGAAGGCTGGATCCTGAGCATGAGTGCTGGTTCCCCGCTGTGGTCAGGCGGGATGATGCCGGCGATCTTCCTGGTCGAAGGGTTACTGATGGCTTTGGCGATTTGTTTGATCGCCTCATCCAATCCTCTGGCCTCCGCTGCGCTTCGCACCGGTCTCCTGGTGGGACTGCCGATCCTGTTCCTGTTCAACGTGTTTGAGATGGGAGCCAATCTATATGCCGGCGACGTGGACGATCTGTTCGGGACGAATCTGCTCCTGTCCAACCCGCTCTTTTGGCTCATGGTGATCCTGGGGATCATCCTGCCCTTTGTGCTGTTGCTTTTGGCCGGCAGGAACCGCACCCTGCTGGTTGTTTCGGGTGTCCTGGTGGTGCTGGGAGTGTTTGTAGCCAAAACATTGACGCTGGTTACCGGACAGGCGATTTCCTTCTTGATGGGAACAGCATCTTATACCCCCAGCTTCGTGGAATTCCTCGGCGTGATCGGTGTTGTCGGTTTGGCCGGGCTGTTGTACTTGCTTGGCACCCGCTTCATTCCCCAAAAGAAGGCGTGAGAAAGACCAGAAGCCTCTGCCCTGTGATCGAATAAGCAAGGTGGTGTCAGTCCACCAAGCACCGTGAGCAAGAGCAGTTTGGAAGAAATATGGGTTCATTGGCAGACTCTGGAGGTTTCAGTCCCAGGAGCCTTGCCAATGAACCCAATCCAATGGTTTTATTTATGGTTATAAACCTTGCATAAGAGTTGGTCGACAAGGACTGGGTGCCCATCCCTAGTGTAAAAAAACCGTAATTGAAGACCGCTCCTGAGCACCACCCTTGTTTATCATCCTGACGATATCCGTGTAGAAAAAGATTTTAGGAAGACCGTGTTCCTGAAGCGATGCCGGACTGGCAACCCGCCCAAATTAATGATATAGTGGAAAAATTAAAAAAATAAAGGAGAATTATTAATGACTGTATCAGAACCAAGTGCGAACGACCTTGCGGGCATCGCCCGGGCCAGGGCAGCTTTCAGCTCATTCCTAAATATTCACTTTAATGTTCTCCCGGATGAAAAATTTGTCAGACAGATGCGTCAAAAAGAGATAACTTCCATGTTGCAGCTTTTGCCAAAAGATGCTTCTGTTCATGAAGACATAGCTGCAGGAGCTGCTTTGATGGGAAAATTCCTCCAGGAAACTCTCGATGCCAAGCCAGCCGAGCTTTCAGAGAAGTTGGGTGTTGACCGGACCAGGTTATATCGAGGTGTTTCTCCGACGTATGGTCCCCCGCCACCCTATGAGATGGTATGGAGCAAGTCCTGGATAGATGTCAGCTTGTTACAGGCTCTCGCAGCGATTTATCGTGAAAATGGTTTGGCGCCATCCACCGAGGTCGTAGACCGCTTGGATTATATTGGTCTGGAATTGGAATTTATCCACACACTGGCAATGCGTGAAACGGAGGCCCGGGAAGCAGCCAAAACAGAAAAGGCAAGCGATCTCCTCCTTGTTCAAAAGCAATTCTTCTGTGAACACCTGGAACCATGGGTTCCAAATTTTGTCAACAAGGCGCTTGAAGATGCTAAAACGGATTTCTATAGCGGTCACCTGCTTATGCTGCGTGGCTTCATTTTGGATCAGGGAAAATATTTTTCAACCATCTCATCTATTCCAGGAAAATGACTGGAAATAGCTCGTCCAATGGAGGCGATGCAAAGTTATTTTCAGGTCAATGAGGAGGTAGGCTTTGTCACTTCGCCAGATGAAAATTTCACCATTTCAGGCAGGACTTGTACTTGGATTGGGATCTGCACTAGTTCAGGCTTACTTCAAGGTGATTCCGCCCGTAGCATACGGCGTCTGCATGGTTTGCCATCCCAGGGATTTATTCAATTGGATTGCAGATCACTTGTTGAACCTTGATTGGAAATATAGCATGGCTTCCACAAATTGGCCGGTCCTTACAGTCATAGGAGTAGTCCTGGGAGCATTGACTGCGGCATACCTGCATGGAGAACTCCAATTCAAATCGGCTCAGAAGCCTCTCTCCTACTTTATTAATGGTTTTCTGATGATCAATTTTGGTTTAATAATCGGCTCGTGCCCGATTCGAATCGTACTTTTGAGTGCATATGGGGATTTCACAGGTGTTTTCACTTGGATCTGTATTGTGGCAGGGGTGTTAATTGGAACGTGGTTTATGCGGTGGAATGCCCACCGCCTGGTCGGAAGGGAACCTGAATCATGATTGTAGCAATTGCGACCCTGGTGCTCGGTTTCGTGATTGGATATTTGGGACAGCGATCGCGCCTTTGCTTTATCTCGGGCTACCGGGATTTCTTTCTGACTCGAAATACGGCACTATTAAAAGGAGTCGGTGGAGCCTTTCTTGGCGCGCTGGGTGGCTATATCCTGTTCAGTCATTTGGGTGGAACCATTCCCGAATTCCCTATTTTCGCGAGTGTGGGGATTTCAGACTTTTCCTCAGAATGGTTGATCATGTTGATCGGTGGCTTGGGAGTGGGTATTGTCGGGGTGCTCTCCGGGGGATGCCCCTATCGCATGCATATATTGGCCGCGGAGGGTAGAAAGTCACAATGGTTCTACCTGTTGGGTTTTTATCTCGGGCTCGTCTTTTACAACCTGGTCACGGTACACCTCATGGTTGTAATCAGGACGCTCATGTGAGGAAAAGATGAGACGCGTTCAATTTGCATGGTTGTTTTTTTGCATATGTTTCATAACTGCATGCACGAGCACGCCTGCTCCACCTGCAACAAGCTCGCCTGTTCTGCCTGCCACCTCTGCGCCCACGTTTGCTACTACAACAGCAGAAACTCCTCTTCTCCCGGCGACTCCCGATTTCCAGGCACAGGGTGAATCCTTGCTTTCAAACATCCCGAAATGCACCGGGATGGAAATTCTGAAAAACCCGATTGATTTTTCCTGGCCGAATATAGAACAAGTTGAAGGAGCCACTTGGGGATATTATTCTTGTGACCAATCTCAACCAGAGCTGGCCGCTTTTTACCGTGCCCAATTACCACAAGCACCTTATGATGACATGGAGATAAATTGGGTACAAAGAGGTGACGGCACAGTGGGTGTCTACTATGTTACAGCCGGCACCTATATGTATGTTTGGATGCTCCCGCAGCCGGATAATTCGCTGGAATCCTACGCTGTCGTGGCGATAGCTTCCGAAATGATCGATTGTTGATTCGACACACCTTCTCTCTAATCTGTTAAGACGGCGTGAATTTGTTTTCGGCAGGTACATCGAAAATAACCGGAGAATGAAATGATCTACCTAGATAATGCTGCCACTTCATGGCCTAAACCGAAAGAAGTTTTGCATGCGATGGGCGACTTCATAGAATATTCGGGAGGAAACCCGGGCCGCTCCGGGCACCGCCTGTCTATTTCTGCAGCCAGAATCGTATATAACGCTCGTGAGGCCGTCGCCGAACTTTTCCATGCCCCTGATCCATTAAAGGTTATTTTTACCTCGAATGTCACCTATGCGCTTAATTTGGCGATTTGCGGATTATTGAAACCTGGTGACCATGTTGTCACCAGCAGTATTGAGCATAATTCCGTGATGCGCCCGCTGCGTGCCCTTGAAAAGGAGGGGATTCGATTAACTGTTGTTCAATGCGGGACGGAAGGTCTGCTGGATTTGGAAGCGTTCCGTGCAGCAATCACCCCGGGTACCCGCCTGGTTGTAGTTACCCATGCAAGCAATGTCATGGGGACTATAATGCCAATCAAGAAGATTGCGACGATAGCCCATAAAGCCGGTGCCTTATTATTGGTGGATACTGCTCAGACCGCGGGCATCCTGCCGATTGACCAGCCAGCCATGGGAATTGATCTGTTGGCTTTTACCGGCCATAAAGGGTTGTATGGACCGACAGGAACCGGAGGGCTGGTGATTGGCGAGCGAGTGGACCCCTCAGAGTTGCGGCCGATGGTCAGGGGAGGTACGGGCAGCCGGTCAGAGTATGAAGAGCAGCCTGATATGCTTCCCGATAAGTATGAAAGCGGCACAGGCAATAGTGTTGGCATTGCCGGTTTGGGGGCCGGGATACACTGGATTCAAACCATCGGTGTTGAATCCATCCAGGCTCGCGAAAGGGAGTTGAGCGAACTTCTACTATCAGGGCTGCAAAACATATCTGGAATAACGCGGTATGGCCCGGCTGACTCACGGGAAATGACTGCAGTTGTCTCATGCACAGTAGCAGGTCAACGTGTATCGCAGGTTGGCCTGCGCCTTGATGAGGAATTTGGGATTCTAACCCGGGTTGGCTTGCACTGCGCGCCTTCTGCCCATAAAACGGTCGGCACATTTCCAGAAGGTACAATCCGTTTGGCGCCCGGCATTTTTACTTCTCCAGATGATATTCGTGCGGTAATTGCCGCTTTTGAGAATATTGCTGTCCACCATGATTAAGTTTGGTGTGGTCTTATTTGATACGAGTTCTGCTGCGATGCAGGCGGAAGCAATTTTGAGGAGAGCCAAACAAGAAATCAAGTTGATTCCAACACCGCGCGAGCTCTCCAGCGATTGCGGAATTTCCTTACGCTTTGCTTGGGATCAAAAAAGCGAGGTAGAGCGGCAATTGGAACTCGGGCATGTCGATTTTGCCGGCATCCATCCCTTGTCGGAGGCGTAATCATTCAATGATTCATCCAGAATTCACAATTGTCAATTTCGATTAGAAAGTGACCTTCATCACCCATATTTAAGGAAGTCTTGCTCTACATGCCGTGGATTCTTACTGTAAACTTATAATCCTGGATATAAATTTGAAAATAGCGGATTAGAAATATGAAGTTCTCTACAGTTTGAAATTATTGTTACTATTGGCGATGGATATTCCATGTTGAATCTATTTGGATTTGTCGACCAGTTGGTTGGTTCTGAACATTCGAGCGTGAGGATGGATACGAAACGCTGCCTGCACAGCTTGTATCGATTCTCCAGCTGCGAAAACTGTTTCAGCATTTGCCCCGCCAGCGCCATCTCTGCCGGCAAACCACCTGTATTGGATTCGAAAATATGCCAGAACTGCCTGGCTTGCCTGACAGTTTGCCCGGTTGGTGCGTACACAGGAGATGACGCGGTCGGCTCGCTCTTGAATAGTGTAAATCATCTGGATGGCAGCCAGTTGGAGCTGTTGTGCGATAAAAATTCAAAAGCTATAATGGGGGTTACAGACGCGAGCAAAGGAATGTTGGTCCAAGGCTGCCTGGCGGGTTTGGGTTCCGGAACTTATCTTGCTCTGGTAGCATCCGGGATTGAGCATATCCTGGTACGGACGGATGCTTGCGCTGATTGCGAATGGGGAAGTCTTTTCAAACTTGTGGAAGCACAGGTCAACCAGGCTAAACAAATCCTTGAATCGTGGAAAAAAAAGGAAGATATCGAGTGTATCACCAGTTTGGAATCACCGGTTGCGCGTCCGCTTTGGAAAGCGACGAATCCTCCGGTCTCACGGCGTGACCTCTTTCGCATGGTAACCCTCCAAGGACAAACGGCTTTATCGCGTACCTTCGATGAAGGAAAATCCCATTCTGACCATCGTCCCGGCCGTGACCGTCTAAGAATAATCAGCGCAATCAGCCGTTTTCCCGCTCCTGATTTCAATGATGGGTTCGGTTTGGGCGAAATGGGCTTTGCCAGCCTGTCTGTTGCCATTGGTTGCACGGCCTGCGAAGCCTGCGTACGCGCTTGTCCTACCAGAGCTCTAACGATTATTAAAAATGAGGAAGAAACGGTTTTTAATCTGAAACTATCCGTTAGGAATTGTATTGGTTGCGATATTTGTGCACACGTGTGTAATTGCTCTGCAATCAGCGTGAACCATAAACCGACATTTGCCCAGATTTTTAGTGACCCAATGGTAATTCTACTTGCAGGCGGTTTGGTTAAATGCGAGCAGTGCGGGATTTTGATGGCAGCGCGACCAGATGTACACCTGTGTCAAATGTGCGAACACCAGCGAACTCATCCATTAAAATTACCCGGGAATTGAAGTAGTTGCCCGGGATTATCTTGAAGAAGGTGAAATGACTTTGATTTGATTGCCTTACTCATGAAGTACTCCGATCTGCATGACCTAAAGCCAATTGCCAGGGTCAGGCAGGCAGTCCTCTCTCAGTGAGTACCAGGGTCGCCATGGAAACGTAGCGGCCTCCCGAAATCCCAAATTGGGATCGAATTGGAAAGGAGAATCCCCAGTGCAAGTATTTATTGACTCGCCGGATTCTTTCCAGGCGAGTTCTATTTCAGGAACCAAATATTGTCCGTTGAAATTCACCAGGAGGTTAGCATGCCATCTGATTTGTCTGAATTGTTGAAGCAAAGCTCTGCGCGCCATGACCACCTTTGCCCACGCCAGGTTTTGGGCGTTCGTATGGGGTTGGCGGGGCTGGCAGCGATCGGTGTGGAAGCACCTATGCCTCGTAAAGATGCGCTGGTAATAATCGAGGCGGATGGCTGTTTTGCTGATGGTATCGAGGTAGCAACCGGCGCGACAGTGGGTCATCGAACACTACGGGTAATGGACTACGGCAAAATCGGTGCAGTCTTTGCAAATACCAAGACAGGCCAGATGATCCGTCTTGCGCCTCAGTTGGATATCCGGGAACGTGCCCATCTGTTTTCACCGGATGTGAAAAACAAATATTATGCCCAGCTAAAAGGGTATCGGGTTATGCCTGAGACAGAACTTTTTTCTTTCAAAAAAGTCTCGCTTGAGCCGGCTCTGGAGGTGATCCTCAGCAGGCCAGGTCTGCGCACCAAGTGCAATCGTTGCGGGGAGGAAATCATCAATGCCCGACAGATATGTGAGGGCGGGGAAACCCTTTGTGCGACATGCGCAGAGTTAGGATACTATCGTACCCATACAGATTGTAAATGAAGAGTAGTAACTAGGTTAAGAGATATGAAACGTTTTTATAGTGTGCCATAAACCGTGAAACCACAGGACCGATTTACACGCTGGATATCAACACCTGGCTGGGTATTCATCCTACCAAGCCTGGTCTTGATTATATTACTTGGATTGCCCATCTTTGCCATCTTCTGGAAATCCATCGGCGTGAACTTTTTCACGGATGCCTTCGCCCCCACCGCGCTGGCGGCCCTGCGTTTGAGCCTTTTGACCAGCAGCCTGTCCACCATGCTGGCGGTGGCGGCTGGGATGCCGCTGGCTTATATTCTGGCAAGATGGAAATTTCATGGTAGAACCGTCCTCGAATTGCTGGTAGATCTGCCGGTGGTATTACCGCCCTCGGTAGCGGGCCTGGCGCTGTTAATTGCCTTCGGAAGGGAGGGCGTTTTTGGACGTTATCTAATTCCTTTAGGGATCAGTCTGCCTTTCACTACTGTGGCAGTTGTAATGGCGCAAACATTTGTCTCTGCTCCGTTGTTCGTGCGATCGGCCAAGGCTGGATTTATAGAAGTTGACCCTCAATTGGAAGAGGCGGCATTTGTTGAAGGAGCAGGTGAGCTCCAGTTATATCGTTTTGTAATGCTACCGCTGGCATGGCGATCGCTATTGACTGGAACCATCCTGACTTGGACGCGCGCTCTAGGTGAATTTGGCGCAACAATCATGTTTGCCGGAAACCTGGTTGGAAAAACCCAGACCATGCCGCTGGCAATTTATTTGGGCCTGGAGCAAAGCTTGGGAGTGGCGCTGGCCCTTTCGGTGATGCTGGTCGTGGTATCTGTGGCCTTGTTGGGAGTGTTAAGACGATTAGAAAAGAGAGCACAACCATGAGTGATGCGCAACCCACACCTTTTCATTTATATGGGATAGATTACTCAGCCGACCATTGCGAGACTAGATCTCAAGGAAATAACATTATGCAGATAATGATTAAATCACCAAAATCTCTTCTGGCAAGTTATGCATTCGAAAACCAGCCAAAGCGACTGACTTATGGTACCGGCTCGAGCCATTCGCTTTATCGGCTTAGCTGTCTTATACGTTGTCTGGAGCTGGTTCAAATCAAGGACACTAAATCATGCTAAAAGACCCTTTCGGACGTGTCATAAACTACTTGCGGATTTCGCTTACCGACCGCTGCAACATGCGCTGTGTCTACTGTATGCCTGAAAATGGCATTCGCTGGACTCCTTCTTCTGATTTGTTAAGCGATGATCAAATTGTCCTTATTGTCGAGAATGCGGTAAGTCTTGGTATTCACAAAATTCGCCTGACTGGTGGAGAGCCGCTCGTTCGACCAGGCATCCTGACCCTGATACGCCGCATCGCAGCTATCCCTGGTATTCAAGATCTCAGCCTTACGACCAATGCTCTCCTGCTCGAAAATCTGGCGGAGCCATTGGCTGAGGCCGGGCTCAAACGCGTCAATATCAGCCTCGATACGTTGGATAAGGACAAATTCAAACGGATCACCCGCCAAGGGGATTTCGAAAGAGTTTGGAAGGGCATCCTGGCTGCCGAACGCGCCGGGCTTTCTCCCATCAAACTGAATGCCGTTATCGTGCGCGGACTCAATTCTGACGAGTTGCCTGCCCTCGCCAGTTTATCGGTTGACCATCCCTGGCAGGTGCGATTCATTGAAATTATGCCGATTGGCAATACTCAGGAATGGGGATACGGCTTTCCTGCTCCCGATACTCGTTACTTTTCCGTGCAGGAAATGCGTTCCTCCCTTGGAGCGTTCAACATGCAACCCATTCCCGCTCCGACTCCCAGCGAAACTGCCCGCACTTTCCGGATTTCAGGAGCG
>JBEKEB010000096.1:0-14417 GCA_050014055.1 Anaerolineales bacterium | reverse complement strand
CTCGCTTGCTTCGTCGACTCATCATGTTCTCCTCCGGCATTGCAAATGCTTCTGCCGTAGGGTAACATTCTTCGTGATGCAACGAAACTGTCTATAGTAAGATTCAACTTGATGCAATGCGTATTCCGACCCAGTTCGCCTATTGAGGGTATAATGGTTTCTCCTCTCAACTATTCGCCCTTGCAACCAGTTTGAGGTAAATATGTCCATCCAGCCCTCCAGCCCGGTTTTGATCGACAAATTCTGGGAAAGCGTCCCGCCGGCCTGGCGGCAGACCCGCAGCCAGATTCGCCACAATGCTGTCGAGAAATTTAAGATGACCGAGGAGCAATTCCAGGTGCTGCGGCGGATCTGCAACGGCAGCGCCTCCGTCAGTGCCCTGGCCGAGATCAGCCAGACCAGCCGCAGCGCGGTCAGCAAGGCGGTCGACTCGTTGGTGCGCCGGGGCCTGGTCACCCGTAGCCAGAACCAGCAGGACCGCCGCAACCTCCCGCTGGCGCTTACGGAAGAGGGCCAGCGTGTGATGGATCTCATATATGCTGAAGCCGAAGCCTGGTTATCCACTCGTTTTGCCCGCCTCTCTGCGGAAGAAACCGGGTTGCTCCTGCAGGGGTTGGAAATCCTGCGTATAGCTTTTGAAAAATCGTGATTCCCCTTCCCCCGCCATTTGCCCCGCGGACTTATCGGGATGAGCGGAGCGCTCTTCACGAAGCCGAAGGGTCTTCTCTCTTCTCTCAATTCTATTCTTCATGAATCATCTCTTCAAACTTCGTCTCTACCTCAAACCCTACACCTGGCAAATCCTGTTCAACATCACCTTCCTGTTGAGTGTGACCGGCCTCGCGCTGGTGGTGCCGCAAATCCTTCAGAATGTGATCGACGAGGGTCTAAAAGCCGGGGAAACCGGATTCCTGATCCGTTCGGCGTTGCTGCTGGTCGGCATCGGTGCAGGCACGGCTGTCCTGAACCTGGGCCAGCGTTACCTGACCGAATGGATTGGGGATTATGTTGGGTACGACCTGCGTAATGCCATGTACGACCGCATCCAGTACTTGCCTTTCACCTTTCACGACCACACCACCACCGGCCAGTTGATCAACCGCTGCATCGAAGATGTGCGCGCCGTCCAATCATTTGCGGGGGATAGCCTGGTCCAGATCGTCCAGCTGGTTGTGCTCTCGGTCGGTGTGGTGACCATCCTCGTCCTGCGAAATCCCTGGTTGGCAGTCGTTGCCCTCCTGCCGCTTATTCCGATGGTCATGATGACCAGCGACTTCGGCGTGCGCATCACCCGCCTTTTCTATAACGTGGATAACACCCTCGGCGACCTCTCGGCCCAGTTGCAAGAGAACGTATCCGGGGCGCATGTGGTGCGCGCCTTCGCACGGGAACCGCATGAGATCGCACGCTTCGACCAGATCAATCGCTCCTATTTCCAGGCCCGCATGAAGGTCATGGGCGAATGGGCCAAGGTTATGCCCACCACCAGCTTGCTCATCACCCTGGGCACCATCCTGATCCTGATGGTCGGCGGCCCGCTGGTATTGCAGGGCAAAATGACGGTGGGCGAACTGGTGGCCTTCAACGCCTACCTGATGATGCTTTCGGGCCCTGTGCAGCAACTGGCCTGGCTGGTCAATGCCATCGGCGAATCGGAGGCCGGGGCGCAGCGTTTACTCGAGATCCTGGAGCATGCACCGGAAATCCAATCCCCGGCCGCGGCCGCCCCGCTTGACAGCCTGACAGGCTGCGTGGAATTCCGGGATGCTTCCCTGCGCTACCAGGATGAGAAGATTGATGCCCTCACCGATATTAATCTGACTGTCCAGCCGAACCAGTTGATTGCCCTGATTGGGCAGACTGGCTCCGGCAAGACCTCGCTGGTCAATCTGATCCCGCGCTTCTACGATGTGAGCGAAGGCGCTGTCCTGGTGGATGGCGTGGATGTGCGCCACGCCGAGCTGGTAGCCCTGCGGCGCCAGATCGGCATTGTGCTGCAAACCTCCCTGTTATTCTCCGACAGCATCCGCGAGAACATCCGCTATGGCCGCTCGGATGCCACAGATGCGCAGGTCATTGCCGCTGCCCAGGCGGCCCAGGCGCACGATTTTATTGCAAATTTTGCCGAAGGCTACGATACACTGGTGGGTGAACGTGGCGTGACGCTTTCCGGCGGCCAGCGCCAGCGCATCGCGATTGCGCGCGCCCTGCTGATGGACCCGCGTATCCTGATCCTGGACGACTCGACCTCCAGCGTGGACACCCAGACCGAGAAATTGATCCAGGAAGCGCTCGACCGGTTGATGGAAGGCCGCACCACCTTCGTCATTGCCCACCGCCTCGCCACCGTCCGCCGGGCCGACCTGATCGTTGTCATGGCGGATGGGCGCATCGTCCAGCGCGGCCGGCATGCCGAATTGCTCAAGCAGGGCGGGCTGTACCGAGAGATCTACGATTTACAGTTGAGCCAGCAAAGCCACCTCACCGAGGCGCTTGAGGAGAACGAGGCACCCTTCATCGGCGAACCGGAACGTGCCGTCATCGAAGACCGCCTTTCCTCGGACGAGGAAACAAACCTATGACTACCATCACTCCCCCCACCTACGTAACCGAGTCCGAGGAACTTTACGACAAAAGCGTCAACCCGCAAAACGCCAGACGGCTGGTTGCCTTCAACCGGCCCTACCTGGGCCAGGTGATTCTTTCGGCGTTCCTGATGCTGGTCGCCTCCGCCGCCTCGGTGGCCGGCCCGTACTTCGTCAAGATCGCCATCGACAGCGGTCTCACCGCCGGCAATGCCGTGGTCTTGCGTTACACCATCCTGGCCTACCTGGTAGTCTCGGTCATCCAGTGGGTCACCAGCTACTACCGGGTCAAGAGCATGGCCTGGATCGGACAGTCCGTCATTTATGACGTGCGCAAGCAGCTTTTTGCCCATCTCCAGGAACTCAGCCTGGGTTTCTACAGCCGCTACTCGGTCGGACGCGTCATCACGCGTGCTATCAACGATGTGGAAATACTGCGCGACTTCCTGACCTGGGCATTGCTGGCCATCGCCCGCGATATTTTCACGCTGGCGCTGATCATCTTCATCATGCTGGATATGGATCTGCGCCTGGCTCTGCTCACCTTCAGCGTCCTGCCGGTTATGGTGCTCATTACCATCCTCTTCCGGCGCGCTTCGCGCCTGGCCTATCGCAAGGTGCGCGCCGCCATTTCCTGGGTCAACTCGGTCCTAGCCGAGAATGTCAACGGCGTGCGCGTTGTCCAGGCCTTCTCCCGGCAGAAGCAGAACTACGAACACTTCCGCGACTATGTCAACCGCTACCACCTCCAGCGCGCCATTGCCACGGCCCGCATCTCGTCTGTGTTCAGCCCCAGCGTGGATATCCTCGGCGCCATTGCCACTGGCCTGGTGATCTGGCTGGGCGGGGCGGCTGTGCTCGGTGAGAGGATCACAGCCGGCGTGCTGGTGGCTTTTATCCTGTACATTGACCGCTTCTTCGACCCCATCCGTGACCTGAGCCGCCGCTACGACGCCCTCCAGTCCACCATGATTGGCTGGGAGCGCATCATGGGGCTTCTGGATACACCGGTGGAAGTCCGCGATGCTCCGGGAGCCGTGGAATTACCCGTTCTGCGTGGTGAGGTCAGCTTCGAACATGTCTCTTTCCATTACTCGGATGACCCGGCGCCCATCCTGACCGACATAGACCTGCATATCCGCCCGGGCGAGACGGTTGCCTTGGTCGGCGAGACCGGCGCGGGCAAGACCACCCTGGTCAAACTGCTCTCGCGCTTCCACGACCCCACTGCCGGCTGCATCCGTGCCGACGGGTACGACCTGCGCACGGTCACGCAAACTTCGCTGCGGCGGCAGATGGGCGTAGTATTGCAGGACCCGTTCCTGTTCAACGGATCGGTTTTGGATAATATCCGTTTTGGGCGGCTGGCGGCCACGCCGGCCGAGGTGGAAGCCGCTGCGCAGGCGGTTGGTGCGCACGATTTCATCGTCCATCTGCGCAATGGCTACGAAACCTCGGTCGAGGAGGGTGGCGTGATGCTTTCGGTCGGGCAGCGCCAGTTGCTTTCCTTCGCGCGCGCCCTGCTGGCCGACCCGCGCATTCTTGTGTTGGATGAGGCCACTTCCTCGGTGGATACCCAGACCGAGCAGATCATCCAAAAGGCCCTGGCGCGCCTGCTGAAAGGCCGCACCTCCTTCGTCATAGCGCACCGCCTGTCCACCATCACGAATGCCGACCGGATCGTGGTGATCCACGACGGTCGGATCATTGAGCAGGGCACGCATGCCGAACTGCTCGATTGGCAGGGCATGTATTATGACCTGTACCGTACCGGCTTTCAGGAATGAATAACATTAACACAATCCCGCGGAAGAGCGCCGCGGGACAGGCGGACGCTAAGGTACACCAAAGTGTACAAAGAAAAACAAAAAGTTTTCCTTCGTGATACTTTGCCTGTACTGTGCCGCAGGCACACGTGTGTCCTTCGTGTTTAGGGTCTTTTCCCCCAATGGATCGCGATCGTTCCCGCCATCCGGCGGTGGAAGCCAACTTCACGGAACCCGGCTGCAGCCATCCGCCCCGCCAGTTCTTCGGCGGATAAGAAAGCTTCGCTCGAAGCTGGCAGGTAGCGGTAGGCTTCCCGGTCACCGGAAACCAGGCCGCCGATCCATGGGATCACGTAGCGCATGTGGAACCGTACGAACGGGTTCAGGATGCCGCTGCGTGGGCGGGTGGTTTCCAGGATGAGCATGCGCCCGCCCGGCTTGAGTACGCGGTATTGCTCCGCCAGTGCAGCCTTCAGATTGCCCACATTGCGGATAAGGAACCCGGAGACCACCGCCTCGAAGGTCTCGTCCGGGAAAGGCAGATGCAGGGCATCCGCATTCAGCCAGGGCAGTCGTCCGGACCTTTCTCCGGCCAGCAGCATTGCCAGGCTGAAATCCGCTGCCACCAGGCGGATATCCGGCTGCTGGCGCAGCGCTTCCCGCCCCAGATCGCCGGTGCCGGCTCCCTGGTCCAGCAGGGCTTCGCCGGGGCTCAACTGGAGCCGTCGAACGGTCTCCCTGCGCCAGCGTATATCCTGTCCGGCGGTCATCAACCGGTTCATCAGGTCATAGTGCCTGGCAATGCTTGCGAACACATTCTTAACGTACCTGGCACGTTCGTCGCCGGTTAATTGGCTCATCCTGCTCCTTATCTGCCCGGATTATAATGGCGAAATTCTTGTGTGTATGGAGACTATCCAAAATATGACCACGAAGGCACCAGGACACAAAGAAGCCCGAGTGTTTCCCTTTGTTTCTTTCGTAGCTTCGAGCCTTTGCGGTTAAGTTTTATAATTTTCGAATTGGTTCTTGGTTTTCGCATGACTCATGAGATAACATATCCAAATTGTTTCCAAATCTGGTGGCTGGCGATCCGGCCTCGCACCCTGCCGGCAGCCGCGGCTGGTGTGTTCGCCGGCTGTGCGCTGGCCTTGTACGACCACACTTTCCGCTCGCTTCCCGCGCTGGCGGCGCTGCTGGTGGCTTTGCTCCTGCAAATCGGCAGCAACCTGGCCAACGACGTTTTCGATTACAAGCGCGGCGCCGATTCAGCCCGGAATGCCGGGCCGCTGCGCGTCACCCAATCCGGGTTGCTTACCCCTGCTCAGGTCAAGGTCGGCATGGTCATTGTTTTCGCGCTGGCCGGGCTGATTGGCCTGTACCTGGCGTTTGAGGCCGGCTGGATTGTGCTTCTGATCGGCCTGGCGGCCATCTTCTCGGCCATCGCCTACACCGGCGGGCCGTTCCCGCTGGGCTATTATGGTCTGGGTGACCTGTTTGTATTCCTTTTCTTCGGGCTGGCATGTGTGACGGGCACCTACTTCGTGCAGGCCGGACGGGTCAGCCCGGCTGCCTGGTGCATGTCTCTGCCTCTCGGCCTGATCATCGTCGGCATCCTTGTGGTGAACAACCTGCGCGACCTCCCGACCGACCAGCAGGCCGGCAAACATACTCTGGTGGTTCTGCTGGGCGGGCGTTTCGCCAAAGGCGAATACCTTGCCTGCCTGCTGGTGGCATTCCTATGCCTGCCCGTATTTTACGCCCTGAGGTTGCTTCCTTGGGAGGCGCTGCTCGCCTGGCTGGCGCTCCCACTGGCCTGGAAATGGACCCGGGTCGTTTTCTCGCAAAATGGTCAGGCGCTAAACACGGCGCTGGGTGGTACCGGGCTATTAGCCCTGGCTTACAGCCTGCTTTTTCTGGTTGGAATGCTGCTGGCCAGATAAGGCATGCCAATGGAATATCTTTCCAGATTCTTTCGCCAATTCAGCCGGGAGACCCTCTCCTCACTGCATGTACGCAATTACCGATTGTATTACATCGGGCAGATCATTTCCACTTCCGGCACCTTCATGCAGAACATCGCCCAGGCCTGGCTGGTGCTCAAACTGACCAACTCCGGCACCGCCCTGGGCCTCACGACCGCCCTGCAATACCTGCCCATCCTGATCCTGGGCCCCTACGGCGGTGTCATCGCCGACCGCATTTCCAAGAGGAAAATCCTTTACCTGACCCAGTCCATCTCTGGCCTGCTGGCCTTGATCCTGGGAGTGTTGGTGGCGACCGGAGTGGTACAGGTCTGGATGGTCTACATCCTGGCCTTTAGCCTGGGGATGGTGAATGTCTTCGACAATCCCACCCGCCAGACCTTTTACATGGAATTGGTCGGCCCTGACCACATCCGCAACGCTGTTACGTTGTATTCCACCCTGGTCAACCTGGCCCGCATCATCGGGCCGGCCATTGCGGCCGGGGTGATCGCCGCCTTTGGGCTGGCGCCCTGTTTCATAATTAACGGGATTTCCTTCGCAGCCGTGGTGATCATGCTTGCCATGCTGCACGCCGATGAATTGATCATCACCCCGCCGGTGCCGCCCGCCAAAGGTCAGCTTGTGGAGGGCTTCAAGTACGTGGTTTCCAAACCCGTGCTCGGTTCCACACTGTTGATGATGGCCATCATTGGGACGCTAACTTATGAGTTCCAAGTCAGCCTGCCGCTGATGGCCCAATTCACATTTAAAGGGGATGCCAGCAGTTACGCTTTCCTGACCGCTGCGATGGGGGTCGGGGCGGCCTGTGGCGGGATCCTCTTCGCCAGCCGGAAAGGCGTTATTCCGTACAAGCTGGTCAGCGCGGCTCTGTTGTTCGGGCTGGCGGTGCTGGCGGCAGCCTTCATGCCTATTATCCACTTGACCGCACTGGCCATGGTGGCGGTGGGGATCTGCTCGATCAACTTCTCCTCGCTTGGCAACAGCGTCCTGCAATTGCACAGCTCGCCGCAAATGCGCGGCAGGGTCATGTCCTTCTGGTCGGTGGCCTTCCTGGGCTCAACCACCATTGGCGGACCCATCGTCGGGTGGTTTGCCCAAGTGGCCGGAGCGCGTGGGGGCCTGGCACTGGGCGGCCTGGCTGCCCTGGTCGCTGCCGCACTGGGCGCCTTCACCCTGCGCAACCTGCAAACTGGAGAACCGGTTCCGAAAGATGAGCAGGGTTGATAATACCTTCCCGCACTTCTGTATTTTGACCTGTCACCATGCTTTGGGGGAATGGGGGGTATGCCCTTCAGGGTAGGCGAGCAGCCTGCTTATCCAGCGCCTCCACCTCGGCTGCGTCCAGCCGCCAGCCCAGCGCCCCGGCATTCTGGGCCGCCTGGTTCGGATTCTTGGCGCCCGGGATGGGCACCGCCCCCTTGCACATTATCCAGTTCAGTGCCACTTGAGCCGGCGTCTTGCCGTGGCTGCGTGCAAGCTCGCCCAGTTGCTCGATTAGCGGGCTAACCCGTTGCAGGTCTGAACGCCGGATGAGCCTTCCGTGCAGTACGGCCGGCAAATCCTCCGGCTTATATTTCCCGGTTAGCAGGCCGTAGCCCAGCGGACGGTACGCCACCAACATCACGCCCAGTTCCCGGCAGGTTTCCAGCAGGCCGCTGCGCTCGGCCGAGCGGTTCAGCAAGCTGTATTCGACCTGGTTGCTGGCCAGAGGAATTCCGCGCCTTGCGAGGACTGCCTGCGCCCGGCGCGTCTGCTGACTGTTGCAGTTGGAAATGCCGACCGCGCGTGTCAGCCCGGCCTGCTGCACATCTGCCAGCGCCTCCACCCAGGTTTCCAGCGACACCGGGGGGACCGGGAAATGTAAAATGTACAGGTCCACCTGCGGGACTCCCAGCCGCCGCAGGCTGGCACGCAGAGCCGCCTCCAGGCTGGACTTGGCCAAGCGCCAGGGGTAAGGGAAGAACTTGGTGGCCAGCACCACTTCCGCCCGGTATTTCGGCAGCAGCAGCCCGAGCGTTTTCTCGGAACCGCTAAAGTTATATACTTCGGCCGTGTCGATAAAGTTAATCCCGCCTGCCAGGGCAGCCTCCAGCACCGGCTGTTTGGCCGGGTCGGCCCGCCGGCTGTAACCCCAGGCATTCGTGCCCATGCCCAGCGGGCTGATGTGCAGGTCGCTTATGCCCAATGAAATGCGTTCGGTGATGGTACTACTCATTTCGACCGATCCTTTCTTCTCCCAGAGATAAACGGGGATATACAGTTGATCCGACCCTGAAAAGACAATTTTCCTGCGTTCATCTCACTACAAAACGCTTATCTCTGTTCACACCGTACCCGTAGTGTACCTCTGGTTTAATAAATCATCATACTATTTTCCCTACCACCTGCAAAGGGATTGACCCAGGCGCAGGAGGGCTTTCAGAATGCCCAATGGCGATAAATCACAATTTCCTGACCTTGACAAAAAAATCCAAAAGTCCTATAATGCAACCGGTTGCATAAATGAATGCAAAATGAGTGGAAAGAATGAGTGATAAATCCGTTCAAACCATTGCCGATATCGCCCGTATTTGCTGCGTTTCGAAATCGACTGTTTCGCGAGCCCTGAACGATAGCCCATTGATTAGTAACGAGACGAAAGACCGGATTCACGCGGTGGCCAATGAGCACCATTTTCAGATCAATATTCCGGCCCGCCGACTTAGCCTGCAGCGCAGCCGCACGATCGCCTTCGTGGTGAATGCACACCAGACCAAGGATGTATTCTCACTGGCAGACCTGTTCGTTTTAGAGATCCTTGGGGCAATCTCCAGCACCTTATCAATCTGTCATTACGATTTGCTCCTGGCAAATGTCGACCCGCATGACCCGGATTGGCCGCACCAATACCTGGATACCGGCCGGGTGGATGGGTTCATCCTGCTGACCTCCACCCGCAAGCAATACCACATCCAGACCTTAGTGGAGATGGAAGCGCCGTTCATCGTGTGGAATAATGTCTGCCTGCCCGATGGCAGCTATTGCTCCGTGAGTTCGGATAATTTTAGCGGCGGAAAGCAGGCTGCCGAGCACCTGCTGCAAACCGGCCATCGCCAGATTGGCTACGTGGGTGGGCCGGAGTATGAATACGAAGCACAGCGGCGCTATGATGGTTACGCCGCTGCGCTGCAGGAAAACGAGCTGACGGTCGACCCGGCCCTGGTCACATATGGACATTGGTCGAGTGACTCCGCCGCCAGGCAAATGCAGCAGTTGTTGGAAAGGGCGCCAGACTTGGATGCAGTATTTGCCAACAGCGACATGATGGCGGTCGGGGCGATCAACGTGTTGCGCGAAAACGGCCGGCGGGTGCCCCAGGATGTCGCCGTGGTGGGGTATGATGACCTGTCGATCGCTAAAATAAGCAGCCCCCCCCTGACGACGATCAGCCAGAACCTGCCCCTGGTGGGACAATTGCTGGCCCAGAACCTGATCCAGAACATCGAAACAGGTCTGATAACCACCGTGACAATCCCGGCGGAATTGGTCATCAGGGAATCGAGCTGATTTTTTTGACCGAATTTGCAACCGGTTGCATCATAACCGGGAGAAAGTTCTTTTTTTTACCAACATTTGCAACCAGTTGCAACTACAGTTCCGGAAAGAAAGGAAAGAAAAAATGTCCAACCAAACTATTACCCGTGACCTTCGTGGTCCATGCGGCAAAGCCTTTGAAAAAGTGTCCACCCGGGAGGCTCAACCGGCTTCCCGACCAAACGGTATCGCCGACTGCACGGAAGAAAAGGAATTAAGCGAGAAACGCACGTCTCTCTTTGAAATCCTTTTCAATCGCCCCTGGGAGCTAACCTCCCGCGGACATGCCGGTGAAGAATTGAGGCCCACCGTGGTGTACATGCCTGGCGGATCCTATACGGTGACAGACAGCCACCGCAATCTGGCGGCCGCCTGCCATGCCGGCCCGGTTTCTACCCTGGCAGAGGTATGGCATAACACGCTCAGGTGATCTGTAGACCGGATGCCTGCCAGTTCCTCCCATTAATGGGAGGAATTGGGCAGACCATCTTTTGGAAAACAAGTGATCCTGACTGGAACCAGAGACTCAAGCCACAACGCAAATCATCATTTCATTGTTGACAGATTTCTAGAAAAAAATATTTATTATGATTTGGAGAATAGCATCGGTCCCTTGGCTTTCGATAAAGTCGTTGGCTGGCGCAAGGGGGAAAAACTGCAACAGATGATATATTTGTCAGCAGGCACCTTGTTGCAGAGAAAAAAGACCTGGAAAACCGCTAAATGGATTCCACCAGTGATAAAGGCTTAGGCTGCCTGATTCCCGCTCAAATCACCCCGGAAGTAGAAGTATTAGGCGACCTGCTGATTGTCCTTTCTATTTGTGATAAAAAGCACTTGCCTATCCTGCAAGGGATCGTACAATCATTACTTAACCAAATATAACCGATTCGTTATGGAGACAAAATGGGGGTGGCTGTCGTCTAATTGTCAAAATCGAGGAGGTACCGGATGAGTTCGCAGTCAGGCAAGGCTCGCATTGGGGTATATGTTTGCCAATGTGGCACAAACATTGCAGGCATAGTGAATGTTGACAAGGTGGTTAGTTTTGCTGCGCAACTCGACGGTGTGGTGATTGCCCGCCTTTACACTTACATGTGCTCTGATCCTGGTCAGACGCTCATCAAGGAGGATATCAAGAGCGAGAACCTCGACCGTGTTGTTGTGGCTTCCTGTTCCCCATTGATGCACGAAGGCACTTTTCGCCGGGCCTGCGCCGAGGCCGGGTTGAATCCTTACCTGTTCCAGATGACCAATATCCGCGAGCATTGCGCGTGGGTGACAGAGGATCCGGAAGTTGCAACGGAAAAAGCCGAGGCGTTGGTGGCGGCGGCTGTCCATCGTGTCCGCTGGCAGATTCCACTGGAGACCCGCCAGGTGGAATTGAAGCAATCTGCGTTGGTGGTTGGCGCCGGGATCGCGGGGATCGAAGCCGCCCTGCGCCTGGCGGATTCGGGGAAAAAGGTCTATCTGGTCGAACGTGGACCCTCCATCGGCGGGCACATGTCCCGCCTCTATAAAACATTCCCAACGCTTGATTGTGCGGCTTGAATACTCACACCAAAAATGGTGTCCGTGGGACGCCACCCAAATATAACCCTGATGAGCTACAGCGAAGTCGAGCAGGTTAGCGGGTATGTCGGCAACTTTACGGTTACTGTGCGCCGCAAGCCGCGCTACGTGAACGAGGCACTATGTACTGGCTGCGGAACGTGCATCGAGAAATGCCCGTGGAAGAAAATCCCGTCCGAGTTCGATCTGGGGCTGGGCAAGCGCGCCGCCATCTATTACCCCTTCCCGCAGGCAGTCCCACGCATCCCGGTCATCGATACGGCCAACTGTGCATATTTCAAAAATGGTAAATGCAAGGCCTGTGAAAAATTCTGTACCGTTGGGGCGATTGATTTTGAGCAACAGGAACGGCACGAGCAGATCGAAGTTGGGATGATCGTTCTGGCCACCGGCTTCCATGACTTCGACCCGCAGAATGCTCCGCAATATGGCTATGGCAGCCTCCCCAATGTGGTAACCGGCATGGAAATGGAGCGGATGATCAATACCGGCGGACCGACGGGCGGCAAAGTGCTCTGCAAGGACGGTTCGAAGCCGAAGAAGGTGGCCATCCTGCACTGCGTGGGATCGCGCGGCAAGGAGCATGAATATTGCTCGCGGGTTTGTTGCATGGTTTCGCTCAAGCTGGCTACCCTGGTGCGCGAGTATGTGGAAGCCGAGGTGGTTGAGTTCTACCGGGATATGCGCAGCTTTGGCAAAGGCTATGAGGATTTCTACCACCGGGCGGAAGGACACGGCGTTCAATTCGTCCGCTTCGAAGGCGACCTGCAAGTCGAGGCGAGGGGGGCTGCCCTGGCTGTTCTTGCGACGGATGTGTACACGGGCCAGAGCTCTGAAACAGCGGTGGACATGGTGATACTTTCCACTGGCATGGAAGCCCAGCCCGACCAGCATGTGGTGGGAGCGCTATTTGGCGTCAGTCGCAGCCCGGATGGGTTTTTCCTGGAGAAGCACCCGAAACTGGCCCCGGTGGAGACCACCACCGATGGTGTTTTCCTGGCCGGCGCCTGCCAGGGACCCAAGGATATCCCCGACAGCGTGGCCCAGGGTGGTGCGGCTGCCGCGGCCGCGCTCTCTTTGCTGGATCACGGCTGGGTGGAATTGGAGCCCTTCACTGCCTTTATCGACGCTGAAAAATGTGGCGCCTGCCGCACTTGCGAGGGGCTGTGCCCATACGGCGCGGTCGCGCAGGTGGAATGGCAGGGCAAAATGGTTGCACAGGTCAATGAGGTGTTGTGCAAAGGCTGCGGGGCGTGCGTAGCAGCCTGCCCGGCTGGTGCGGCAACGCAATATGGGTTTACCAACGATCAGGTATTGGCAGAGATTGAAGGTATTTTGGATTTTGCAGAGGCACGCCGCATCCGCTCCAAAGAGAACGGGTTGCCCATCAGGGAGACGGCATGAATCTTTCCAAGATCAAGACCGGTGTGTATATCTGTCATTGCGGGACGAACATCGCCGCCACAGTGGACGTGGCCGCGGTGTCCGGGTTCGCCGGCGGGCTGGAAAGTGTTGTTATCAGCCGCGACTATGCTTACATGTGCTCCGACCCGGGCCAGAACCTGATCAAACAGGATATTAAGGATTTAGACCTGAACCGGGTCGTCGTGGCCTCCTGCACCCCACTGATGCACGAACCGACTTTCCGACGGGCATGTGCCGAGGCCGGGCTGAACCCCTTCTTTTTCCAGATGGCCAATATCCGTGAGCATTGTTCATGGGTGGTCAATGACCGGCAGCAGGCCACCGAAAAGGCCTGTGCCCTGGTTGCCGCGGCAGTGCGCCGGGTGCATTACCAAACAGCGCTGGACATGCGCCAGGTGCAGATGACGCCTGCTACACTGGTGGTTGGCGGCGGGATCGCCGGTATCGAAGCGGCGCTCAAACTGGCCAACGCCGGGAAGCAGGTCTATCTGGTGGAACGGGAGACCAGCATTGGCGGGCACATGGCCCAGCTTTACAAAACCTTCCCGACGCTCGACTGTTCTGCCTGAATACTCTCACCCAAAATGGTGTCCGTGGGACGCCACCCAAACATACACCTGATGGCCTACAGCGAGGTTGAGTCCGTCTCGGGCTTTGTTGGCAATTACCAGGTGAAGATACTGCGCAAGCCGCGCTACGTGGATGAAGCCAAGTGCACCGGTTGTGGGAACTGTGTCACAGTTTGCCCCGTGGAAGTCAGCAACGAGTTCGACCACGCTCTGTCCAAGCGAAAAGCGGCGTATCGTTTTTCCGCACAGTCTGTGCCGGGTGCGTACGCCATTGACAAAAAAGGCGTGGCGCCCTGCCGGGCCGCTTGTCCGACCGACCAACGCGCCATGGGTTACATCGCCCTCGTCAAGCAGAAACGCTACGCGGACGCGTACTGGGCCATCCGGCGCGAACACCCGTTTCCGTCGGTCTGCGGCCGGGTCTGCAACCGCAACTGCGAGGCGGCTTGCAGTCGCGGCAAGGTGGATGAACCGGTCAACATCATGGGCATCAAGCGTTTCGTGGCGGATTGGGCTTACCAGCACCGGGATGAGCTGCCAAATATGCGCGACAAATCCATCGTCGGGACGCCCTTTCAGCACAACCCGCCACCGACCGGCTGGAAGGTGGCAATTATCGGAGCAGGACCAGCCGGTCTGACCGCCGGGCTGGACCTGGTACGCCTGGGACATAAAGTCAAGATCTTTGATGCTCTGCCTGTGGCGGGTGGAATGGTCCGGGTCGGCATCCCGCCGCACCGCCTGCCGTACGAGCGGATGGATTGGGAGATCCAGCAAGTGCTCGACGAAGGGGTGGAGCTGCAGCTGAATACCAAGATCGATGATGTGCCTGGCTTGCTCCGCAAGTGCGACTCCACCGGCCGGGCGGATGGCGGCCCTTACGATGCCGTGTTGATTGCCACCGGGGCCCACGTGGCCAAGAAGGTCGACATTCCCGGC
>JBEKEB010000095.1:0-14644 GCA_050014055.1 Anaerolineales bacterium | reverse complement strand
AAATGGTCAGACACAGGATTTGATCCGCGCCCGCCTCAAAGGCAGCACGATACGCATCGACAAAGTTGCCGGGGCTGGGGGCGGCTGTGCTGGGCAATTTGCCTTCGCGATCGACCCGAGCGAAAACCGCCGCATTGTCTATCTCATAAACATCCCGATAGCTTTCTTCCCCAAACTGGACAAGGATGGGTATTTCAACAATATTATATTGCTTTGCCAGATCGAGCGGCAGGCTGGAATCGGTATCTGTGATTATAGCGATATGGGGCATAATGTTCCCTTCATGGATTGTTGTAAAAAGTTATAACACGGGGGAGCTTATCTGGATATGCCAAATGGCTATCTTGACAATTCGCAAGGTAGAAGAGTAAAATAAATTATATACCCCCCCCAGGGGGGTGGGATAAGAAAGAAGGACCGCGATGAAGAACGAAGAAGCCTTGAAAAGGTTAAAGATAGCCGCAGGCCACCTGGGTGGTGTCATCCGGATGGTGGAGCAGGATGCCTATTGTATTGACGTCATTCGCCAGATCCAGGCCGTCCAGGCTGCGCTCAATAAGGTCAGCGCGGCCATCTTGGAAAACCATCTGAATTCTTGCGTGACAACTGCCATCCGCGGGGAGGACCCATCCGAGCGTGAACGCGTCCTGAAGGAAATCACGGACGTGTTCGAAACAGCCACGAAGGTATAAAGAACAGAGCGAAGAGATCAGAGAGTAGAGATTGGTCGAAATCCAACCCAACCCCTATCCTTTTCAGCCTGTTCTCCACTATCTAATAATCCAATTCATAAAGGAGTAAAACCATGAAAACCGTAACCTATTCTGTTCCCAATATTTCCTGCATGCACTGCGTCCACACCATCCAGACCGAGCTGGCGGAAGTACAGGGCGTCCAGTCAGTCAAGGCGGATCAGGCCAGTAAAATGGTCGAGATCACCTTCGACGCGCCGGCGGACGAGGCCAGGATCAAGGCGTTGCTGGCGGAAATTAATTACCCCGTGGCTGCCTGAAAGATGCCTATCTTCGAGGGCACGGTCCTGCCGTGCCCTCCCGCACTTATCAATAATCCACGAATTGACAGCGTAGTGGTGACTGAAGTCGTAACTACGTTTTCGTGAGCATATGATTATAGGTATATGATGCCTGAAACAAAGCAACTTACGCTCCCCATTACCGGCATGACCTGCGCCAACTGCGTGGCGACGGTCGAACGCGGCCTGAAGAAGCAAGCCGGCGTGCAGGCGGCAGTGGTCAACCTGTCATCCGAGCGCGCCACAGTGACATTTGACCCGGCCGAGGTGGGATTGCCAGCCCTGCTGGCGCGCGTCAAACGCGCCGGGTACGGCATCGCCACGGGCACAGCCGACCTGGTCATCAAGCGACTGGGCGACGATAATGACGCCCGCCGGCTTAAATCTGTTTTGGAAAAAATGGAGGGCGTACTGGAAGCCACTGTCAGCCTGACGACCGAACGGGCACGCGTGAAGTATATCCCGACGGTGATAAGCCAGGCGGAGATCCGGGCGGCAGTCACCAAGTCCGGGTTCGAAGCGCTGGAGCTGGGCGGTGCCGGGGAAGATGCCGAGGCTAAAGCACGCGCGTCTGAGATCGCCAAGCAGCGGCACCTGCTCATCACCGGCCTGGTCTTCACCATCCCGCTGTTCCTGTTTTCGATGGCGCTTGACCTGGGCTTATTTGGCATGGGAGCGCAGCCAGCCTGGGCAAACTGGCTGATGGGTGCGGTTGCCACGCCGGTGCAGTTCTACGTAGGTTGGCAGTATTACGTGGGCGCCTATAAAGCGCTGCGCAACCGCTCGGCCAACATGGATGTGCTGATCGCGATGGGGTCATCGGTCGCCTATTTCTATTCAATTATCATTACGCTGGGTATCATCCCCGGGCAAGTGTATTTCGAGACGGCCGCTGTGATCATCACGCTGATCCGGCTGGGCAAGTTCCTGGAGGCGCGCGCCAAGGGCCGCACCAGCGATGCCATCAAGAAGCTGATGGGCTTGCGCGCCAGGACTGCCCGCATCACCCGGGACGGGGCGGAATTGGAAGTGCCGGTGGATGAGGTGGCGGTGGGCGACCTGGTGCTGGTGCGGCCGGGAGAAAAGATCGCGGTGGACGGCGTGGTGGTGGAAGGCCGTTCCGCCGTGGACGAATCGATGTTGACCGGTGAATCGCTGCCGGTCGAGAAGGGTCCCGGCGACGCGCTGATCGGCGCGACGCTCAACAAGCTCGGCCTGCTCAAGTTCGAGGCCACCAAAGTAGGCAGGGAGACCGCCCTGGCACAGATCATCCGGCTGGTGGAGGAGGCCCAAGGCAGCAAAGCCCCCATCCAGAAACTGGCCGACCAGGTCTCGGCGATCTTCGTGCCGGCGGTGCTGGGGATGGCTGCGCTCACCTTTCTGGCCTGGTTCCTGCTCGCCCCGGTGAACCCGGCTGTCCCGCAGTTCACGCGGGCGCTGATCAACATGGTGGCGGTGCTGGTGATTGCCTGCCCGTGTGCGATGGGATTGGCTACACCGACGGCAGTGATGGTTGGGACAGGCAAGGCGGCCGAGTTGGGCATCCTGTTCCGAACCAGTGAGGCCCTGGAACGGGCCGGCAAGGTCTCGGTGGTGGTGCTGGATAAGACCGGGACGATCACCCGGGGCCAGCCGGCCGTAACGGATATCGTGGTCAGCGAACAGGCGTCAGCGGTCAGCGGCGATGAGCTATTGCGCCTGGCGGCCTCGGTCGAAAAAGGCTCGGAGCACCCGCTGGGGGAGGCCATCTGGGCGGAAGCGACCACACGCGGCTTGGCACTTTCCGACGTCAGCGGCTTCAAAGCCGAAGCCGGGGCGGGCGTGGAAGCCGGAGTGGACGGCCACGCCGTGGTGGTGGGCAACCTGCGCATGATGACTTCCCGTACCTATGCCATGAACGGTCTGGAGGCCAAAGTGGAGCAACTCCAATCCGAGGCCAAGACGGCCATGCTGGTGGCGGTGGACGGTTCGGTGCGGGGCGTGATCGCCGTGGCGGATACGCTCAAGGATGGTTCGAAGGCTGCCATCGCGGATATCCAGCGGATGGGCTTGCAGGTCGCCATGATCACCGGCGATAACCGCAAGACCGCTGAAGCAATTGCCCGCCAGGTGGGTATCGACCAGGTGCTGGCCGAGGTGCTGCCGGCAGGAAAATCCGAGCAAATCAAGCAGCTTCAAGCCTCAAAGCAAAATGTGGTTGCCATGGTGGGGGATGGCGTGAACGACGCGCCGGCGCTGGCGCAGGCGGATGTGGGAATTGCCATCGGGACCGGCACGGACGTGGCCATGGCGGCGGCCCCGGTCACGCTGATCAGCGGCGACCTGCAGGGAGTGGCACGCGCCATTGCACTCTCGCGCAAGACGCTCGGCACCATCAAGCAGAACCTATTCTGGGCGTTCATCTACAACATCATCCTGATCCCGGCCGCGGCGCTGGGCTTCCTGAACCCCATGCTGGCAGCCGGTGCGATGGCTTTCAGCAGCGTATTTGTGGTTTCCAACAGCCTGCGGCTGCGGAAAGCACGCATATAGTAGTACCGTTCAATCCCTTGCTCTTTTTGCAAGAATCTATCAACAGACAATGCATGTGCCCGGCACCTTCAAGGTGCCGGGCACATACTATTAAACCCCGTTTTTAGGGGGTTTGCGCGATCGTTGGTTGAATTCAACGAGGAACAAATAAGGGGGAAGATGCAAGTAAAATGTAAAACATAAAACGTAAGAAGAAAAAAAGCGGTTAATAGCAGAATTTGAAGATTTTTAAGGGTTTCGTGCAGGGGCAGGAGTTGGGGGTGCGAATGCGCAGGGCAGGAGAAGCACGAGGGTGGAATTGATGTGCCCCAAAAAGGGGTTGTTTTTAGCGATTTTGGGCTTGTTTTTGCAAACAAAAGGGGGTTTTGAGGAACAAAAATTATTTGGACTTAGACCCTAAAGGTTTTACCCACCATCTTACTGTATGGCATATCGGAATTTCTCTTTCCGACAAGATTTAGGAGATAACTGAAAAACCTTTTGGGTCTCAACGCGGGACAGGCAGTTACGATCCCGCGGGAGAGCAGCGCGGGACAGGCGGGCACCAAGGAAAACAAGAAAAAAAGATTCCACCACGAAGGTCACTAAGGACACTACGGAAAAACAAAAAACAAATGAGAAGAGAAAAGAGAAGAGAAGAGATATTAGAGAGAAAGGGGCAGGCCACATACAGGTAGTGTCAAAAATAGCCGGATAGTAGTAGGCAGGGAGTCCAACCTCTCCAGACGCTGGAGCGCTGTGAAAAGCCAGGGGAATTTCTCCACAACTTCCAGGTACCATCACCCAGACTCATCTGGTACACGCGCGAAACACCCCGCTCGTCGTGGTAGAGTACGTAATAGGTCTTATTCGAATCATCCGGGCCGATGATCCACGTGCTGCTGGCAAAATGTTCAATGATAAAAGCCCCATTCTCCAGCCAGTCGAATGACACCTGTGGGTGTATTTTGTTGGATGGATCAGCGGGAAATGCCAACTCCACCTCCCACTTGCCTACCAATCGTCCCAGGTTCTGAAGCATGGGATTGGACGGGATTGCCGGCGGGAGGTGCGAGATGATCTCACGTGACTGCCGGAGGTTTTTCCGTATCACGCTGCTTATGATCGGGATGCCGAGCTTGTGTCCTAAAAGCGGTAGACTATCGTACGTTCCATCCTACGCAGCGTGGGGACGAGCTCCTGCACGCGGTAAACGGCGCGCCACCACAACGGGAATCTGGAAAACGCGACCTGTTCGCTTGGTCTGAATTCCTTGATCAGTTCAAGCTTTGGCTCAAGCTGCTGGATATCCTGGGGATCATCAAGCCCCCACTTGTAGGTTGCACCCGTGCCCCCGACGTTCGAGCCCGTTCTTTTTACAATCATGGAATTGCAGATATCGAAGATCAACTGACCGCCGGGAAAGTGAGCGACCACCGCATTGAGCAGCGCTTTCACTTCCGTTTCGCTCAGGTAGTGCAGCACCCCCTCGGCGATAAACAGCCCGGGTCGATCCCGAGGGGCCTCGTCCAACCAGCGCAAATCATCCAGCGAGGCGCCAACCAGGTGATAGAAGGCGCCCCGTGCGGGAAACAGTTGGCGGCGCAGGTCGATCACATCGGGGTAATCCACGTCGAACCACTGGACATTGGCAGGCGGATCGACCCGGAAAACACGGCTGTCCATGCCGCAGCCCACGTGGAGCACGGTTGCATCCGGGTGATCGGCAAGATAGCCGTTCGTCAGTTGATCAAAGGTCGCGGCGCGCGTGGCGACGATGGTACATCCGATCTCCTTCCACATGCTCCACGAGGTTACTCCGCTTAACTGCTTGCTCATGTCGTAATCGATATGCCGCATCGCTTCTTCAGCCCAGGGATCTCGCAAGATGGGATCCTTCCACTGGCTCTGAACCGCTCGACTGCTCAAGGTCATGAGCATCGTTTCTTTTTCTTTTGTGAATTGGATCTTATCGGTTGTCATTGGTCGCTCCTTGGTGTATCGTCTGCTTTGTGTCCTTTGCCTGTTTGATTCGCTCGATCTGCGCGCGTGCCGCCGCGGTAATTTGCCTTACGATGGCTTTACCCGCCGCGCTGTTGCCGCCATCTGCCGGCATCAGCGCGCGATCCATCATGTCGGCCAGTGATTCCATGACCGCATCATAGGGCGGAAACTGGTCATGCGGCCGTTTTCCTTCCCAGCCATTCCGAAATGAGCTGCAGGACACGCTGATCGACCGGCCGGGCGATCTGCTGCTTATAGGTGGAGAGGGTCGGCTGGCCTGGCTCCGCCCGCAGCAGGTGCGTCAGATCGGGCACGGCATGCGACTCGAATTCACTCCGGACGAGCGCAGCCATCCGGTCCAGGTCGGCCGGATCGACCTGGATATCCTTGGTGCCGGTGATTGCCAGCACGGGCGCCTGGATCTTAGGCAGGTCTTCGGCCGGGTTGTAGGCCATAAACTCCCTGAACCACTTGGCATTTAACTTAGCCACCAACTGTATGCGGAGCCAGTCCTTCTTCGAGCGTTTGATCTTGTCCAGCTGCTTCTGCTGGGCTTTGCGGGTGTCGATGTGGAAGAGATCGATCAACCATTTGTTGAATCCGCGCATCCCTTTCAACACCTGGGCGGACTGCCAGAGCAATACCTGCTCGCCGTTCTGGGCCGGCCCGGCCAACAGGATGACGCCGGCCACTTGGCTGCCGGTGCCGGCCAGGCGCGTGGCGATCAGCGAGCCTTCGCTGTGACCCAGCAGGAAAACCTTGTCCGGCCGGATCTCCGGCTGCGCCTTGAGAAAATTAAGCGCGGCGGCGGCATCCGTAACATGATCGAAGAAACCGGTCTCCCAGTAATCGCCGGCGCTCGCACCGACGCCGCGTTTGTCAAAGCGCAGGGAGGCAATGCCTTGCTCCGAAAGAGCGACGGCAATCTCGTGCAGGGCATTCAGACGCGCCCTGGGGGCATTCTCGTCACGGTCCACCTGGCCGGAGCCGGGGATCAACAAGACGGCCGGGCAGGGCAGGCCCGCCTCGGGCAGCCGCAGGCTGCCGGCCAGCTGCAGGGAACCGGACGGGATGATGACTGAGCGTTCATTGGTCATTGCTTGTTTTCCTTCCCATTGTTGGGCTAGTGTTATTTTCTCTCAAAATAGGTCCATGCAGGAGACTCGCCCTGACCCGTAAAGTAACCGGATGGAACCAGGGCAGGTAAAAGCAGGGTACCATCGGCCTCATCCGCTCTGGTGCGGGTGCGATTTTCCCGGATGTTCGGAAGATGATTTTCTCCTGGAAGTCCGATCAGATTTAATCTCCATCCATTTTTCCGGGTTTGATAATCCTTTAAAACCGACTTTCCCATAAACACCTTGGGCCGTACTGCTTACCAAAAACCACTGGTAGACATCCTTAAAATCGGGATGGGAAAGGATAAACCTCATCATGGCCTGTCCGACCCCCATTCTTTGATAGGCCTCATCTACAATCACATCGAGAATATACGCAAACCTGGTTTTGTCGGAAATTACCCGTGCAAAACCAATCTGGCTCCCGCTTCGCAAGAACGCGCCGACAACCAGGGCGGAATTCATGGCGCCTTTCCTGACCTCGTCAATTTGGATGCCTTTGCACCAGTATGCAGTTGTCAGCATTTCCGTTACTTTGACAAAATCCACGCCATCCAACCCGCTCATCAAATGATAGTCTGGAGTTTCCATGTTGCCTCTTTCATCACACTGCGCTCAGAAGTGCAAACAAACCAAACCCGGTAATAATGATGCCTGAAATCCGGTTGACCCAGCCCAGGCCGCGCTGGGTGAATTTCTCCCGGAAGAAACCCACCACGCTGCACAGACTAAACGACCACAAGGCTGAGCCCATGAAAACGCCCAAAACCAAAACACCCGCAGAGGCATAGTTATTCCTGGCTCCCGCCAGACCCAATCCCGCAAATACGGCCACATAGGCAATGATCGTCATGGGATTGGTAAGCGTAAGGAAAAACGTGGAAGCATAATCACCGATCAGGTTATTTTCTTTGGCCGGGGCGGCCTGCCCGGCGGGTTTTGCCAGGAAGGTCCGTATACCCAAATAACACAGAAAAGCGCCTCCGGCCAGGCGGAGCCAGCCTTGCTGGCTGACCAAAAAGTTGGAAATGAAAGCCAGGCCAAATCCCGCAATGGAACCATAGATCGAGTCGGCGGTAGCCGCACCCAGCCCGGAGACATACCCGGACAACCGGCCGCGCGTCAAGGTGCGGCGTATGCACAGCACGCCAATTGGTCCAACCGGCGCGGCAATCGAGAAACCGATCAGGAGGCCCCTGAGCAAAAAAGCGATGTTCACTTTTCTCTATTTTCTCTCAAAATAGTACCAGGCCGAAGGCCGGCCCTGGCCCTGCTCGTAATTTCTCAGCACGAATTTCTCCGCAAAGTACCCGACCATTTCCGATTTCGATATACCGGTTCTATTGTCCGGCAGGCCGGGTTGGAATGCATACACCATATATACCCCGTTTTGCTGGATCCATTTTTCCAGCCCCTGGACGTATGCTTTCCGGTCCTGATCGGATAAGCTGTGAAAACAGCCCATATCCAGCGCCAGATCGTAGGGTCCCGGCAGGTCCAGAAAGCGTAACCTGGCCACATCCGCAGCCAACAGGGTGACCGGATAGCCCTTTAATTTATGGCGGGCTTTGCGGATTGCCAGAGGAGCATAATCAATTCCTGTAATCGTCCATTGATGCTGCGCCAGATGGAGCAGATTGGTGCCGGTGCCACAGCCAATGTCAATGGCTTTCCCGGGCGCTTTTCCTTGGATGAATCGAACCAGTTCCGGAGCAGGGATGCCGGTGTCCCAACGCGGGTTAAATAAATAGCTAAGATTAAACACGATGGATCGGGATATTTTCAACATGGCATTGCGGTTGTCCAACAAAGCTGCGCAACAGCCAGCCGGGGTGCTTCCGGTCCCGGTTGCTCGGTACCTAGTAGTTGCCAGCGTTTATTTCCTGTCGCGGTTGTCATGGAACATCGTTCGCCTGCCGGTATCTGAGCAGAACGACGCCGGAGCCGAAGGAGTGTGTTTCGACGAGTTCCACATTTATTTTATCCTGCAAAGGACCAAACATCGGCTTGCCGCCCCCCAGGAGCACGGGGTGAAGGTAGAGCCGGTATTCATCGATCAGGCCGAGCCGCATGAAGGAGGCGGCCAGCCCGGCGCCGCCGACGCTCATGTCTCCACCCGGTTGGGCTTTCAGCCGGTTGACCTCGGCGGCGATATCCCCCCTGACCAGTTGGGAATTCCAGCCGACCTGCTTTATGGTCGTTGAAAATACGATCTTCTGCATCGTTTTCCAGAGGCGGGCATATTCCCGCTCGACCTGCGGTGCGGACTGATACTCGCCGGCGGTCGGCCAATAGGAGGCCATATTCTCATAAAGCCCGCGTCCATACAGGTGCAGGTCGATCAACTGCTCCTGCTGGTTGAAATGGCTGTGTAGTTCTTCATCGGGATAGGACCAACGCAGGTCTCCGTCGGTCGCTTCGATGAAGCCGTCCAGCGATACCGACATGGCGTAGATTACTTTTCGCATGCTATGCTCCGGCGGTGGCGTGAACCACCGTCCTCCAGGCCTGCCTCAGCCCCAGCGGCGGGACCTTTGCATAATTATCGCGCAATTTCGGCAAAATCCGCCTGCAAGCTTGGCCAGGCCGTTCCTATTCAAACAAGAACCTTGCTCATCCGGCGGGTAACAAATCACAATAGCTAAAACGGTTTTCCCGTAAGACGATTTCTCCAATTGTGAAAGGGACGCTTTGCTTGAAAATCGGTCCAGCGTAGACAAAAGAGTGATATTCGCCGTTCTCGCCGCATGCATCCACGGTTGCGGGCAGTTCGGACAGGAATTGCTCATCGATCAGCCTGCCAACAAATTGCCCGTCCAGCATGCTCGTGTCGACGCAGGTGGTGATGGCCTTGAAACCCAGGGTCGTCAGAGAACGGGCCAGTTCCCGGGTGTCTCTTTTCCAGAGCGGGAAAATGCCCTGCATGCCCAGCGTGGCAAGTTTGTCTTCGCGATACTTCCTCAGGTCTTCCAGGAAGATGTCACCAAAGAGGACCGAGCCAACGCCGGCAGCCTTGTATTTAGCCAGGACCTGTCCCATGTTAGCTTCATATTCTTCATTGGAGGCGTTCTTTGAAATGAGCACTTTTTCAAGCGGAAAACCCAACGCGGCCACCTGCCGCTCGAGCAGGCTGCGCCGGACACCGTGCATGCTGATGCGGTCATAGTCTTCGGTGACCGTGGTGAGCAGAGCGGATACTTGGTAGTTTTGATCTTTTAAGATTTCATACAGGGCGATGGCGCTATCTTTTCCACCGCTCCACGAAACGATTACCTTTTGCATGGTTGTACCTCTGGCTTTTTGCAGTGATGTGGGTGCCGCCTGAAAAGCGGATGGAATGACAGGTATCTAATCGCAAGGAATCAGCCCAAGCGGCGGAACCGGTGAGATTCCTTCTCGCATTATCGCACATTTATGTTAAATTACGCTTATCCTGAACTGTTTGCACTTCAATGCAGGAGGAAAGCTTTCATCCTTTGTCATCCGCCTGAACCCAGGCATAACGCTCATGAATATACTCCATCCACTGCTTCATTTCAGGCATCTGCTCACCAGATATTTTACCGAAAAGCTGTTCGGTGGCGACACTGATGAACCTTCCATCGGTCTTTACCAGGCTTTTCCAAACACCGGTGGCGGATTCGCCCAGGTTTTCCAATGCAGGTGAGGTGACTCTGCGAAAATCGTGATTATGGGCGGGAGCAATGTGTAAGACGCTGACAATATCCGCCCCCAGCTCATGCGCTTTTTCCATCTCATGTGCGAGGAACTGCTGGCGCATGAATTGATAAAAGGGCTCATAGAACAATGCTTCAAAACCAGGCAACAGGTCCTTGTTGATGGGACAATCTGGGCCATCGAAAAGGTGCCTGTAAATTTCTGTTCGGTCTGTGCCGCTTTTAGCGGTTTTCAGGAAGGTGTGACCATACGATTCGGTATATTTCCACTCGATCAAAAGGACCTGCCGTTTCTTATCCTTGCCTTCGAACATCACAATGGCATCGGCGCTGGTGCAATTGGCGCCGCGGCTGCGCTGTCCATTGCGGGAGATTTTCTCGCCAAGATAATTCTTAGCCCCGATCCATTCGAAGGAAATATATTTCCCGCTTTCCACCGGGAGCATTTGCTTAATTTCCGGAAAAACCGGGCGCAGTACCTGGGCTAATGCGCCAGGTTTGCCCGCCAAGGGGAACAGGAAATTGACGCAACAGACCTGTGAATCGCATAGATGATTGCTCGGCTTTCCATTTTGCCCATCGTGCCATTTGATACTGTGTTTGGCAAAGTACGCCAACGCCGGTTCTCGGATTGGTCCGAAAAGGTTTTGCTCTGCGGTTTCGACCGGCAAACAAAAAGTGCGCAACTTTCCTTTATAAAGGCCGGCCGGTCTGGCCGGCTCTGAAAACCAGGATGAACTAGCCTTGCAATGCGTCTGAAATGTTTTTTCACTTTCGAGAAAACCACCCATTATTTACCCTCTTTCCTGTTTGTTGAAAGAAGCTGCCCAACGGCCGGTCGAGCCCTCCGGCCTTACAGATCAAGCACGCTATCCAACCCTCGCCGCAGACCCGTGAAGGTGGACACCTTCCGGAGGGCCAGCAGGGCCCCATCCACGTAGGGCAGGGCGCTGCTGCCTGAGTCGTGCCGGATGGTCAGCTTTTGGTCGGGCATGCCGAAAATGATATCCACCGAAATGGTATATCCGGGCAGGCGGATGGAATGGACTTGCGATCCGGTCAGGCGCGCCCCGCGTGTCTCCACGACACCCTGCGTTTGCTCCAGTGGGACGGTCAATTCGGAGGGGTGGACGGCGGAAAGACGGTGGGCCAGTTCGCGCGCCGTTCCGCTAGGCGCGTCTTTTTTGCCGTCATCGGCATAGTCGATGATCTCCCATTGGGGGATATATTTGGCAGCGGTTTCGGCAAATTTCTGCAATAACACCACCGTCAGGGCAAAATTGCCGACCGCCAATACCCCTCGTTGGCTCTGTCCGGCTGCGCTGGCAATTTCGGCATAATCTTCTTCGGTTAATCCTGAAGTACCGATGACAACATGTACGCCCTGCTGCAATGCCGCCAGTACATTGGATTTTGCCACCTCGGGTTTGGTGAACTCAAAGAACACCTCACAAGGTTGCGTGAGCGCTTCCGATGCGGAAGCGTAGATCGGGCAGGTCAACCCGGCTTCGTCCAGCACATCTCCCAGGTTTTGCCCCGCATGGCTGCGTGAAACTGCCGATACCAGCCGGATATCCTCCGTATGCGCGACTGCCCGGGCCAGGGCAGAACCGGCCCAGCCGGTAGCGCCTGCCAGACAGAGACGAATGGTCATAAATTTTTTCCTCTACATCCTCTTGAGCAGTTCGGCCTTCTTGGCCTGGAACTCCGCTTCGCTCAACACGCCGTGCTGGCGCAATGTGTCCAGTTGGGTCAGCAGGTCGGCCGGGCTGGCAGCCGGGCGGGCGGCGGCGGGCTCCGCCGGGGCGTGCTCCAGCTTTTCCTTGGCGTTGAGCATGGCGGTCTTGTATTGGATCGGCCGTCCGATGTAGGTGAATTTGTTCACACCCAGTTCGCTGGCGGTCAGGATCTCGATATTGCCGTAATCCAGCATCCGTCCCAGGAAGGTCTGGTTCATCTTGACATCATTGACCTTGTCCAGGGAAGAATCGGTGATGTTCTTGCTGAACACACCCGAAAGCTGGATGACGCGCCGGTTGGTGACCACGTATTCGCGGTTCTTCCAGATCAGCACGTCCCGCCACACGCTGATAATCGGGAGGATCAGCAGCAGGTATCCGAGCGGCGCCAGCGGGTTAAGCAGCCACACTAGCCACAGTAACGTGACCAGGACGATTACGATCACCGCCAAAAGCGCCTCGGCCAGGATTTCACCCGCCAGCACCAGCCAGTGGTGGTGGGTCACAAAAAGCACCTGCTCGTTATCGCCCAACAGGCCTTTCAGATATTTGTCGCTCATATGCATCGCCTCCAAATTAATTTATGACTGCTTATAAAAACCAGTATAGCAATTTCGCCGGTATAATGCAATCCCCGTGGTCCGGCTTAACACGGCTCTCACAAAGTCTGAAAGTAGTGCAATTTCCCCCCGTTGATGCGCCCGCCCCAGGGCGGGAAATAAGAAGATTTTGGGGTGCTTGCACCCCAAAAGAACCGGGGGCAGGCTCCCAAACCCCTACCTTGTGAAAGCCCTGGCTGGCTTAAAGATTGTCAGGGACAAAAATTAACCGCTGAATATATTACTGAAAGTTCCTGCCGTTTTCCAGGAGCATCGTTTCCAGGATCTCTTCCGTGGAGAAACGCCGCTGCACTTTCCGGCGAACTTGTTTAAGCTGCGAAAACCGGTATGGGGAATGCCGCTCCAATTCAGCCAGGTAACCCCGGCTGAAAAGTTGCCCGACCCGGCCGGCCGAATCGATCAACAGCGGGGTGATACACTTGCGCATGATCTCTTCCAGCGTCTCCAGCCCGGTTCCATTAAAACAGCGCATGGCATCCAGCAAGCCATTCCCGAAAACGATCAGGCGGCTGGTGACGGCATCCAGCGGCCAGCGGCCGGCCGTCTGGGAGAACACGGTCATAATGCCAGCCCGGCGATCCTGTTCCACGTCTTCCAGGTCGTCCATCAGCTGTGTAAAAGCGCCATAATAAAACGAAAACTCTTGTTGGAGCGGAGTCAGGCTGCCGGCCACCAGATAACCATCCGCCAGGACCGATGTTCCGCCCTTTTCGAAGGCCAGCCCGAGCACGTCCATTTCATATGGTGAGGCATGCGGGAGCTGCAGCTGCAGGCTGTTGGTCTGCGCCCGCAGGATTGCCATCAGGCTGGCGTACACTTCCGGGTGGAGCTGCCGGTCGAACTGGCCTTCGATCATCCCCATCAGGTCGAATATTTTTTGCTCCCACGGATTGGCGGGCGGCACCGCTTGCCCTGCCAACCGCCGCTCGAAGGTGCGGCTGAAGGCGGCCTTCACGCTGGTGGGGATACCCGGATCGTCCAGGTAGTTATCGCTGTATGGATAAAGCAGGCTGTAGGCAAGCACGGCCGGTGTCACTTCCACCGGCTGGCCCAGCAGGTACTGCATCAGGTTCATCGACCAGGCATTCCGTCCGGCCTGGTAGATATCCACGGCGGAAATCTCCGCATCGAACTGGCGCGCCTGCCGGACGAAGCCCTCGACCGCCTCGGCAAAACCATAGGAAGGCAACGCGGCCACGTGCCGGTCTTCCAGGCCGAAGCTGGTCTTGAGAATGTTTCCCGCCAGCGGAAACAGCCGCTCCTGCAGCGTCGATCGGTCGGGCCGCTGGCGCGAAATCCGCTGCAATTCCTGTCCCAGCAGGTCCAGGCTGTTGCCCAGGCTGGCTTCTCGCTCTTTTTGCTCCTTTAGACTGTAGACCGGGCCAAGCTCGGGCAGGCCGGGTGCGCTGCTCCACCAAAGCTCTTTAAATTGGGTAACCAGCCCGCTGACCATCTGCTCGAAAGGCAGGGTCGCAGTCAGTGATTCATTTAAATCAACAGCGAGCATTCGATTGGCCTCCGGTTAAAAGCAAAAGGGTAAGGACCTATCCGAAAATTCAGGAGGAGTCCGCGGTTTGAGTGCAGGCACTCAAAGTGGGCTACTGCTATAATTTTCGGATAGATACATATTCATACGTATATGCCCCGAAAAGGATTCCTTTAATTTGCCCCCTTTCTTCAAATACGCTTGACAAATTAGAACATTTGTTTTATCGCTCACTGGTACTTGTTTAGCGTAAACGAGACGGATTGTAAATAGAGTCAAAAGGCAGGAATAATTAAGCTGAAAGACTCTAGTAGGGAGAACAATAAAAGTTGTAGACTTGTCAGGATGAGCCACAGACGGGACAAGCCTACCCAACCCAGTACAAAAGACCAGCGGATTGCGGAACTGGAGGCCGAACTGGTGCGGGAACATACGATCATCCAGAGACTGCAGAAA
>JBEKEB010000094.1:0-14744 GCA_050014055.1 Anaerolineales bacterium | reverse complement strand
CATCATGAGCAATGGTAAGCAAACCATGCCTGCGTGGATCAACGATTTTGCACGCAAAGATGTCCTGCTTGGATTGCCGTGGGCGTTCTGGCTTGCGATAGTTGTGATCCTCGCTCTGACTATCGTTCAAAGAAAGACAATCCTTGGCAAGTATGCCGCAGCCATTGGCGGAAACCGCCTGGCAGCGGAACTCTCCGGCATCGATGCCGTCAAGATGGTCTGGCTCCTTTACATCATCGTAGGATTTTTTGCTTCGCTGGCCGGTTTGGCGCGCGCCAGCTACATGTCTCTGGGAGATCCTCTCTCGGGCGATGGTATGCAACTTACTTGTATCATCGCTGTTTTGCTGGGCGGAACAGCATTCTCCGGCGGCGAAGGATCGGTCCCAAAGACCATCATTGGCAGCCTGATCATTATCTGCGTAACCATCGGCCTGCTGACCGTCATCCCCGCCTACTGGCAGGACGTAGCCCAAGGCACCGTTTTGATTGCTGCGGTTGTTCTCAACCACCTGCTGGTGCGGGAGAGGCAAACGCTTAAGAAGACCTGATCTTATGTTCAAGATGCCTGTTGGTCTGTATGAAAAAGCACTGCCTGCCTCCCTCTCCTGGGAAGAGCGTCTGGCCGCCGCGGGCCAGGCCGGTTATGATTTTGTCGACATCTCGATCGACGAAAGCGACGAGCGCATGGCCCGGTTGGACTGGCCGGCCTCTGAGCGGGCTGCCTTGCGTCATTCCATTGAAAATACTGGCGTGAAAATCATGACAATGGTCCTGAGCAGTCATCGCAAATATCCGCTTGGCAGTCATTCGCCAGAACTCCGCAGGCAAGGGCAGGAAATATTGCGAAAAGCAATCGACTTTGCGGGAGACATTGGGTTGCGCGTCGTTCAGGTGATGGGCTACGATGTTTTTTACGAAACGAGCGATGAAGAGACGGGGGCGAATTTCCTGGACAGCCTCCAACTAAGCGTCAATTGGGCTGGTCAGGCTGGTGTAATGTTAGGTTTAGAAAACCTGGATACCCCGTTTGTGGAAAACCTGAGCAAGGCTCTGGCCATCACCCGTAAGATCGACTCGCCCTGGCTGCAACTGTATCCGGATATCGGTAATCTTGCCGCAGCCGGGTGTTACCCGCCTGATGAGATTGCCCTTGCCAAAAGACAAATCCTGGGCATTCATGTCAAAGATGCTTTGCCGCGCATCATACGCGGGGTGCCTTTTGGAGAGGGGATCGTTCCGTTTCAAGAGACTTTTCAGGCGCTGGCTCAAACCGGTTTCTGGGGCATACTCGGCGTAGAAATCTGGGGAGACAGGCATGCTGACCCTGATCCCATTGCTTCTGTCGCTGCCGCCCGCAGGTTTGTAAATGATCTGGTCTTGGAAGCCTGGCCAGATGCTCGCCCATTTGGCTGCCCCGAGCTAGAAAAGCCATCCCAAACTGGTGATGCGCCGATATAATGATGCTTGCTGAAGTGCAGCCCCAATTCTGGGGATCGAGCGGCTAATTATTTTTGGAAAAGGTGAATGCCATGGCTACATATGACACGATACGCCTCATCAATCATATTTTGAACCTTTACTATATAGAAAGACAGACCCAATCGGAAATTGCGCAACGTTTGGGCTTGTCCACAGCCAAGGTTAATCGCCTGCTCGTGAAAGGGCGCGAACAAGGGTACGTTAAAATCACCATTCGGACTCCTTTTCAACAATTGTTTGATCTCGAAGCCCGTCTCGAGGCTGTCTTTGGAATACAAGATGCAATCGTTATTCCATCTTTGCCGGAGGGCAGCAGTTCACCGTTGAATGACATCGGCGCTGTGGCGGCAGATTATTTGCTGGCGCACCTGCGAGATGGCGATATATTGGCCATCACTCCCGGCACAACCGTTCAGGCTGTCGTCCAGGCGCTTGAAGTCACGCGTCCTTATCGGGTCGAGGTTGTGCCAATCCTTGGAGCTGTCCAAGGCCCGATCGAATCCGATATGAACTATCTGGCTACGAATATGGCTGAAAAGTTGGGCGGTAAAGCCTATCAGCTCCACGCGCCAGCTTTTGTCGAGACCCGGGAGAATTGTGAGTTACTCAGTTCCATGGAGCCGTTCAAAGAAATTCTGGATATTGCCCGTCGCGCAAGCATTGCACTCCTGGGGGTTGGCACAGTGGACGCGGAGACCTCACGCTTTGTCATGTACACGGCCTTGTCCGCCGAGGACATGAAACGTATCGCGGAAGAGTACGGGGGTGTGGGTGAAATCGCAGCCCAAATATATAACCTTGATGGTCAACCTTGCGGTAAGGAATATGCCGATCGGGTCATCGGGCTGTCCCTGGCCGAGATCCACAATATTCCTTTCAGGATCGGTGTCGCTGCTACAGAAGCCAAAGCACCACCCATTTACGGCGCACTGCGTGGTGGTTACTTGCATGCGCTCATTACCGATGAAGCAGCTGCGCGTGGAATCCTCAAACGCTTCGATCAAGAGTTTCGAAAATCCCCATAAAAGATTGGAGATCACATATTATGCTTTTAGAAAAGCTCCGTGAGATCGTCTGGAAATGCAATTTGGAATTGCCTAAGAATGATCTGGTCAAGATGACCAGCGGCAATGTCAGTGGGCGTGACCTCGAAACGGGATTGGTAGTCATTAAACCAAGCGGTTACAAATTTGAGGAACTGACACCAGCACACATGGTTGTGGTTGATTCAGATGGCCGGGTTGTCGAGGGAAATCTCAAGCCCTCGACGGATACAGACACTCACTTATTTGTCTACCGCCATCGGCTCGATATTTTCGGTATGGTCCACACACATTCACCGTATGCGAGCAGTTTTGCCGCCTTGGGGCAACCAATTCCGGCCTGCCTGACAGCTTCTGCCATGCTTGGTGGCGAAATTCCTCTGGGAGGGTACGCACCTATTGGCGGGGCAGATATTGGCCAGGAGATTATCAACAAAATCGGTCGGGCGTTAGCTATCGTCATGCAGAATCATGGCGTCTTTACGATCGGCTCTTCGCCGCAAGAAGCAACAAAGATGGCTGTTGAAGTGGAAGAGATTGCCAAGATCACGCACCTGGCAATGTTGCGTGGGCAGCCTATTTTGCTCACGCCGGATCAGATCGATTATATGGTGAACTTGTATCGGAATGAATATGGCCAGCGATAACGTGACCATTGAAGATAGTGAGGATTTAATGACTAAACTAAAAAATAAAGTTGATAAAGTTATTGTGTCTGGCAGCCAGCAATTATTGAATACATTGCCACGTGAAAAATTGGTCTGGATGCTGCAACGGATGTGCGAAATCCGTTACTTTGAAGAAAAAGCAGAGGATCTATATGTGCGAGGGTTGGTGCATGGTACGATGCACCTTTCGATTGGACAAGAAGCGGGTTCTGTCGGCAGCATTGCGACGCTAAGGCCCGAGGATTTGATCATCCACCACCATCGCGGCCACGGCCATACGATTGCCAAAGGTGCCAATCTGACAACGATGTTTGCCGAGTTCCTTGGTAAAGAGGCGGGTTATTGCCGTGGACGTGGCGGCTCGATGCATATTGCCGATATTCCTGGAGGCAATCTGGGCGCCACCGGTGTCGTCGGCGGTGGGATTCCCACGGCTGTGGGCATTGCACTGGCGCTGCAAATGCGGCGCTCAAAGCAGATCCTGCTCTCCTACTTTGGAGACGGGGCCTCGAACGAAGGCGAGTTCCACGAGTCGTTGAATATGGCTTCCATCTGGAAGCTGCCGGTGGTTTTCATTTGTGACAACAATCAGTACGGCATGTCGATGAATGTGAAGAAAGCGATGAACATCCAGCATATTTCCACTCGCGCCGTCAGCTACGGAATCCCTGGCAAGACTGTGGATGGCAATGATGTGCTGGCGGTCTATGAGGCGGTGATGGCAGCCGGCGAGTATGCCCGTTCCGGTCAGGGGCCTTCGCTCATCGATTGTCTGAGTTACCGCTGGCGCGGGCATTCCAAGAGCGACCGCAATCTCTACCGTACGTCTCAGGAAATTGATGAATGGAAACACAAATGTCCAATTCGGCGCTTCAAGCAGGTTCTGGTTGATGCAGCCGTGATGACCGGCGACGAAGCTGAGGCCATTGATCAGGCAGCCAAAGTGGCTATAGATCGTGCTGCCGAGGAAGCGCTGACCTTTCCCGAACCATCGCCCGAGAATATGGAAGACGAGGTTTATGCTTTATGAGTCCTGAGACGAAACGCGAACTCACGTATTTGGAAGCTTTGCGCGAGGCGATGGTTCAGGAGATGCGCCTCGACAAAGAGGTCTTCCTCATAGGAGAGGATGTAGGCATCTATGGCGGCGCATTTGGCGTAAGCAAAGGCATGATTGAAGAGTTCGGGCCTGAGCGCGTCCGCGATACCCCGATATCCGAAGCGGCAATTGCAGGCGCAGCCACGGGAGCTGCCTTGATGGGCATGCGGCCGATCATGGAAATCATGTTTATGGATTTCCTCACAATTTCGATGAACCAACTGGTTAACGCGGCTGCCAAGATGCGCTTCATGTTTGGTGGCAAGTGCAGCATCCCAATGGTGATTCGCGCCCCATCTGGCTCGGGCACTGGCGCTGCCGCGCAGCATTCGCAGAGCCTGGAAGCCTGGTTTGTGAATGTGCCGGGGATCAAGGTGGTGGCGCCTTCCAGCCCGTACGATGCCAAGGGATTGCTTACAACTGCCATTCGAGATAACAACCCGGTTCTGTTCATGGAGCACAAGCTGCTCTATCGGCTCAAGGGTCCCGTACCGGAAGAATCATATAGCATTCCCCTTCAGTCGGGCGAGATCAAGCGTGAAGGCCGTGACCTGACGATTGTAGCCTATTCGATCATGGTGCCGCGCGCGCTGGAAGCCGCAGAAAAGCTGGCGGCTGAAGGCATTCAGGTTGAAGTGGTTGACCCGCGTTGCCTGAAACCCCTCGACACCGATACGATCATACGCTCGGTATCCAAGACCGGCCGTGTATTGATCGTACACGAGGCGCCATTGACCGGCGGTTTTGGAGGTGAGCTGGCTGCCGTGATTGCCGGTAGCAAAGCTTTCGATTATCTGGATGCACCTATCCGTCGCCTGGCCGGGTTGAATGTACCAATTCCTTACAACCGGAATCTGGAACGGGCCGCCGTGCCCCAAGTTGAAAACATTGTCGTCGCAGCGCGAGAATTGGCGCTGGAAGGAAAGTAAAAAATGGCGACCGAAGTGATCATGCCCAAAGTTGATATGGTTATGGAAACCGGCACCTTTGTGGAATGGCTCAAGAAGGAAAACGAACAAGTCAGCAAAGGAGATCCCCTCTTTGTCATCACCACAGATAAAGCCGCGATTGAGGTGGAAGCTCCTGCAGATGGCATATTGGCAGGTGTCACCGCCAAAGCAGATGATATTATCCACGTCACTGAAGTGATTGGCTACATCCTCGCCCCCGGTGAAGCCCTGCCGGCAAAGGCAGCTCCTCAAAATGTCGCAGCTGCGGCTGCGCCATCGCTGGCTGAGATCGCAACAATAATGGAGCCGGTGGCAGTTGCCGCTGAAGCCGCTGAACCGGGCAAGCTTCGGATCACCCCGATCGCGCGGCACCTGGCAAAAGAACTGGGTGTCGATCTGAAGCAGATCACCGGTCGCGGACCGCGCGGCCGGATTCACAAGGCAGACGTTCTGGCCTTCCAGAAACCGCAGCTGACCGCCGAGCCTAAGCGCCCTGCAGTTCTCGCACCCGCGCCGGTTCTACCAGAGATCCCCAAGATGCCGGCCCCGGCCGTTTCATCCCCATCGATACAACTGCCGGATGCCCGTCGAAAACAGGTGATCCCGCTGGCCGGCGCGCGCAAGATCATTGCTGAGCGGATGACTTATAGTGCCTTTACCGCCCCGCATATCAACCTGTCTTTGCGGGTGGATATGACCGAGGCTATTCGCTTGCGCGAATCGGTCTTGGAGCCGCTCAAGGCCCAAACCGGGCAGCGAGTGTCATATACGGCCATCCTGGCTCGTGCAGTTGCCTTCGTGCTGCCGCGTCATCCAACCTTGAACGCTTCGCTAGCCGATGGAAACCTGATTCTGTGGGAGGATATCCACCTGGGGATTGCCACGAACATCGAAGAAAGCCTGATCGTGCCGGTGATCCGCGAGGCACAAAGCAAAAGCCTTGGGCAGATTGTCACTGTCCTGGCCGATTTGACTGAGCGCGCCCGTACCCAGCGTCTGATGCCCGCCGAAATGTCCGGCAGCACTTTCACCATCTCAAACCTGGGGATGTACGGCGTTGAGACGTTCAATGCCATTATCAATCCCCCCGAATCGGCCATCCTGGCGGTGGGGAAGATGGTGGATACTCCGGTTGCACATGAAGGCCAGGTAGTGCTGCGGTCCTTGATGGAATTGACTGCCTGCGCTGACCATCGCATATCGGATGGTTACACAGTAGCGTGCTTCCTGGCTGACCTAAAGTCCACGCTGGAAAACCCATACCTTCTCATTTGATGCACATCTATCCCCGTTTTCTGTGAAGAAGGTCGATGATGAAATCGCCATCATCCAATTGGCTAATCACAAGAAAGCGATATTGGTCCCCACCGAAATGGCGATCACCGATATGCTGCTTGGAAAATGAGCGCCGGTAATATTCTATTGGTGGTTGAAAACGATCTCAGGAGAAACGAATGCCTTCCTTGGCTGACATCAAGCACCTCATCATTGACATGGACGGCGTGCTCTACCGGGGCGACCAACCCATGCCCCGCCTGCGCGAATTCTTTGCTTTCCTGCGCGAGCGCCCCATCCCTTTTATTTTGGCAACGAATAACTCGACCCGCACATCCCAGGAATATGTCGAAAAACTGGCCAGGATGGGTGTAACAGTCTTTCCCGATGAAATCCTGGTTTCGGGCCAGGCCACGGCGCGCTTTCTGGCTCGTGAATATCCCCGCGGAACACGTGTCCATGTTTTTGGGATGCCCGCACTTAAGCAGGCCATGACTGACGGAGGTTTCATTCTTGCCGATGAAGATGTTCAATTGGTGGTCGCCAGCATGGATCGGAGCGTCACCTATGAAAAACTCAAACGGGCCACGCTGCTGATCCGCCGTGGCGCTCGTTTCATTGCCACAAACCTTGATCCAACCAATCCATCCGAAGAAGGATTGATCCCCGGCACCGGCGCTATGATCGCCGCCCTCGCCGCTGCCTCCGAAACCAAACCAACCGCCATTGGCAAGCCAGAGCCGACCATGTACCAACTGGCGATGGAACAGATGGGTGCTCGCCCCGACACAACCGCCGCTCTCGGCGACCGCGTCGACACGGATATTCTGGGCGGGAAAAGGGCTGGCCTGGCCACCATTTGCGTGTTATCAGGTTCCTCGGATCGCGCCGAGGCCGAGGCCATCGGTACAGATATGATTTTTGATGATATCGCCCATTTATTGGAAACCTGGAGTCATCTAGCATCACGGTCCGGGCAATGATCTTCTCTGAGAAACGCAAACCGGCGCACTGGAGATGAAAATGGACTATCTCGCGGGCATTGACCTGGGCTCGACAAGCCTCAAATGTATGATCTACGACCTCGCCGGTAACGTTGTCGCCAGCAGCTCCCGACCGACAGAGCGTTATAACCCCTATCCCGACCACCCGGAATGGACAGTCTGGCAGCCGGAGCAGATTTGGGACGGCACTGCGGCAGCTATAAAAGATGCGGTTGCCAAACTGGGCGATCTCCGCCAGATCAAAGCCTTAGCTGTGACGGGGATGGGTATGGATGGTGTCCCCATTGATGAGCATGGCAACTGGCTTTATCCGTTCATTAGTTGGCATGACCCGCGCACCGAGGCGCAGCTACGCTGGTGGGAGAGCCAGATCGGCGCAGAATGGAATTTTCGGGTTGGCGGTAATACCTTGTGGCGCTTTAGCACCGCCTTGCGGCTTTTATGGATGGCCGAGCACGAGCCCGGGATTCTGGCCCGTACCGATAAGTGGCTACTGATCGAAGATTTTTTGAATTTCATGCTGTGTGGCCGCCGGGCAACCGACTATACCATGGCCTCCTGCACGCTCTTGTTCGATCAACGCAAACGCGACTGGTCGGAGGAGATCCTGTCCCAGGCCGGCATCGAGCGCCGCCTGTTGTGCGATCCGTTTCCCAGCGGAACGCCCCTGGGCGAGGTGACGGCCGCGGCAGCGAAAGCCACCGGGCTTGCCAAGGGGACGCCGGTCATACTGGGCGGGCATGATTATTTGTGCAGCGCGCTGCCGGTAGGAGCCTTTAAGCCCGGGGTTGTGCTGGATGTAACCGGCACCTGGGAAATCATCCTGGCGGGGATCCCCGCGCCGATCCTGACCCCCGAAGTCCAGCAACTGGGCGTGACGGTTGAAACCCACGTCGCGCGCGATACTTATGCTGTCTGGGGTGGTGCGGTTGCCTCGGATATGCTTGAATGGTATCGGAAAGAATATGGCTTTGAGGCCCAACTGCGAGCGGAAAAAGAAGGTGATGTCGACTGGGATTACCTGATGGCAGATGCCGCCAGCTCGCCTGCAGGAGCCAGGGGTGTCATGTTCCTGCCGCACATGTCAGCGGCTGGTTGCCCGGTTGTTGATGCCCGCTCATTGGGTGCATTTGTGGGGTTGAGCAACTTTGTCCAACATGGTGACATTCTTCGGGCAATCATCGAGGGGTTGGATTACCAGGTTCTCGATATCGTCACGGCGCTCAAGACAGGCCTGGGGATTAACCCAGACCGGCTGGTAGCTGTGGGCGGTGCCACCCGCAATTCGTTCTGGATGCAGAACAAGGCCGATATCACGGGTTTACCGATTGATGTGCCTGAAGTGGAAGAAGCTACCCCTCTCGGCGCGGCCATCCTAGCGGGGATTGGGATTGGCTTATACCAGAACGAACAGGATGCTTTCGAACAAGTTTGCAAAACGGGCAAGACTTATCATCCGAACCCGCAACTTACCCCCAAGTATGCCGAGTGGTATCAAATCTACAGACAGCTTTATCCGATTCTCAAGCCGGTCAGTCATCAGCTTTACGATCAGTTTAGAGCCTAACCCAAGGAGACAATGCCATGAACGAACCAAAACAAATTGTGTCCGCGCAGAATAGGTTGGGGGAAACCCCGATCTGGGAACCTGAAGAGAAGGCCCTGTACTGGGTTGATTGGGGTGGATTGCCAACCTGCCGGTTTGAGCCGGAAACTGGAAAATTTACAACTTATCCGACGACTCAGCCGGTGACATCTCTGGCGCGCCGGGCTTCGGGAGGCTGGATTGCCATTGCCCAGAACGGGCTTTATGGTTGGGAACCAAAAACCAATCAGTACGAGCTGATCTATGGGCTGGCGCAGCCAGCCAGGCCGGAGATTATCTACAACGATGCTGCAGTGGATCAACAGGGGCGGTTGCTGGTGGGGACGGTCAATATGCAGGATCCTTTTTTGCCAGAAGGATCGCTCTGCCGTCTTGACCCCGATGGCTCGTTCCATGTGCTTGATACTGGTTATGCCACGGCGAACGGGATCGGCTTTAGTCTGGACAGCCGGACGGTTTATGTGGCAGATCAGCGGAAATGGGAGATCCTGGCTCTGGACTATGACCCAGAAAAAGGGACAACCAGCAATCGTCGCATCTTTGCCCGCATCCCGAAGGATGAAGGGCAACCCGATGGGCTGATCGTAGACGCGGATGGCTTTATATGGAATGGGCATCAAGGCGGGTGGAAGCTCACCCGCTATGACCCGGATGGCAAGATCGAGCGCCAGATCCGTTTCCCTGTAGAGAATGTCATCTCGTTTGCATTTGGCGGCAAAAACCTGGATGAACTCTTTATTACAACCGCTTCGTGGGGTTTTGAAGAAGAGAAACGGAAACAACAACCCTTGGCTGGCGATCTGTTCTACATCAAAACGGATGTCAAAGGGTTGATCGAAACCAAGTTTGCAGGATAGCGCAAAGGAAAGGAACTTTATGAAATACCTGACATTGGCAGAAATTTTGCAGCCGTGTATAAGACAAAACTGGGCTGTGGGAGCGTATGACACCTGTAATCTGGAGATTACGCAGGCCATTGTCGATGCATCGGCTGCTGATCAGGCTCCCGCCATTATCATGATCTACCCCCATCATACGCCGCAGGCAGAATGGCCTACTATGCTGCGCATCATCGAGGCGGAAGTTGAACGCGCACATATCCCGGCTGCGCTGGTGCTTGACCATGCCAAGACACTTGACCAGGTCGATTATGCGCTCGAACTCGGTTTTTCCGGGGTAATGATTGATGCGTCCCTGGAGCCGTTGGAGCAAAATATCGCCATCACCCGGCGCGCGGTTGAGCTGGCCCATGCCTGTGGAGCCTCGGTTGAGGCTGAACTGGGGCACGTAGGCGTTGGGGGTGATGTTATCAGCCCAGACCAGCAGCAGGCAAATCTGACCCGCCCAGAGGATGCCAAACTCTTTGTGAATGAAACTGGTGTGGATGCACTCGCCGTCTCCATTGGTACGCTGCACGGGCTGTATCGCGGCAAACCCAAGCTTGATTTCGAGCGGATTGCCCAATTGCGCGCTGCCTGCCAGATACCGCTGGTCCTGCACGGCGGGTCGGATACCCCGGACCAGGATATTCGACGCGCCATCGAAACCGGGATCGACAAGATCAATATCTGGACCGATGTGCGCATCCCCTATTTGCGGAGCATAAAGGAAAAGCTGGATGGCCCCATTGAAAAGATCGATGTGCCCGAGGTATTTGCAGCAGCACGAAAGGCGGCATTTGAGGTCATCCGCCAAAAGAACCGCTTGTTAGGTTCAACCGGCAAGGCCATACACTACGCATAAGAGGTGTTTGGAGTCAAACCATGGGTCAGTATCTTTTGGGTATCGATAACGGCAGTACGGTCTCGAAAGCCGCTCTTTTCGATTTGTATGGCAAAGAAATAGCAGTCGGAAGCTGCAAAGCGGATACCGAGTACCCGCATCCGGGGTGGACGGAACGCAATATGGAAATGCTGTGGCAAAGCACAGCCAGCGCCATTCGCGCAGTTTTGGCCAAGTCGGGTGTCCGGCGACAAGAGATCGCCGGGATTGGCAATGCCGGGCACGGCAATGGCGCTTACCTATTGGACAAGCAAGGGCAGCCGCTCCGGAATGGCATTCAATCGATGGATTCGCGTGCTGCGGGCGTGATGGCCGAGTGGAACCAGCGCAACCTCCACGCGCAGGTATTTCCGTTCACGATCCAATCTTTCTGGCCTGCGCAGCCGAACGCATTGCTTGCATGGCTCAAACAGAATGAGCCGCGGAATTATGAACGTCTCGGCGCCATTTTGATGGTAAAGGACTATATCAAGTACCGTCTGACAGGTGAGATCACAAGCGATTACACCGACATGAGCGCCACCAGTTTGATGGATGTCCGCAACAAGTGCTACTCCAACGAGTTGATGGCGCTGTATGATCTTTCGGAAGCCTATGATGCTTTACCGGCACTAAAGCATAGCTGTGAAGTTGTCGGTCAGGTGACATCCGTTGCAGCCCAGGAGACTGGTTTGGCAGTTGGGACGCCCGTTGTCGGCGGTATGTTCGACGTGGATGCCAGCGCAATCGGCGCCGGGGCGATCCATCCCAACCAGGCTTGCCTGGTGATGGGAAGTTGGAGCATTAACGAGGTCATTACCTGCGATCCGATTGTCGATCCGGGGTTGTTCATGACGACCCTCTTTGCTGACCCTGGCCTGTATCTCACGATTGAAGGCAGCGCGACATCTGCAACCAACCTGGAATGGTTTGTGAACCAGTGTTGCGGCGATGAACGCGCCGAAGCCAAACAGCGCGGGATATCGGTCTATGATGTTTGCAATGAAGAAGTCGCCAGCCTGCCCCCGGGCAGCACAAACATTATCTTCCACCCGTTCCTGTATGGTTCGAACATACAGCCGACCGCACGAGCAGGATTTTACGGCGTGGCGGGTTGGCACACGCGTGCTCATTTGCTCCGCGCTCTATATGAGGGCGTTGTGTTCGGCCACCTGAGTCATATTGAGAAGCTGCGCGCGGCTGGAGGCCAGATCAAAAACGCGCGACTGACCGGCGGCGGTTCGCGAAGCCCGGTTTGGTCGCAAATGTTTGCCGATACGATCCAGGTACCGATGGAAGTATCGGATGGGAATGAAATAGGAGCGCGCGGCGCGGCCATTTCCGCCGGTATCGGTGCGGGCATCTATTCCAACTACGCCGAAGCCATCCAGGAAGCTGTGTCGGTCGTGCGCGTTCACGAACCGAATCCAGCCAACACGCCGTTTTACCTGGAGCGTTATGCCGAATATAAGCGGCTGGCAAGTGTGATGCAAGCGCCGTGGGAAGCGCTAAGCAAGCTCGGTTGAGGCGGCCTGAAAACTATGAGCAGAGATCCCATAGGTATGGTGCTTGAGCAAATTTTGGCAGAAGTGGCGGCCTGTGTGGGCCAGGTCTCAAGAGAAGATCTGGCCCGGGCGGCGGAACTGATGGAAACTTCCCCGCGCATCTTTGTGGCCGGAGCCGGCCGAAGCGGTCTGTGCATGCAGGCCTTGGGCATGCGGCTCATGCACCTGGAAAAAACTGCCTATGTTGTTGGCGAAACCACCACGCCCAGCATCGAAGCGCAAGATTTATTGATCCTCGGTTCTGGCTCGGGACGGACCGCCAGCCTGTTGGCGATGGCCGGGAAGGCACGCCGCCAGGGCGCTACCATCCTGCTCTTCACTACAGATGCAGCTTCACCGCTGGCCGAATTGGCCGATTATCGGGTAGTGATTCCGGCTCCGTCCCTCAAGACGGCTGAAGGAATAAACGGTCTCGAATCGGTGCAACCTTTGGGCACCTTGTTCGAACAATCCATGCTTATTCTATGTGACAGTCTCATCTTGGAATTGATGCAGCGAACTGGTGTAAACGCCGCACAGATGTTTGAGCGCCACGCCAACCTGGAATAGAGGTTGTGGATGCAAATCGATTTCATCATCCACCTGCCATTGTTTCTAATCTGTTGGAACAGAGGCAGCAGGCCAAAATTTCTTAAGGAGATAAGTTAATGATTGAAATGACTTCGGAAGAGCGCGTTTTGCGCGTGCTTCAGCTTAAGGAACCTGACCGTGTGCCGCACTTCGAGTGGGCAGTGGATCATCGGGTTCGGGAGGCTCTCTGCCCGGGGGACAAAAGCTATAGTGATTTTGCAGTGCAGATGGGGCAGGATGCCATCATTGTTGACCCGATCTATAAGAAGCAAAGAATTGGTACGAATCGCTGGCTCAGTGAGTGGGGATATGTTGGACAGGATACCAATGAAGAGCATGGTGTCGAAGTGGAATCACCGATCAAGACGTTTGCTGATTTTGAACGTTTCACACCGCCAGATCCGCATGCTCCGGAACGGTTTGCCGCGGTAGAGCAGGCTGTGCAAGAATTCCAAGGAGACAAAGCTGTCATTGTCCATCTGAACGATGTTTTTTCGCTTCCGCGTTATCTCATGGGCATGAAAGAATTGCTCATGGCGATCATGACCAAGCCCGAATTGGTCAGGGGCCTGGTTGAGATGTCGGTGACGGTCAATCTTGAGTTGGCGCAGGAAGTCGTTGCCCGCGGGGCGAAGATCGTCTATACCGGCGATGATTATGCCTATAACAAGGGACCGTTTATGTCGCCCAGGCACTTTCGCGAATTCTTTTACCCCGGTCTCTGCCGTGTGATGCAGGGTTACAAAGACCTTGGCCTGTATGTGATCAAGCACACAGATGGTAATCTCTGGCCGATTATTGACATGATTATAGATTCTGGCATTGATTGCCTCGACCCGATCGATCCGCAGGCGGGTATGGATTTGGGTGAAGTCAAAACCAAATATGGGCAGCGGGTGGCGCTGAAGGGAAACGTGGACTGTGCCCACCTTATGACCTTTGGCACACCGGATGAAGTCGTCGAGGCCACTAAAGAGGTACTGCGCAAGGGCATGCCCGGCGGTGGTTTTATCCTCTCTTCGAGCAACTCCATTCACTCGGCGGTCAAACCCGAGAATTATCTCGCCATGCTGCAAGCTTTGCGCGATTATGGTCGCTATTAATTGAGCTGCTTAGTGAAATTCACGCCCAGAACCATTTTTCTTTTGCAGGCCCTTGGTCAACGGTGTATAAGACAAACCCTGCATCCATATCCCCAATTGTCTGCAATTTTTATTAGATTGGGATCCAAAAACAATAAGGAGACGCTATGACCAGGAAATTCGTACCTACAAAATTGAAATTACGCCGTCCGGTTCCCTCCGATATCGAAATTGCCCAGGAATCGGATATCAAGCCGATCAGCCAGGTTGCCGAGGAAATTGGCATTCAGGCAGAGGAACTGGAGCTGTACGGTCCGTATAAAGCCAAAGTAAAGCTGGATATCCTGGAACGTTTGAAAGATCTCCCGGACGGAAAATATATTGATGTAACCGCCATCACCCCCACGCCGCTGGGCGAGGGCAAGACCACCACAACGGTGGGGTTGAGCCAGGCCCTGGGCGCGCACCTGGGCAAAAAGGTGATCACGGTCATCCGCCAGCCTTCCCAGGGCCCGACCTTTGGCATCAAGGGTGGCGCGGCCGGCGGAGGGTACAGCCAGATCATTCCAATGGAGGACTTCAACCTGCACCTGACCGGAGATATCCACGCCATCACCGCCGCACACAACCTGTGCTCTGC
>JBEKEB010000093.1:0-14922 GCA_050014055.1 Anaerolineales bacterium | reverse complement strand
TTATTTCAAGTCTGGGAAGCCTTCGGGCCAATCCCGCCATGACTTGTAGGGTGCCTTCGGGCCCCACCCTTTGTGCAACTTTCCCTCTTTCTCTTTCCTCTTCCGGCTCGTCCGGGTTAGGATTAACCAACCTGAATACACACCAACCTGTGAGTGTATTGCCGGAATATAAATTTGGATAAAAAACCATGTCAAACAATATTTTGGTCACCTACGCCAGCCAGGCTGGTTCAACGGCCGGTGTGGCGGAAGCGATCGGGAGAACACTTTCGGAGGGTGGATCCCAGGTGGATGTAGTCCCCATGCGAAACGTAAATGATCTGTCAACCTACCAGGCAGTTGTAGCCGGCAGTGCCATCCACGGGCAAAAATGGTTTCCGGAAGCGATGCAATTCATGCACGAGCACCAATCCGAGCTCTCAAGCAAACCTTTTGCCGCTTTCATGGTATGCATCACCCTATCCATGGCCAACGCCGATCAATACCGGGAAGGCTTGAAAGCCTGGATGAGCCCGGTGCGCGAGCTGGTGCGACCAGTGAGCGAGGGGTATTTTGCGGGCGCGCTGGATTTCTCCAAACTTCCCTTTTCTTTCAATGTGCTGGCAATGCGCCTGGTCGTTCTGAGTGGAACGTGGAAGGAAGGCGATTTCCGTAATTGGAATGCCATCCGGGCCTGGGCCGAAAGTCTCCTTCCACGATTGCACGGTTAAAAGGAATGCAATGAGTAATCCCAATTTTTTCGAAATCCGGGTCGAAGGCGAGCTGGCAGAGAGCTGGTCAGATTGGTTCGAAGGGTTGGAGGTCCATGCGGATCTGAACGGAGAGACCAGCCTGAGGGGGCTTCTGATCGACCAGGCGGCTCTGTTCGGCGTGCTCACCAGGATCCATTCCCTCAATTTGGAGCTGATCTCGGTGCAACGGTACCTGGAATGAGACGCCTGAAGGAAGGTGCATGCCATCGGTTACTAACAAACATGCTGGAAGCGCCAGAGCGCCAAATTGTAGCAGGTCTCGCTTTAAGCGTGACCTACAAATTCAAGACCACAAATTCAAGACAGATATACGGTTCAAGCCAGGTGTTATTCACTCACCCGCTGAAATCTCCAGAGCGCCAGGGCGAAGAAAAGCAGCGCATAGCCAAAGAGAGCAGCGCAGGGTAACAGGACCGAAGAGAAGCCCAGGCCGCGGGCGACGATGTCCTTGAAACCGTCTAGGGCCCAGGCGACCGGCGAGACATGCCCGATGGCCTGGAAAGCGGCACCGGTGTATTCCAGGGGGACCCAAGCACCCCCCAGCCCGGAGAGCACAAACATGGGGACGAGCGAAAAGACAACGGCCTGTTCGTCCGATTTCGCCAGGACACCAATCAGCAGCCCCATTGCAGCGATGCAGACAGCGGTTACGAGGGCCACTAAAAGGGTGGCCAGCGGCACGCGCAGATAATCCACGTGCAGGAGCTGGCCGAAGAGCATCAGCAGCAAGAATTGGACGAAGATGAGGGTGAAGATGGCCAGGTAATGCCCCAGCAGGATCTGGAAGCGGGTAATGGAGGTGGTGAGCAGGCGCTGGAGTGAACGGGTCTTGCGCTCGTTCACGATCACGGTGGCGGCGGTCAAAAGGCCGGCGATGGCGAACTGGATCATCATGGCCGGGGAGGACTGCGCCAGGGACATGATATTCTGGTTCTGGAGTTTGGCGGAGATGCCGGAAGTGATCGATAGCTTAATGGGCGGATTCTGCCAGGCGTCCAGCGCCTGCGCGAGAGCCGGATCGAAGGCGGCCGGATCATTAGTCATATTGGCGGCAATGCCGGCGGTACGGACCGCGCCAGCCAGGCGGTTGGAGGCGGCCAGGAGCGCGGACTCGACCGTGGCGGTGGAGGCCTGAGAGGGGTCGGCGTAGAAGCCCAGTTTTAGCGGGCTACCGTTGCGGACGGACTGGCTGTACCCGGATGGGATGACAACTGCGGCGGCCAGTTTGCCGCTTCCGACCAGCGCGGAGAGGTCAGTTGCGGTGCGGCCGGGGGTTGTGTCGAGGCGGATGACGGTGGAGCTGGCAAGGAGGGTGTGCAGGTCTGCACTGATGAGGCCGCCATCCTGGTTTAGCAGACCGACCGGCAGGCGCGTGTCGGATGGCTGGCTAGAGCCGCCGAAGGCCAACCCGAAGAGCAGGGTGAAAGCGACCGGCATGAGCAGGAGGAACAGGAAGGTCATGCGGTTGCGCAGGATCTGCATAAGGTCTTTCAGGGTGATATCGAAGATACGGTTCATGGTGTACTCTTTCTTGCCCTCCCACCAACCCCTCCCCCATTGGGGGAGGGGCCAGAGGTGAGGGATAAATGTCAGGCATAACGCTTCTGGAAACGCAGGACGCCGACCAGGAAGAAGACGACGCTCATGCCAAGCAGTGCCAAGCAGGTCAGCAGGATGTCATTGAGGGAGGCAGCGGCCATGACCTGGCTGAGACCGCGCACGGCCCAGCCCTGAGGCACGGCCATCGAGGCGATATCGGCCCAAGCAGGACTTGTGGGCGAGCCCATGGTGAAGATCTTGACCATGCCGAGCATGCCGGTGACGGTAAGTACGCCGCCCAGCACGGTGCCGGCTTGGCGGGTGCTCTTGAGCAAGGACATGATGAAGATGCCGAAGGTGGCAGCAGCCAGGACGGTGGCAAAGGTAACGAGCGCCAGGGGAAGGAGACTGCCCCATTGGATGGCGAAAATCAGGTGTCCGAGGATGAGCAGAACGGTCATCTGCACCAGCACGGTGAGACCGACCGCCAGGAATTTTCCGCCCAGCACGGTGGCCTGGCTGGTGGGGGTGGTGAAGAGGCGCGGCAGGGTGCCACCCTCGTCTTCGCGCAGGATGGTCTGGGCGGTGGAGGTGCCGGTGTAGAAGGCATAGAAAATGGTCATGCCACCCATGATGAAGCTAACGATGAGGCTGAGGGTGCTGGAAGCCGGTTTTTTGGCCAACGGGGCATGCAGGTCGAGCAGGGCGGCGGTCTGGTCACCGGAAGGGATTGCGGCGACGTACTGCGCAACCACCTGATTGATCAGGGCCGGGCCGGTGCTGCCAGTCTGTTGGGTGACCACAGCCACGGCCACCTTAGCGCCCGATAGACTGTCCATGAACTGGGACAGGATCGACTCGAGGATGCCCGGACCAAGCGAAAGGGTGGGATCCTTATACAACTGGATGACCGCCTGCCCGTTGGTGTCTGAAAACTGCTGCGAGAAATCGGCCGGGATGATGATGGCCACACCGGCCTGCTGACTATCCACCTGCGCACGGGCTGCCTGGGCGGTCGCGACAGTGCTAATCTGCATCAAAGATGCGAAGCTTTTATCCTGCAGGGTGGACAGCACCATGTCACCGAGCGAATGGGCCTGCGAGGCGCCCGGGGTTTGGGCTTTGGCCAGGTCGAAGCTTGGGCTGCCCTGGTCGAGGTTGACAACGACCACTTTCGTGACCGGGACGCTGAAGCCCTGGTCGCTTTTGGCGCCGCCGCCGAACATGAAATAGAACATGCCGGTCATAAGCAGCGGGATGCCAAACATGAAGATCAGGGCGAAGGTGCTGCGGAAGGAGCGGGTCATGTCTTTGAGAGCAATGTCGAGGATTTTCATTTTTAATTACTCCTGTAATAGTGGCTTCAATCGCTTACTTCTATGAAGTAACGACTTCAGTCGTTACTACTTAATCACGCAGGGCCCGGCCAGTCAGATGCAAGAAGACGGCTTCCAGGTTGGGTTCCTGGATGGCAACGGAAGTGATGCGGACAGCGTGAGCAGCGGCGGTCTCGAAGAGATGCGGCAGGACGCGGTTGCTGTCGTCGGCCAGGATGGTGAGCGTGCCATCTTCTCCACTGACCTGTTTCACACCTTTGACGGCTTTCCAGGCTTCCATGACACGGGCGGATTCGGCGTTGATGGTCACACTGATGCGATCGGTCGCTCCGACGATCTGGACCAGCTCGGCATTGGTGCCGCTGGCAATCATTTTGCCTTTGTCCATGATGGCGATGTGGTCGGAGAGTTCCTGGGCTTCTTCCATGTAGTGCGTGGTGTAAAGCACGGTCATGCCCTGGCCTTTGAGCGCCACGACCGAGTCGAGGATGTTGCGGCGGGACTGCGGGTCGATGCCGACGGTGGGTTCGTCCATGTAAATAATCTGGGGTTTGTGCAGCAGAGCCACGCCGATGTTGACGCGGCGCTTCATGCCGCCGGAATATTTCTTGATATATTCCCCGGCCCGGTCGGTCAGGCCGATAATCTCCAATACCTCGTCAACGCGCTTGTGCAAGGCCGCGCCGCGCAGGCCGTACATTTTGCCCCAGAAGCTCAGGTTCTCCCGGGCCGACATGTCTTCGTAGAGGGCGATCTCCTGCGGGACCACGCCCAGGCTGGATTTGACGCCCAGCTGGTCAGTGCGGATGGAGTGACCCATGACCAGGGCATCGCCTTCATCCGGGCGAAGCAGGCAGGAGAGCATCGAGAGGGTAGTGGTCTTGCCGGCGCCGTTGGGGCCGAGCAGACTGAAAATTTCGCCTTTTTCCACGCTGAAATCGATGCCCTGGACAGCCTGGCGTTCGCCAAAGGCTTTATGCAGGTTTTGTACTTCGATGGCTTTTTCCATAAATACGCCTCCTAAATTATGACTCTTACAAATTGCCGGAAGAACCTAAACACGAAGAACACCAAGGACACAAAAGGAAAATAATTTGTTTGAGAGAGGTTCTCCGGGCCAAATTGAAAATGCCAGGATACTTTATCTTCGGTAGTATATACGGGCGGAGGGGGAAAGGGAACTGGCCTTTGGGCAGGTTTGGGCCTGTACTTTCGGACAGTGACCGTGCGGACAATGGCAAAGACGGCCATGTGGGATAAAATACAGGCATCATGAAACCCTCCCCAACCCTACTTGAGCGTCTCCGAATTTTCGGAGGAAAAAAGGACAATCCAGAGACCTCGATGGAGTGGCCTTTCTTCCTGATCCTTAGCGCGGCCTTCATCTTTCTATACTTCCAGGCCGTATTTTCAAACGCAGCACTGCGCGCGCCAGGACGCTTAATCCTCCTCACTGTCTTGATGACGGTACACATTGCCCTGCACTGGCTGTGTATTCGAGCGTTACAGCGGGGGCGGGTGGCTGTCTACCTAGTGGTCCAAAGCATGCTGGTCTTTGCCATCGTCACCCTGGGGGGCAGTATTGGCCTGCTGCTGGGGTTGTACATGGGACTGGTAGGGGAAACGATCGGCCTGCTGGGGCAGAAGCCGCGCTGGAGGATCGTTGCCGTGGCGGCGTTCCTGGGACTTTCGCTCCTGAACTATATTCTGCAGGTGAGCCGGTCGGAATGGTACTGGTGGTTCGCGGCCATGCTACCGATGACTTTGTTTGTGGTTGTATATGTGGTCCTTTACAGCCGACAGGCGGAAGCGCGCATGCAGGCCCAAAAGCTGTTGCGAGAGCTGGAAGGGGCCAACCGGCAGTTAACGGAATATGCCGCCCGGGTGGAAGACATGACCATTGCGGCGGAACGCGAGCGCATGGCGCGCGAACTGCACGATACTCTCTCCCAGGGACTGGCCGGATTGATCCTGCAGCTGGAAGCAGCGGATGCACACCTGGCAGCGAACCATCCGGAGCGCGCCCGCGGCATCCTGGAGCAATCGATGGAAAAGGCGCGCGGCACTCTGCGGGAGGCGCGCCTGGCGATCGACGACCTGCGCCAGCCAACAGGAGGTGACCTGGCAGAGGCCATCGAGCAGGAAGCGGAACGTTTTACCCGGGCGACCAGCTTGGAATGCGAACCGTCGATCGAGCTGAAGGCCGAAGTGCCTGAAACGGTGTCCGAGACGGCCATCCGGGTCATTTCTGAGGGGTTGACGAACATCGCCCGACATGCGCGGGCAAGAAATGTAACCTTGCGGTTATCTGAGGTTGGGGGCGAAATGGAGATCGAAATCCGGGATGACGGAGTGGGGTTCGACCCGAAAGCGGTACAGGCAGGGCATTACGGCCTGCTGGGGATGCGCGAACGCGTCCGGCTGGCGGGGGGGCGGCTGGAGGTCCAGAGTGAGGTGGGCAAGGGAACGTGCATCCTGATCCAGCTCCCGCTGGGAAATAATGACCAAACGGCCGTATCCGGCGGCAGAGAGGCTGCCAGGAGCAACAACAAGATGGAGAACGCCGCATGAGCGCGCCCATTCGCATCGTGGTGGCGGACGACCACCTGATCATCCGGCAGGGATTGCGCCTGATCATGGAAACGCAGGAGGGCTTCGAGATGGTGGGGGAGGCAGCGGATGGGGAAGAAGCAGTTAATCTTTGCGATGAATTGAAACCGGATGTGGTGCTGATGGACCTGCGCATGCCTGGCATGGATGGGCTGACTGCCATCGAAATATTGCGAACCAAACAGCCAGAGATCGCAGTGGTGATCCTGACCACATTCAACGAAGATGACCTGATGATGCGCGGCCTGCGGATGGGTGCCAAGGGCTATCTGCTCAAAGACACCGACCGGGAAACGCTCTTCAATACCATCCGGGCAGCCAGTCGCGGTGAAACCCTGCTCAGGCCGGAGATCATGAAGCGGGTGCTTGCGCAAGGGAACGAAACCGGGGCAGTCACCTCCAGCCCAGCAGACCTGACCGAGAGGGAACTGGAAGTGCTGCGGGGGGTGGCACAGGGCGAGCGCAGCAAGGAGATCGCCATGCGGCTGGGTATCACGGAACGGACGGTAAAGGCGCACCTGGCCAGTATTTACAACCGGCTGGGGGTAGATTCGCGCGCGGCGGCGATCGCGGTGGCGGCACAAAGAGGAATTTTGTAGGTCACGCATCAAGCAGGTCACGCTTTAAGCGTGACCTGCAATTGGTTGGCGGATGAAAAAAAGAGATTTTATGAACAGCCGCGAGCGGTTTCTGGAAACTATGCGATTTGGGAAGCCCGAGCGCGTGCCATATTTCGAAGAGGGCATCCGCTGGGAAGTGCTGCAAGCCTGGCGGAAGCAGGGGCTGACCGCGCAGACCGACCTGGCGAAGATGTTTGCGAGGGATGAGCGGGAAGAGATCCGCCTGGACGTAGACCCGCATCCCTGGCCAACCAAGTGGCCTTCCAGCCGGGCGGAACTGGAGGATTACGCCCGCCGCTTGGACCCGGACGATCCGGCCCGTATCCCGGAGGGCTGGAAGAAGAACATCAAGACCTGGAAAAACCGACCGCAGGTACTGATGATGCGATTGCACATCGGCTTTTTCGAGACAATGGGGGTGGACGGTTGGCAGCGCCTGCACGAACTGATCGTGCTGGTGCATGACGATCCGGGTTTCGTGAGGGAGATGATGCGGATCAATGGCGCGTTCGTGGCGGCCCTGATCCGACGCCTGCTGCAGGATGTGCAGATCGACGCGGCGATTTTCAGCGAGCCGATCGGGGATAACCACGGGCCGTTAATCTCACCGAAGATGTATGCGGAGCTGGTGCTGCCCAGCTACCAGCCCATTCTGGATGTACTGAGGCAGCATGGTGTGGATATCCCGATCCTGCGCACGTATGCGAATGCCCGGCTGTTGGTACCGGTTCTAATGGAACATGGCATCGACTGCCTGTGGGCGTGCGAAGTCAACGCCGAAGCAATGGATTACCGGGCGCTGCGGCAGGAATTCGGCACTGGACTGCGCCTGATCGGGGGGATCGACCTGGATATGCTGCGGGAGGGGAAAGAGGCCATCCGGAGGGAAGTGGAGCAGAAGGTGCCGCCGCTGCTGGAGCAGGGCGGCTACGTGCCGCTGGCGGACGGGCGCGTGCGGGAGGATATTCCTTTCGAGAATTACGTATATTACCGGGAATTACTGGAAAAAGTGACGCAGAGAGGTTAGACCGGAGATGAACAAGGATTAATTGGATTTATAATTCGAGAACTGTTAATTTCTGTTTAGCCCCGGTTCAATGTTGGAATTGACCAGGAATCGAAATTGTACCACTGCCACATTGATAATTTCCCCGATGGGATGGTAGAATGGAAAACCAAAGGCAGGATGACGAAAGCGCAATCCGCCTTCAACCCAACTCAGATAAGCCGGTACCAAAAGGATTTTTCACCACACGTGTACCTGCGGTTCTGTCGCAGGCAGTGCAGGCAGAGGCCACTAAGAAACACAAAGGGATTTAATGTTTTTCTTGGGATCGCATACGGAATTTGTGGTTAAATCCTTGCACAAAGATAATTTTTCCAAACAACAGATTTATGCCAGCCCTTAATATCGAAAAGCTGCAGGCGCTGCGGTTGCTGACCTTTAACCTTACCCCCGGACGCCGACTGAAAACGCCGGAACAGGCGCGGCAGTTTGTCAATGCGCGCGGTTTTGTGTATTTCTGGCCGATCAAAGGTGTGCTTCTGCCGACCCTGTGGGCGGCCACGGCGGGCGACCGGCCAGTGCCAAACGAGCATGACGATCCCGGCATGGTCACCTGGGGTTGGAAGGACGATGCACTCGGCAAACATATCTGGTACTACGGGAAGATCCTGCGGCGCAAGGCGACCTTTATTTCGCTGGAAGCGGCACCGTATTTCTATGCGCTTTCCGAGAACTACGGCTCCCCCGAGGAAGATTATCTGCTGGCCTACGAAGAAGGCCGCCTGACACAGGCTGCAAAACAGATCTACGAGACCCTGCTGGACAAAGGCTCGCTGGATACGATCTCCCTGCGCAAAGAGGCGCGTATGTTGAACGCCAAGGAGTCGGTCTTCAACCGGGCCCTGGAAGACCTGCAAAAGGATTTCAAGATCATGCCGGTGGGGGTGGCCGAGGTGGGCGCCTGGAAATATGCCTTCCGGTATGAAATCACAGCCCGGCACATGCCCGAACTGCCTGAGCAGGCCCGTCCGATCGGCGAGGCAGAGGCGCGCCGGAAACTTGTGGAGCTGTACCTGGCCTCGGTGGGGGCAACACAGACCCGGGAGGTAGTCAAGCTGTTCGGCTGGGCGTCCGAACTGGCCCAGCGGACCATCGCCGGTCTGGTGCAGAATGGAAAGCTGATCGAGCAGGTTGCCCACCCAAAGGCAAGCGGTGAATGGGTGGCGCTGCCGGAGTTGGTAGATTAACGTCCAAGGTTGGCACAAAGAAAAGGGGGCGGACGCCGTCCCCAAAGGGGATGCTATCCGCCCCTACAGGAGGCCGAAATGCTTGAAATAGCCATCATGATCGAAGGGCAGAATGGGTTGACATGGCGGCGCTGGCAGAATATCGCCGCAGCGGTGGAAGAGTTGGGATTTGCGGGTCTATACCGATCGGACCATTTCACCAATGCGGATGCGCCGGATAAGGATTCGCTGGAGTGCTGGACCTCGCTGACCTGGCTGGCCAGCCATACCAAGCGAATCGAATTCGGGCCGCTGGTCTCGCCGGTTTCGTTCCGCGCCCCAGCGCTGACGGCGCGTATGGCGGCGGCGGTGGACGACCTGTCGGGCGGGCGGTTAATGCTGGGGCTGGGGGCGGGCTGGCAGGAACGCGAACACCATTTGTTCGGCCTGGATCTGCTGGATATGAAAGCGCGCTTTGTGCGGTTCGAAGAAGGCCTAGAAGCGATCACGCGCCTGCTGAAAAGCGATCAGCCGGTGAGCTTCGAAGGACAATTTTTCCAACTACGGCAGGCCAGCCTGCTGCCGCGCCCGCAACGCCCGGGCGGGCCAAGTATATTGATCGGCGGGAACGGCGAGAAGCGCACGCTGCGGCTGGCGGCGCGTTACGCGGATGAGTGGAACGCGGTCTTCCAGACGCCGGCAGGCTTCGCGCACCTGTCTGCCAGGCTGGACGATTGGCTCAGCGATGAGGGACGAAAGCCGGAAGCAGTGCGGCGTTCGATGATGACGGGCATCCGCTTTGCGCAGACGAGAGCCGGATTGGAATCCAAGCTGCATGGGCGCCCGGTGGAGGAGCTGCGCGAGCGGGGGATGATCGTGGGGGTGGGGGATGAAATCCTGCCGCAACTGGCCGAACTGGAAAAGGCGGGGGTGCAGAGGGTAATGCTGCAATGGATGGACCTGGAGGACCTGGAAGGGCTCGAGGCGTTGAGGAAGGTCATGGGGGGATTGGGCACTTGATAATAAGGAGTACGGGGGAATGTTGCCTGCACAGGAACGCAGCCATTTTTTTCCAGATAACCTACACTGGGCACACCTAATCTTCAATCCGGAAATTGCCTATTGACTTCTGTTTTTATTTTTGCTACAATACTTACATCATGTAAGTATTAATTACATGGTGTAAATAACAAACACCTTGATCCTCTTGAGGCTGTATGGTTTATCCTCTCACAATCACTGCTTCAGCAATGCGTGACATTAACCGATCGGCCATCCTGGAGACCATCCGCCGGGAAGGCCCGATCTCCCGCACGGCCATCGCTGAGCGGCTGGATGTCAGCCTGCCGACCGTCATGCGTATCGTGGATGGGCTGGCGGCGGAAGGCTTCGTGCGCGCGCAAGGCACCAGCGAATGGAGCGGCGGAAGGCGGAGACCGCTGCTTGAGTTCAATGCGGATGGCTTTGTGGTGGTGGGGGTGGATATGGGCGGGACCAAAATGTACGGAGCGATATCCAACCTGGGCGGCAACATCCTGGACGAGGTCAATATCAGCCGGCACGGCACTTCGGGGGAGGATAGTTTCAATTATCTCACCACGTTGATAGATAAGTTACTAATCAGCCCCAAGGTGGCCGGACGGCGAGTGCTCGGGATCGGGGTGGGGGCGCCGGGCGTGACCCTGCATACGGAAGGCATTGTCACATGGGCCTACACCCTACACTGGGACAAGTTCCCGCTCAAGGCCAAGCTGGCCGAGCGGTATGATCTGCCAATCACGGTGGACAACGACGTGAACCTGGCAGCGCTGGGCGAGCTGTGGTTCGGTGCCGGGCAGAACGTGCAGGACATGATCCTGATCGCGATTGGTACCGGTATCGGTGCGGGCGTTATCATCGATGGGGCACTCTACCGCGGCTCGAAGGAGGCTTCGGGCGAGATCGGCAATATGATACCAGGCAGGGAGTTCCTGGGAAAGAATTACCAGGATTTTGGTGCACTCGAAAGTGTCGCTTCGGGCACCGGCATCGCGGCGCGGGCGCGCGAGTTGCCGGGCTCCCAGCGCAGCCAGGCGGAACTGGTTGACCTGACGGCGGAGGATGTCTTCGAGGCTGGCCGCAAGGGTGAACCCTGGGCCTGGAAGGTGATCGATGAGACGGTGGATTACCTGGCAATCGCCATTGCGAACCTGGTGGCCTTCTTCGACCCGGAGCTGGTGGTGCTGGGGGGGGGCGTTTCCCGCTCGGCGGATATGCTGATCACCCCGATCCTGAAGCGCCTGATCGGGGCGATCCCCAACCCGCCCAGGCTGGTCGTCTCGGACCTGGGGTTGCAAGCCACCGTGATGGGCGCCATCACGAATGTATTGCACAATACTTCGAATTTCTATGTTGTCCATAAACTGTCATAATGATCTTTTGGGGAGTACAAAGTCTCCCTTTCAAGGACGATGTGGAGATTTCGTACTTCGTTGACCGGTTTCAAGTCGGAACCAAATGTGTTCCTGAAAGGAGGTGGTTCCTGAAGTAGAATTTTTGCAAAAAGTTCGTACCATCTATCCGTTCAGATTATTCGAAGGAGAGGAATATGCGTAGCTTGAATAAGATATTGATAGGGATGATCACGATCATCCTGGTTTTAAGCGTGGCCGGATGCGCAAGCAAGCCAGCTGGTCCCGTCACCATCCATGTGCTGACCATGGACCAGGCCGGGCTGAAACCGGCCGAGATCGACCAGATCGTCAAGGATTTTGAGGCCCAGAATCCGGACATCCAAGTGAATATGGAATACCTCGGTTACGATTATGTCCATGACAAGATCGTGACCGGTATGGCTGCCAAACCACCGGCGTACGATGCCGCCATGATCGATGTGATCTGGCCGGATGAATTCATTAAAGATGGATACCTGTTGGATGTCACCAACCGTGTCACAGCCGATATGAAGACGAACATGTTCGCGGCCTCATGGAATGGCGTGACCCGCAATGGCAAGATCTACGGTATGCCTTGGTTGATGGACGTGAAGTACTTCATGTACAACAAAGACATCCTGCAGAAAGCCGGAATCAGCGCGCCTCCTACGACCTGGGAGGAACTGGTGGACCAGGCCAAGATCATTAAGTCAAAAGGCCTGGCGGAATACCCGGTGATCTGGTCGTGGAACCAGAAGGAAGGCGTGGTTTGTGATTTCACCGCGTTGTTGTTCGGCAACGGTGGCGCGTTCCTGGATGCCAGCGGCAAGCCAGTCTTCAACAATGACAAGGGCGTCCAGGTGCTGACCTGGATGAAACAGACTCTCGATGATGGTCTGTCCAACCCGAGTTCGGTTTCCTCCGACGAAAATGCCGTCGAAGCGGACTTCCTGGCCGGAAAATCCGCCTTTGCTGTGAATTGGCTATTCCAGTACAGCGATTCGAATGATGCCACCAAATCGCAGGTCGTCGGCCAAGCGGCATTTGCGCCCATGCCAGTCTTCGCAGCCGGCAAGGCAGCCGGCATCAAGGGTTCCAGCGTGGATGGTTCCAGCTCGTTTGCTGTCATGGCCACCACCCCCTACCCGGACCAGACCTGGAAGTTCCTGACCTATCTGGCCAGCAATGCCGTGCAGATCAAGTATTCAGCGGAAATGCTGCCGGTCTGGCAGAATGATTTTTCGGGAGCTGCCTTGCAAACATTATTGGCTGCCTCCCCCACGAATCCGGTGACCGTGCCGGCATTCCAGGCGCAATTCCCCTTTGCCAACGAACGCCCGACCGTACCTTATTACAACGAGGGTTCCGCGGCGCTTCAACTGGCGATCCAAGAAGCCCTGACGGGAGGCAAGACGCCCCAGGCAGCTCTGGATGAAGCCGCAGCCACGTGGGTCACACTGGCCGCCAAGTAACCTTCTACCTGCGTCATTGCGAGAAGCCGTAATTTGGCGACGATCGCGTAGCGTACCCGTAGGGTAAGCAATCCCACTGTCAGGTATGGAGATTGCTTTGGCATCCCGAAGGACATCGGGACGATGAAGAACGCCTCGCAATGACAGAAATATGGGTGGGTTTGCAACCCCATGCAAACCCACCCAAAATATATAGAGATGGCAACGAATTCAACCCTTCTTCCCAAACCCAGGCATTCCTTACGGGCCCAGGATGCGCGCACGGCTTGGCTTTTGCTTATCCCAAGCCTGGCGGTGATCCTGGGCGTGACTTTGTGGCCGATCATCTACACATTCATCCTGAGTTTCTTCAAGGCTCCCACAGGCATCAACCAGGTGCGGACTTTTGTGGGCTTGGGAAATTACATGGCCATGATCAAGGACCAGACATTCTGGGATACCATTGGGCGGACGATGTATTTCACGGTGGCCTCAGTGGGTCTGGAAATGGTGGGGGGAATGGCGATTGCCCAGTTGATCCATTCCCATCCTTGGGGATGGAAGGTCCTGCGCATCTGCCTGATCATCCCTTGGGCGGTACCGACCATCGTCAATGGCGCCATGTGGCGGTGGATCTACAATGCCGATTTCGGCGCGCTGAACGGCCTGTTGATGCAGCTGGGTCTGATCAAACATTACGTTGCATGGCTAACCCTGCCGAACCTGGCCATGCCGCTGGTCATCGTAGCGGATGTCTGGCACATGCTGCCATTTGTAGCGCTGATCCTGCAAGCCGCCCTAGCGGGACTGCCGCTGGAATTGGACGAAGCGGCCTCGGTGGACGGCGCGAATGCCTTCCAGCGTTTCTGGAGCATCCGGCTGCCCTTGCTGCGCCCGGCCATCCTGGTGGCGCTGGTCGCTCGTACGGTGGATGCCTTCCGTGTATTTGATATCGTTTACATCATTACCAACGGCGGGCCGGCCAATAAAACCCTCACCATCACCTATTTGACGTACCTGAATTCCTTCCCCTGGGGAAACCAGGGTATTGGCGCAGCTCTGTCATTCCTGATCTCCTTCTTCACCATATGCATGGCGCTGATCTTTATCAGGTGGTTGTACCGCCCGGAGGAGACCCAATGATGCGTTTCAATAAAATCTTCCGCAAGGCTTTTCTATTTTTGCTAACCTTGCCGGTCTTCTTTTTTATTTTCTTTCCGATCCTATGGCTGTTCAGCGCCAGCCTGTCCAACCAGGCGGAACTGTATGCCATTCCCATCCATTGGATCCCGCAGCACCCGACCATGCAGAATTACCTGGATATCATCTTCCCCGGGCAGGCCACTTCGGCGGTGCCGCGCACATTTGCGGTGGCATTATTGAATTCCTTTAAGATTGCTTCCAGCGTGACGGTCATTTGCATCCTGATCGGCAGCCTGGCGGCCTATGCCCTGGTGCGGATCCACTTCCGCTTCGGCCACACGATTCAACTGGGAATCATTGCCACACGCATGATCCCAGAAGTCTCGCTGATCCTGCCGCTGTATATTATTGGTTCCAGCCTGGGATTAATCAACAAGCCAATTATTTTGATCGTGACGTATATGAGTTTTGCGCTGCCATATGCCATCTGGATGATGGCGGCCTTCTTCCAATCGGTACCGATGGAACTGGAGGATGCCGCGCGCATAGATGGCTGCACCCGCCTGGGTATATTGTTCCGGGTGGTGATGCCCATTTCCGTACCGGGGCTGGTCTCCACGGCCATGTTCACTTTTCTGGTGGCATGGGATGAATTCTTCTATGCACTTATCTTTACCAGCACACTGGCTGCCAAAACGGTACCGGTGGCGATTGCCGAGTTTGTGGGCCGGTATGCCGTGAATATCAATGGCATGATGGCCGGCGGCATCATCGCAGCGCTGCCGCCAGTGATCCTGGCTTTCCTCTTCCAGCGCTATATAGTC
>JBEKEB010000092.1:0-14966 GCA_050014055.1 Anaerolineales bacterium | reverse complement strand
ATTTTACAATCTTGGGGAAATTTTAATCACTTCGCGTTGTCTTCCAGACTGAGGGGAAAGGGCAATGCCGGGCAATCCACCCGGGTTAAATCAGCTCCGGTAAATAGAAGTTGCAATTAACCTAAGTTCAAGGCATCATTCGTATCAAAACGAATAATAAAATATACCACTGAAATTCTCTCATGACAATTCTGACATTTATCAGTTCACTTTTCTAGATCGGAAGGTGAATTGTGGGGACCAGCGAATACGCTATCTTTGACACACACGGCGCTTTCCGCTATACTCTTCGAATGACCACCAAACCCTGGCTCTTGCATTACGATCCCGGCGTTCCAGCACATCTCGTTTATCCCGCCGTCCCGGTCTTCCATTTCCTGGACGAAGCCGCCCGGCTGTGTCCGGAACGCGTCTGCCTGATCTTCCAGGGTGAAACAACCACCTACAGGGAGGTTTCAGATCAAACCGACCGGCTGGCCGCGCTGCTGCGCAGCCTCGGCATCCGCAAAGGAGAACGGGTTGGCATCTGCATGCCCAACTGCCCGGAATTCGTGCTGGTCTATTTTGCCATCCTGAAAGCCGGGGCGGTGGTGGTGGCCGTCAACCCACTCTACACTCCGCCCGAGATTGTCCACCAGGTCAATGACGCCGGACTGGAAACCATTTTCTGCGCCGGAAGTTTGTACGAGCGCATCCAGGCCGCCCGACCCACGACCGGTATCCGCCGTGTTATTGTGAACGGCAAGGCACCTCTCCAATCGGGCGACTTGCATTTGATCTCTCTTCTAAGCGTGAGTATGCACCCTCAGGGTATGGACACGCATGGAAATAATAAAACCTCAGATACCTCTAGAACATCTGCTGCCTTTAACTCCTCTGGCTCCTTCGCATTCAAATCCGAAACTGGTCCCGACGATATTGCCCTCTTCCAATATACCGGCGGGACGACCGGTATTGCCAAGGCCGCCGTGGCACGCCACCGCAATCTGGTGGCCAACTCCCTGCAGTTCAAGGCCTGGATGTCCACTCTTCGGGAAGAGCAGGAAACGTTCCTGCTGGCCCTGCCGGTCTACCACATCTACGCCATGGTCTGCGGGATGCTGCTGGGCATGGCTCTGCGCGCCAGCCTGGTCATCATTCCTGACCCGCGCAATATCGCCGAGTTGCTCTCGGCCATCCAGACCAGCCACGTCAGCTATTTCCCGGCCGCCCCCACGCTCTACAACGCCATCAACAATGCCCCGGATGTGATTGCCGGGAAGGTTGATCTGACAAGTATTAAAGCCTGCATCTCCGGTTCGGCCCCATTAATGATACAAACCAAGCAGAAATTCGAGCAGCTCACCGGTGGGCGCATCCTGGAGGGCTACGGCTTGTCCGAGGCACCCACCGCCACGCACTGCAATCCTCTGCAAGGGGAAAATCGGTCCGGCTCAATCGGTCTGCCGCTCCCCGACGTTGATGCCAGAATTGTCGACCTGGAAAATGGGTTTACTGAAATGCCGGTTGGCGAACCGGGCGAGTTGATCATCCAGAGTCCGCAAGTGATGCTGGGGTACCACAGCATGCCCGAAGAAACACGGCAATCGTTACGGGATGGCTGGCTCTACACCGGCGACATCGCCCGCATGGATGCAGACGGGTACTTTACCATCCTGGACCGCAAGAAGGAACTGATCAAACCGGGCGGAATGGAAGTCTGGCCGCGCGAGGTGGAAGAAGTACTTGCCGCACACCCGAAAGTTGCCGAAGCCGCCGTGGCCGGGGTGCCGGATGCGTATCGCGGCGAGACGGTCAAAGCCTGGGTGGTCTGCAAGCCTGGACAATTGCTCGAAGAGGCCGAGCTCCAGGCTTGGTGCCGGAAGCGCCTGGCTCCCTTCAAAATCCCGACCCTGATCGAGTTCCGCGCCGAACTCCCCAAATCCAACGTGGGGAAAATATTGAAGTGGGAACTGAAAGAAAAATAAAACGTAATTCGTTATTTGTAAACCGCGAAACGGAAAGAGCCCCCAGCTAGGAGGCTCTTTTTACGTTTTACGTTTATTGTTTAATTACGCCGGCTGCGGCGTGCCGCTTTTCTTGGGGAAGGGCGGCGGGAAAATTTTCTCGAAATCCTCACGATTCAGCGACTCGACCTCAAGCAGCTTATTGGCAATCGCATCCAATTGCTCGCGATATTTTTTTAATATCCCGAAGGCCTGGTCATAGGCTTCATCCACCAGTTTGCGAACTTCCTTGTCGATCTGTTGGGCAATCGCCTCAGAGTAATCGCGTTGTTCGGAAATCTCACGGCCCAGGAAAATCAGTTCTTCCTTCTGGCCGTAGACCATCGAACCCAGCTCCGTGCTCATGCCCAGGCGGGTCACCATGGCACGCGCCATGCGTGTGACCTGCTCCAGATCATTAGATGCGCCCGAGGTGATATCGTCGAAAACGATCTTCTCGGCTACCCGTCCACCCAGCGCCCCGGCCAGTTGCGCAATCAGTTTCTTGCGCGAAGTCAGGACACGGTCATCTTCCGGTCGGAACCAGGTCACACCGCCGGCCTGTCCACGCCCGACGATGGAGATCTTCTGCACCGGGTCGGCTTCCGGGATGGCGGTAACCACCACGGCATGGCCGGCTTCGTGATAAGCAATGATGCGTTTTTCTTCGTCGCTGATCAGGCGGGATTTACGCTCCGGGCCCATCACGACCCGCTCGATGGCTTCTTCCAGTTCCGGCTGGCCGATGGCTTTTTTATTTCGGCGGGCAGCCAGGATCGCGGCTTCATTGATCAGGTTTTCCAGGTCCGCGCCGACGAAACCGGGCGTACCGCGTGCAATCGTGCCGAGATCCACACTGGGCTCGAAGGGCTTGCCGCGCGCATGCACTTTCAGGATGGCTTCGCGTCCGCGCATATCGGGACGGTCGAGGGTGATCCGGCGATCGAACCGTCCGGGCCGCAGCAGGGCCGGGTCGAGGATGTCCGGCCGGTTGGTGGCGGCCACAACGATCACGTTGGTATCCGTATCAAAGCCGTCCATCTCGACCAGCATCTGGTTGAGGGTCTGTTCGCGCTCATCATGAGAACCACCCAGACCGGCGCCGCGCTGGCGCCCGACGGCATCAATTTCATCTACAAAGACAATACAGGGTGAATGTCGCTTGGCCTGGTCGAACAGGTCGCGCACCCGGCTGGCGCCCACACCGACGAACATCTCGACAAATTCCGAGCCCGAGATCGAGAAGAAGGGTACGCCCGCTTCGCCTGAGACGGCTTTGGCAAGCAGTGTCTTGCCTGTGCCGGGAGGGCCAACCAGTAGAACACCCTTCGGGATGCGCGCGCCCAATTGTATGAATTTCTGTGGTTCCTTCAAGAACTCGACCACTTCCTTGAGTTCTTCCTTGGATTCATCAATACCGGCTACATCTTCAAACGTGACGGTGGGATGCTCCCCGCTGAACATGCGCGCCTTCGACTTGCCGAAAGCCATGGCGGCGTTATTGCTACCCTGGGCCTGGCGGAAGATGAACCAGAACAGAATGGCAAACAGGATTACCGGCAGGAGATAAGACAACAGAGTCAGAACACCCGCCCACGGGCTGGGTGGGTTGGCTTCTATGGAAACCTTGGCGAGCTGCGCCGGCGTTACACCCAGGTCCAATAACTGCGAGACAAGGGTTGTTTCAGGTTCTTTATGCGAGGTTTGCTCGATGGAACTGTTGCTGGTCGAGATTACGGTTAAACTGCTGTCATTATTAACAATAATGCGGGATATCTTGCCGGCTTCAATCTGCTGTGCAACGTCGCTGATGACCAATGGTCCCTGCGTGGCAGGCGCCTTTTGAATATTGAAATAGACCATTGCCACGATGGCGATGAATAACAGCAGGTAAATGATATAGGATTGATTGCGCGATTTCACTTGGACCTCCTGTCCATGAAGACAAATTATACCAACCTATAGAACTCTATACCAGATTGGGGGAATATGTTATACAAAGTTCTAATAAATTCTTTAACCTTCTTTTTTCCTCAATCGGTCTGGGAAAAGCCAGAGCACGCAAAGAAAATGGGATTGTTAAGCGGGCTAGACCGGCGCAACAACCGCGAATTACTGTCTCAGCCCGGCGATTCCCCCAAGAGCCATTATTAATCCACCCCCAAATGTGGTAAACTTAATTCGCTCAGGTGGCATGCCATGGTTGATAACAGCCCAAAACTCATTCTTTGTATTGAAGATGAACAGGAAATGATCGATCTCATCCGTCTGATTCTCGGCCGGCGCGGCTTTGATGTCCGTGGAGCCAACAGCGGCGAAGAAGGATTGGCGATCATCCGTAAAGAACACCCCGACCTGGTCCTGCTTGATCTAATGATGCCTGATATGGATGGCTGGGAAGTTTACCAGCAAATGAAAGCCGACGAAACAACCAAAAATATCCCGGTTATTGTCGTCACTGCCAGGGCTCAAAGCATAGATAAAGTATTGGGCTTGCATATTGCCAAAGTGGACGATTACATCGCCAAGCCTTTCAGCCCGCAGGAGCTATTAAACAGCGTCGACAACGTGCTCGCCGGTAAAAAGATCGTCTGATAAAATCCAATCAAAGCGGGGCGATACTTCGCCCCGTTTCTTTATTGTTTATGAAAATCATTCGTATCGAAAACAATAATAAACCATTGCCTGCACCATTGCAGGCAATTTATTGTGACAGTTTCTCCTGCCGCTTGCGCGGTTTGATGGGCCGTTCCAGCCTGGCCCACTCTGAAGGCCTGTTGCTGGTCGAAGCCCGCGACAGTCGCATCGACACATCCATTCACATGTTTTTTGTTTATATGAACCTGGCGGTAATCTGGATCAATTCCGGCTATACCGTTGTGGATACCGTTCTGGCGCGCTCCTGGCGTCCCGCCTACGCGCCGCGCCAGGCAGCCAGGTACATCCTGGAGATCCACCCCAGCCGGTTGAACGAATTTACCATTGGGGATCAGGTCGAGTTCCAAAATGTGTAAACGCCTTGCCACCTTCGTCCTGGCTTTCCTCCTGATCGTTTCAGCCACTCCCGTCTCGGCCCAAACAGTCACCCCAGCCCCAACCGACACCTTAGCCCCAACAGCCACCCCAGTCCCAACTGCCATCTCAGTCCCAACCGCCACCTCAGTCCCAATCGCCAGTCCACCACCCGGCCCTGTGTATATTGTGCAGGCAGGCGACACGCTCTGGGATATCGCCAGCCGTTTCGATGTCAGCGTAGCCGACCTCGAATCCATTAACAATTTGACCACAACAAATATTAATATCGGCGACAGGCTGATCATCCCCGGACTGGCAGGATTAAGTGGCACGTTAATTACCCAACCGGTGCCTTTCGGTGAGACCCTGCCCAGTTTAAGCCGTCAATACCGGATGGATCAGGCTACTCTGGAAAAAATAAACCACATAGTCAGCCCTTCCGAACTGTATGTTGGCTACGGGCTGATCATCCTCGAACAGGCCAATCAGCCTCCCTGGACTTCCCGGGCCAATCTGGAACAGGGTGAAACCATGCTGGAACTGGCAGTCAAGGGGGATACCGATCCCTGGAGCGTTGCACAGATCAATGGTCTCAGCGTACCCTCCGACGGTCTGCCCGGGGATACGCTCTACCTGCCCGCCGGGAACTCGGAAGCAGCCCCTTCCGGGTTGCCAGCCGCGCTGGTCTCTGCACAGGTGGATCCGCTGCCACTGGTACAGGGCTCAACCGCCCAGATCAAGGTGGTCAGCTCGCAGGCGGTCACCCTGGGTGGCCTGCTGGTGGACCATCCGTTGCATTTCTACCCAACGGATGCCAACACCCAGGTCGCGCTGCAGGGCATTTACGGCGCACTGGACCCGGGTCTGTATCCGCTTCGGATTGACGTCACCAGTGCAGACGGGTCGGTCCAGTCGTTCGAACAGATGGTATTGGTCGGTTCCGGGAATTTCCCCACCGACCCGGGCCTGGAAGTGGACCCTGCCACGATCGACCCGGCGGTGACCGGTCCGGAGGACCAATGGCTGCTTTCCCTTACCTCGGTGGCGACGCCGGAAAAGTATTGGAATGGGATCTTCCAACTTCCGGTAGCTACCCCGTCTTGCATCCGGGCAGGTTTCGGCGACCGTCGCTCATACAACGGGGGAGTATTTAAAGACTTTCACACCGGGGTCGATTTTGGAGTATGTTCCACGGCCCATCCATTGGACATCTATGCTGCAGCAGACGGGGTGGTGGTCTTTACCGGGCTCAAGACAGTGCGCGGGAATGCCACCATTATCGACGATGGCCAGGGAGTTTTTACCTGTTACTATCACCAATCAAAATTCCTAGTTTCAGTCGGGGACCACGTCAAGGCCGGGCAATTGATCGGGCAAATCGGCGCCACTGGACGTGTCACCGGTCCTCATCTCCATTTCGAAGTATGGGTCAATGGCATCCAGGTGAATCCGCTCCCATGGCTGGCACAAGCCTTCCCCCATTAAAACCTGTCCGAAATTTCGGGGGATATTCGCATTTTTCGGGTGGATGCTTGGTTTCTACAAGCATATGTTCAGTGCATGCGGAATACACATCCGGGCGGAATTCACCAGCGAACTTGCCAGCTTCTTAAAACAAGCCAATATTTTTTTCAACCCACTCCCACCCAATTGGTTATGTCGCCAGGTTGTGCGTGAAACGAATCTATGAAATGGCAAGAAGTACCGGGTTGAAAAAAAAGCCATGTAAAACCTTGACCAATGGTTGATTCTGTATAATAATCACGGATTTAATACGCCGTGCTTTTTTGAATCCCCTTTTTCGAACCAATTGAGCACAAGTATTTGTTTCATGCAGCCTGATGAGTAGAATTTGCCCTCATCACCAAAATAAAACATGTATCCTGAAGGAGGTGGTCTCAGACAAAATCAACCAGCCTGGTCGGCTCATACTTTCCACACGTTTTGCGATCAAAATTAACCGATTTAAACCAACCCTTTGGAGGAGAAATCCATGAAACGCCTAATCTTTATTCTTTCCGTTGTTCTGGCAGCCAGCATGATTTTGACTGCCTGCGGTGGAGCTGCTGCTGCCCCCGCAGTTTGCAAATCTGATGCCTCTGGTTGCGCAGTCTTTTCCACCGGACAAAGCATCGTCATCGGCATGGGCGCCCCCATGACCGGTGATAACGCTGCTTTCGGCCAGGATATTTCCGACGCTCAGAAGCTGGCCGTCACAGACGCTGGCCAGTTCCAGGGCTTCTCGTTCTCGCTGGACGCTGAAGACGACGGTGGCACCGCTGAAGGCGGCGCGGCCGTGGCCAACAAGTTCGTTGCCAACCCGGCAGTTGTCGCCATCGCCGGCCATATCTTCTCCGGCGCTACCGCGGCTGCCATTCCCATCTACGAAAAAGCCGCCATCCCGATGATGTCTCCCTCGGCCACCAATCCCTCCCTGACCACAACCGGTTCCAAGGTCTTCAACCGCGACGTCTTCACGGATGCCGCCCAAGGTAAATTTGCGGCGGCCTATCTTTACAACAAGTTGAGCGTCAAGAATCTGGCGATCATGCACGATGGTCAGGCCTATGGCCAGGGCCTCGCCCAGGTTGTAAACGATCAGTTTAAAGCATTGGGCGGAACCGTGGTTGCTTTCACAGCCATCACCCCCGGCCAGTCTGACTACAGCGCTCCACTGGCCGATATTGCCTCCAAGAAACCCCAGGCGCTCTTCTATGGCGGTTATACCGCGGAAGCAGTCGTGATCGTCAACGAGATGAAACAGGCCGGTCTGACGGGCGTCACCTTCTTTGGTGATGATGGTACCTTCGGCCAGGATTTCCTCGACCGCTCCGGCGCGAATGGCGAAGGCGCTTACTCCACCTCCCTCATCCCGCCTGCTTCGGCTGCCAAGACCAAGTTCGACGCTGCCTATCTGGCCGCCTATGGCCAGCCCGCTGGCAAGCTCTCTCCTTACTCCTGGACTGCCTATGACTCCGCTGCGGTTCTGATCAAAGCCATTGAAAGTGTCGCTGTTCTGAGCGGTGGCAAGTTGTACATCCCACGCGCTGCGCTGGTTGCAGCCGTGCGCGCCACCAATAATTATCAGGGCCTTTCCGGCACCATCACCTGCGATGCCACCGGCGAATGCTCGGCCTCCGGCCCGGTCTTCAACATTGACCAGGGTGGAAAGTGGGTTCCGGTCCAATAAACTTGAACGCAGTACTTTTGCGTCCCGGTTAAGTGTCTGAATAGATGGCGGGGCAGGCCTCGCTTGCCCCGCCATTTTATTATTACCACTCCAATTAATGAGGAGAAAGGGCCATGCCCAGCGCTAAATCACCCGCCCGGCGGGTCAGTACTTATAAGATCGTTCAATTCATTCTTGGAATCCTTTTCGCCGGATATTTGCTCTGGCGACTTTATGTTGTATTTATCGGCAGTCCCGCCTACGGGCCTGACACGTGGGCCCGTTTCCTTATTGCAGGTGTTGTCCTGGGAAGCGTATATGCCCTGATTGCCATTGGCTACACATTGGTCTATGGGATATTACGGATGATCAATTTTGCCCACGGCGATATCATGATGGTCGGCGCATTTGGCGGGTATTTTGTCTTCGAAGCTTTCAAAGCCATTCCCGCCCCTACCCTGGCTGACCCTAAAATGACTTTTCTGGATGCGAATCCAATTCTTTCGGTTGTAGCTGCTTTTATCGTCGGTGCTTCTGTAGCCGCCCTGGGCGGCTTTTTTCTCGAAAAAATCGCTTATCGGCCTCTGCGGGGAGCTCCTCGACTGGTACCTTTGATTTCCGCCATCGGAGCTTCTATATTTCTGGAAAATGCTGCACAATTGCTTTTTGGCACCCAGCGACGGGATTATTCCAACCCGGCCATTCTGACCCGCGGAAATGGTTGGAATCTCCCCATCGGGGGGACGACCGTCATCCTGCCTTATACGGGTGTATTGACAGTGGTAGTCTCAGTTTTGCTCATGGCTGGCCTGTATATGCTGGTCATGCGCACCCGCCTGGGTCGCTCCATGCGGGCGGTTGCAGAAAACAAGCAGGTGGCAGCTTTGATGGGGATCGATGTTGATGCAGTCATCAGCCGGACCTTTATCATCAGCGGAGCTCTGGCTGGCGCAGGTGGCGTCATGTGGGGCATTCATCTCGGCCTGGTTTACTACTACGTCGGCTTCCTCCCAGGCATTAAAGCTTTCACTGCGGCTGTGTTGGGCGGCATCGGGAGTGTACCCGGCGCCATGCTGGGTGGACTGTTCCTGGGATTGGTGGAATCGCTAGGCCCGGGCATCCTCGGCATGAGCTACCAGCTCGCCGATGTGATCGCCTTTGGCATCCTAGTGCTGGTGCTGATATTCCGCCCGACCGGCATTGTGGGTGAAGTATTGACAGAGGAGAAGGTGTGATGAAGAGACAATTGCGATTGGCCCTGAGTGCCGGGGTTACCTTCGGCATCGTCACCATTTTCCTGTTCCTGATCGGCTTTACCGGTACATCCGGGGACCTTTTGGCAGATCTCTTCGGTAATAAAAACGCCGCCCCCTTCCTCGGCTTGACACCCCAGATGGTTAACATGCTCATCTTCCTGGCCCTGGTGGGTCTGTGGGCCGGATCATATGGGTCGCGGAAAAGCAAGGGTCAGACGGATGATCCCTGGGCACCCGCTTTAATCGGCGGATTTACCGCCGGCTTGGTGCACGGAATACTGGTTGGCTTGCTGGCTTTGCTGGTCGGGACGCTTAATCTGAACCATGTACCGATCAATATGTACTTGGCGGCTTTGCTGCCTGCGGCGATCAAAATGTTTCTGCTGGGGTTCAGCCCCATCCAGGGTGCGATCTTCCATCTCGTTCTTTTCACGCTGACAGGTTTTCTGGGCGGACTGTTAAGTCGTGGCATCGGACGCGGCAGTTGGAGAGCCCGCAGCATGGCAAGCTGGAAGAACAACTTGGATGAATTCAATCAAAGGCCTCTTATCAAACGAGTGCGCGGTAACCCTGCCACCCGTTATGTCGTCTATGGTGTGCTCCTTCTGCTGGTTTTTCTGGTGCCTCTGGTGGCCGGACAGTACTGGAACTACACCATCGGAACTGTTTGTATTTACGTTTTGCTCGGATTGGGGTTGAATATCGTGGTGGGCCTGGCCGGGCTGCTTGACTTGGGATATGTGGCTTTCTTTGCCATAGGGGCGTATACCATGGCTCTGCTGACCGCCCCTGCGCCGCAACATCTTATGTGGAGTTTCTGGATCGCACTACCGATCGGGGTTGTCTTGGCCGCTCTAACCGGGCTTTTGCTCGGTGCACCGGTATTGCGCTTGCGCGGCGATTATCTGGCCATCGTGACCCTCGGCTTCGGTGAAATCATCCGCTTGTTAAGCACGAGTGATGCCATGACTTCCTTTTCAGGTGGGCCGAAAGGTGTACCCAGCATCGCCGGTCCGACCCTGTTCGGGAAACCATTTAACAGCGGAGCGGATTTCGTTTACCTGATCTTCCTGGCGGCGATATTGATCATCTTTGTCACCAATCGCTTGCAAAATTCGCGCGTCGGGCGCGCCTGGGAAGCCATGCGTGAAGATGAGACCGTCTCGCGCGCCATGGGAATCAATACGTTGACGCAGAAACTCATGGCCTTTGCCATCGGCGCGGCTTTCGCCGGATTGGGCGGCGCGCTGTTCGCCTCCCGCAACCAGTTCACCGGTCCGGAAGATTTCACCTTCATGGTTTCTGTCAATGTAGTCGCAGTCGTGATCGTTGGTGGTATGGGTAATATTCCCGGCGTTATCGCCGGTGCACTGGTGCTCAAGGGCCTGCCCGAAGTGCTGCGCGAACTGCAGGATTACCGCGTCCTGGTCTTTGGTGCCCTGCTGGTGGTCATGATGCTCTGGCGACCCGCCGGCATCATTCCATCCTCGCGCCGAAAAATGGACGTTGAAAAAGACAATGGAGTGCCCGGTCCCCCCAAAGAAGGGGGTGAAAAATGACCATCGCACTGGAAACCTGTTCCCTGACCAAGCAATTCGGTGGCCTGACCGCGGTCGACTCCGTGGATCTGGCGATTGAAGAAAATTCCATCTTCAGTGTCATTGGTCCAAATGGAGCCGGGAAGACAACTTTCTATAATTGCATTACCGGCTTCTACGAACCGGAAGCGGGCGATGTCCTTTTTTACGGGGAATCGCTGGTCGGATTGTCTCCTGATCAAGTCACCTATCGAGGCATCTCGCGCACGTACCAGAATATCCGCCTGTTCGCCAATATGAGTGCCATTGAAAATATCCTAGTTGGTGAGCATTCCCGCATACGGGGTTCATGGGTGGAAGCAATTCTTCACACACCCCGCGTAGTTAAAGAGGAAAAACAGGCGCTCGAGAAAGCCCGGGAACTGCTGAATTTTGTCGGTCTGGTCGGTCTGGGAGACCAATTGGCCCGCAACCTGCCCTATGGGGCCCAGCGCAGGCTGGAAATTGCGCGCGCCCTGGGCAGCCAGCCACGCTTGCTGTTGCTGGATGAACCGACTGCCGGGATGAACCCGCATGAAAGCACCGAAATGATGCACTTCATCCGCCGCCTGCGCGATGAATTGAACATCACCATCCTGCTGATCGAACATGATATGCGCGTGGTCATGGGTATCAGCGAACGCATCGCCGTGCTGGATTACGGCGCGAAGATCGCCGAGGGGACTCCCGCTGAAATCCAGGGCGATCCGCGTGTCATCGAAGCCTACCTGGGAAGTGGCGCGGCCTCCGGGCTTAATAACCCCACCCCACTGCCTGCCTGATCGCGAGGTACTTTATTATGCCAATGCTCGAAATTAACGACATACACACGTATTACGGGAACATCCATGCGCTCAAAGGCATCTCGCTGACGGTGGAAAAAGGGGAAATCGTCACCCTGATCGGGTCTAATGGAGCTGGCAAAACCACCACCTTGCGTTCCATCTGTGGCATCCAGAAACCTCGCCAGGGGAATGTCTTGCTCGAAGGCGAAGATATCAACCCTTTCAAGCCACATGAAATTGTCGCGAAAGGTGTGGCGATGGTTCCTGAAGGGCGCGGCATTTTCGCCCGCTTGACCGTGGCCGAGAACCTTGATTTGGGCTCGTACACCCGCCGCGACCACGCCGCCGTTCAGAAAGACCTGGAACGGGTCTACTCCATCTTTCCCCGCCTGAAGGAGCGTGAACGCCAGGTGGCGGGGACTCTCTCCGGCGGAGAACAGCAAATGCTCGCTACCGGTCGGGCATTGATGGCCCACCCGCGCCTGCTCCTGATGGACGAACCATCGATGGGTCTGGCGCCCGTCCTGGTGGAGGCAATTTTCAACGTTATCAAAGTAATCAACCAGGAGGGCACCACTATCCTCCTTGTGGAGCAAAACGCCCTGATGGCCCTCTCCATTGCTCACCGTGGTTACGTCATCCAGACCGGACAGATCGTCCTGCAGGACACGGCGGCCAATTTGAAAAACAACGAAATGGTCCAAAAAGCCTATCTGGGAGTGGAATAAGCCGGCGCGGACCTATGTATCCGCCCCTCTTCTATCCTTTTTTAGTCCCTGTCAAAACGTTCGGGGCGGCAGAAAAACTGCCGCCCCGACTGTTTTAAGAATATAATCCAGCCATGCCAACTGCAGAGATCATTACCATCGGGACCGAGCTCCTGCTCGGCGAGACCGCCGACACCAACACCCGCTTCATCGCCCAGACATTACGCGGCCTGGGCGTGGATCTCTACCGCACCCAGACGGTCGGGGATAATGCCGGGCGCATTGCCGAAGCCGTGCGGGCAGCCTTGCAGCGCGCCGACATTGTCATCACCACAGGCGGTCTTGGTCCCACCGTGGACGACCCCACCCGCCAGGCCATCGCCGATGCCGCCGGTGTGACACTCGAATTTCACCCGGAACTGTGGGACCAAATCGTCGCCCGCATCGCCCGCTATGGTCGCACTCCCACCGAAAACCAGAAGCGCCAGGCCTACATCCCCCTGGGCGCCATGGTGATTGAAAATCCGGTCGGTACCGCCCCGGCATTCATTGTTGAAACTTCCCCTGTCCCAATGGGAGCAGAGGCAGGGCTGAGGGTTGTCATCACCCTTCCAGGTGTGCCGCGTGAAATGGAAACCCTGCTGGCCGGGGCCGTTGTGCCCTACCTGCAAAAACGGTTCAACCTGCAGGATGTTATCTTAGTTCGGACTCTGCACGTCAGCGGGATCGGCGAAGGTGTTCTCGACGAAAGGGTCGGCGATCTGGAAGCCCTGAAAAACCCTACCATCGGTTTGACCGCTCACTCCGGCATCGTGGACATCCGTATCGCCGCCAAAGCCGGCAGCGCAACCGAGGCGGGCCGATTGATCGCCGATGTGGAAAAGGATGTGCGTCTCCGGTTGGGAGATGATGTCTTCGGCGCCGACAGCGATACCCTTGAAAACATCACCCTGGCGGCCTTGGCGCAGCGCGGCTGGAGCCTGGCTTGCGTGGAAAGCGGCCTGGATGGCGCGCTGCTGAGACGTTTCGAACAGGCCGGCCACCCGCTCTATCGCGGCGGTAACCAGCAGGCCTTACAGGCTGGATCACTGGGTCAGGCCGCCGAAAAAACCAATCAGGAATTCAATAGCTCGGTCGCCCTAGCAGTTGCATTGTCCATCTCCGGTGAAAGCCAGGATATTTCCGTGGCCGTCATAACCCCGCTCGGCCGGGTGGAACGGCAGCTGACGTATGGTGGCCATCCAAAAAATGCAGTCCGCTGGACCGTCAACTCAGCCATCGACTGGTTGCGGCGGATTGCACTGGAGGCCAGGAAGTAGATGCCACCATCCTCCACGGTTAAACTGCGCCGGTTCGTGACCGGGTTCTGGATTTTCAATCTCCTGGTCGCCTTGTTGGTGGTGGCCGCCTGGTTCTGGATGAACTCATCTGCAAAGTCGTTCTCCTTTAGCCCAACGCCGGCCGTGCCCGCCGCCTTCACACTGGCTGCCACACCAACTTTGCCCCCCACACCAACCCTGCCACCGACAGACACCCTGACGCCCTCCGTTACCCCAACCGCAACGCAGACTCCCACCGTAACACTGACTCCCATTCCCTTCAGCGAGGGACCCATCACGATCGGCAAATCGGTCCAGGGACGGTCCCTGGAAGTGTATCGTTTCGGCACGGGACCATCTGAACGGCTCATCGTTGCCGGTATGCACGGCGGTGACGAATACAATACCGTCGAATTGGCCGAACAATTGATGGCATACATTGGAAAGAATCCCGACGTAATTCCGTCAGACGTGACGCTCTATATCCTGCACGACCTGAACCCGGATGGCGTGGCGCGTGGCCTCAACTACTTGGGCCGCGCTAATGCCAATGGCGTGGACCTGAATCGCAATTGGCCGGCCAACTGGCAGAAGGATTGGCCGCGCACCGGCTGCTGGACCACCACCTACGTCACCGGCGGGACCGGTCCTGCTTCCGAGCCGGAGACCAAGGCATTGATGGCATTCATTCAAGACCACCACTTCGTTGACTTGATCAATTACCACAGCGCCGCGCTGGGTATTTTCCCCGGCGGCATTCCCATCAGCAGCGCCTCCAAGAGTCTGGCGCAAGCCGTGGCGGATGTGACCACGTATCATTACCCGGCGCTTGATACCGGCTGCGATTACACCGGCGGGATGGTGGATTGGACTGCCAACCAGGGCATCGCCTCGTTGGATCTCGAATTGACCAACCATACCGATACCGATTTCGATATGAACCTGAAGGTGTTGAACGTATTATTGAATTGGAAACCTTAAGCGTAAAACGTAAAATATAATTCATAAAATGTGAACAAATTTGAATAGATGAAGTAAATTACTACCGGCTGAAAGCCGGTAGCTTTGGTGAGCGGCTGAAAGCCGCCTAAAGCTCCCCAACTTGAAAGTCTTCGTTATCATTTTGCGGCTTTTCATTTTGCATCTCAATATA